>NZ_CAIP01000025.1 GCF_000297435.1 Microcystis sp. T1-4 | reverse complement strand
CATTTTTTTCATAAATAGGCTCTCAAACTTGCTGTAAAAATAGAAATGATAAGTTACAATACTATTGTTCTATATATAACCAATCTAGCCTTTGATAAAATTTATGGAATCATCTCCTCTACCGATTCATAATCCAGCCGAACGTTTATTAATTATCCTACAAAGATGTTCTCAAGACGAAACTAACGAATCAGTTCAAGCAGTTTTAGCAAGAGCAATGGAAGTGAAAAATGACACTGATTCTGTTCAGAAAGGGTTGATTCAATTACTACAGCTTATTTATCACATAGAAGATCAACTACAATATTTTCCTTCAAGAAAACAGTCTTCCTATAAAAAACTTATGGAAAAAATTAAGTATAAATTAATTAGTTTATTGTCAAGAGTTCACGAGAATTGGTTAGGTTTCGGAGAGCCACTAAACTCTCCTGACTGGGAAGCTCTATATTGGCTTCCTTCTTGTGTAGAAGATTTTGAGGAAATATGTTTAAGCAAAGAGGATTTGAATAGGTTAAGGGAAGAAATATTAGGTTTAATTCAAATGATTGAAGATAGCAAAATTACGCAAGAGTTTAAACAATTTCTGCTGATTAAATTAAATGAAGTCCTGGAAGCTCTTAACAAATTTTACATCGTTGGCTATAATGGTCTTCGCAAGGAAATTTTGGCTACCCTCACCGAGGTGGGAATTAATGAAGTCGAAGGTGAAGATAAGGAAACCAAGAACAATATATCCCAAAAGTTATGGGAATTTTTCACAAAAATAGTTCCAGAAAAAGCACAAAAGATTAATCCGCCAATTAGTCTCCTTGTAAATAGTTATAAGCTTGCAGAAATGTTCAAAATTTTACCTCCAGGTAATTAACAAAAAAGGGTTGCTATCGTATTTAAATCTTAGATTTTGGTGTGTTACGCTTCGCTAACACACCCTACCATATATTTTTATTAAGAATTATCTGTCCCTTGTAACATTAACTTTTAATTCTTAACAAATTACCATAGATTCTCAGAGAAAAACTGATTATAATAAAGGGAACTGAACAGAACTGCTCGATCAGTAGATAACTGATTAATTAAAGTTTTATTACTTTTGATGGCCTAGTATTAAGAGAAGTAAATTTATTCTCGATCGCCCCCCGAAAGTGAGAAGAAATAGTTTTAATAAACAAAGAGTTTTCAACTTGGCAAAAATCCTCTGGGGGCAATACACATGGAAGTTATAACCGAGACAATTAACCCAACTTCGATCGAACGGGAACCGATCCATCTCTATAACCGAATTCAACCGCACGGGGTGCTTTTAGTTCTCAGCGAACCGGAGCTAAAAGTCAGCCAAACCAGCAGTAATAGCCGCAGTTTATTGGGTATTTCTCCGGGGGAAATTATCGGTAAAACCCTAGAGGAAATCTTCGATCCCTTTCAGATCGATCCTCTAAAATCAGCCATAGAAAATAACGATTTTGATGCTATCAATCCCTCCAAAATTTGGGCGCGGGTTAAAGGGGATGATTTTGCCGTCTTTGATGCTATTTTTCACCGCAACGCCGAACAAATGCTGATTTTAGAGTTAGAACCAGCTATTTCCTATGAAAACATTCCTTTCCTGAGTTTCTATCACCTAGCCAAAACTTCGATCGATAAACTTGAAGCCACCCGTAGCCTGAAAGATTTCTGTAATATCATCGTTAAAGAAGTCAGAAAAATGACAGGATTCGATCGAGTTATGTTATACAAATTCGACGAAGAAGATAACGGTGATGTGATAGCAGAAGACAAAATAGAGCAACTAGAACCCTATCTCGGTTTACGTTATCCCGCTTCCGATATCCCTCTCCCGGCACGAAATTTATTAAGTGCTAATTGGATTCGACAGATTCCCGATGCTACCTCTGAACCCGTCGATCTAGTGCCTGTTCTTCATCCCGAAACCCAACAACCCTTAAATTTAACCCTGTCCAGTCTTAGAAGTGCTTCTCCCTGTCATTTAGAATACCTGCATAATATGGGAGTGGGAGCATCTCTAACCATTTCTCTGATTGAAAATAAACGTCTCTGGGGCATTATTGCCTGTCATCACCGTACCCCCAAATATGTACCCTACGAACTCCGTAAAGCTTGTGAGTTTTTAGGAAGAGTAATTTTTTCGGAAATATCGGCACGGGAAGAAACCGAGGATTATGACTATCGAGTGAAATTAAACTTTGTGCAATCGCAATTAATCGATTATATGGCGGAAGCTAATAACTTTATTGATGGATTAATTGCCCATAAACCGAATCTGCTCGATCTAACTAAAGCCACAGGATCCGCTATTTGTTTAGGCGGCAATTATACCTTAATTGGAGTAACACCGAGCGAAGAAGAACTAAATTATCTGATTACTTGGCTAGAAAAAAACGTCCATGAAGATGTTTACTATACCAATTCCTTACCGCGAATTTATGCCGATGGGGGTAAGTTTAAAGACATTGCCAGTGGTTTACTAGCAATTCCCATTTCTAAACGTAATTATCTCCTCTGGTTTCGTCCAGAAGTAATTCAAACCGTGAACTGGGGTGGTGATCCGGGTAAAGCGATCGAAACGACTGCCATAGATGGTGATATTCGTCTCTGTCCGCGTAAATCTTTCTCCCTCTGGAAAGAAACCGTTCGTCTCAAATCTTTACCCTGGAAAGCAGTAGAAATCAACGCCGCACTAGAATTACGAAAAGCGATCGTCAATATCATCTTAAAACAAGCCGATGAATTGGCCCGTTTGGCGCGGGATTTGGAACTATCAAACGCCGAATTAAAAAAATTCGCCTACGTCGCTTCCCACGATTTACAGGAACCCCTCAATCAAGTCGCCAACTATGTGCAGTTGCTAGAAATGCGCTACACCGAAGAACTGGACGAAGATGCTAAAGAATTTATTACTTTTGCCGTCGAAGGTGTCAGTTTGATGCAAACATTAATAGATGATGTGCTGGCTTACTCGAAAGTGGATATGCAGGCGGTAGAGTTTAATACCATTGATGCTAATCTGGCACTGGAAAAAGCTCTCGCTAACCTGAAAGGGAGAATTCAGGAAAGTCAAGCTATAATCACCGTTGATCCTTTGCCAATTGTCATGGCAGATAAAACCCAGTTAATGCAATTGTTCCAAAATCTCATCGGTAATGCCATTAAATTCCGGGGAAAAGCAACCCCCACTATTCATATTGCTGCCCAACGTCAAGAGGAGGAATGGCTGTTCTCTGTCACCGATAATGGAATTGGTATCGATCCCCGATTTTCCGAACGCATTTTCGTGATTTTCCAACGACTGCACACCCGCGACGAGTACCCCGGCACAGGTATGGGTTTGGCGATTTGTAAAAAAATTATCGAGTGTCATCGCGGACGAATTTGGGTAGAATCCCAATTAGGCAAAGGAGCGGTTTTCTATTTTACAATTCCCCTAGGAGGTAACGAGCGTGAGCGCTGGCGAGGACGTGCCACACAAAATTATCTTATTAGTGGAGGACAGCAAAGCTGATATTCGCCTCATCCAAGAGGCATTAAAAACTAGCACCGTCCCGCATGAATTAGTTATCGTTAGGGATGGTGTCAACGCCATGGATTATCTGCGTCGAGAAGGGGAGTATCTCGATTCTCCCCGTCCTAATCTGATTCTTCTCGATCTGAATTTACCAAGAAAAGACGGACGGGAGGTATTAGCGGAAATCAAAAACGATCCCAGTTTAAAAAGAATTCCTGTGGTGGTTTTAACCACTTCTCGCAACGAGGAGGATATTTTTTATAGCTATGAACTGCACGTTAATTGTTATATAACCAAGTCGCGCAATCTCAACGATTTGTTCAAAATTGTCAAAAATATCGAGGCTTTTTGGTTAGAAACCGCTACTTTACCCGGGGAGTGAATCGTTATCAGTTATCAGTTATCAGGAGTCGGTCGTCAGGAGGCAGGAGGCGGTCGTCAGGAGTCAGGAGTCAGGAGATTATTTCTATTTATTCTCCCCACACCCCACACCCCACTTCATAATTCATAATTCATAATTCATAATTCCCCCTCCCTACACCCTACACCCCACACCCCACACCCCACCTCCCCACTTCCCAATCCCTAACCTCCCAAATCCCTAACCTCCCAAATCTCTTTAACTCTTGATTAAAAAATGGGACTCTCGCAGGATATAAAAGTTCTTTTAATCGAGGATAATTTAGCCGAAGCTCGATTATTAAAGGAAATTCTTAAGGGTAATGAAAAAAAAGAATTTCATCTGGTTAATGTGTCAAGACTGTCCGAGGCGATTTCTCTATTACAACAAACAAATTTTGATGTAATTTTATTAGATTTAACTTTACCAGATAGTCAGGGTTTGGAATCCTTAGCTCCCCTTTTGATTACGGCTCCGAAATTGCCAATCGTGGTTTTAACTAATACTAATGATGATAATTTAGCTTTGGCAGCACTACGTCAGGGAGCGCAGGATTATTTAATTAAAAGAGAAGTAAGTTTAGAAATTTTAACTCGATCGCTATGTTATGCGATCGAGCGAAAACAGATGGAGGAAGCTTTACGAGAATCCAACAAAGCTTTAAAAATGAGCGTGATTGAACGCACTAATCAACTGGAAAAAGCTCAGGAATTAAATCAGTTAAAAACTGAATTTGTTTCCATGTTATCCCACGATTTTCGCAATCCTTTAAATAAAATTTTACTCTCGGCTGGATTATTAGAAGAAAGTCGCGATCGGTTGACAAAAGATCAGCAAGTTAGCTATTTTCGCATGATTCGATCGGCCATTAAAGACATGGATCAATTGCTCACAGAAGTGTTATTAATTGGCCGGGCCGATTCCGGGAGATTATACTGTCAATTTGATCCGGTGGATTTACTGGATTATTGTCAGAAATTGGTAGAATCTTTTATTGTTAAGCCAGAGCTGCAATCAGCAATTATTTTTCAAGTTGAGGGCAGCTTAGAAAGAGGACTTTGGGATATTAATTTAATTAAACATATCTTGACAAATTTACTAGGAAATGCTCTCAAATATTCACCCGAAGGAAACCCCATAGAATTTAAGATTATCGTCGAATCTGAGCAGGTAGTCTTTAAAATTATCGATCGAGGAATTGGTATTCCCAGCAAAGATCAAGAAAATTTATTTAAACCTTTTTATCGCGGTAGCAATGTCGATAATATTCAAGGAACGGGATTAGGATTAGCCATTGTCGGACGCTGTGTGGAAGCGCACAAAGGACAAATTTACCTGGAAAGTGAGGAAGGAAAAGGCACAAAGATCACGGTAATTTTACCGATTATTACCGACATTGAACACCTAAATTGAGATGAACAAGAGGGTGGGGTCATAATTTTTTTTCTGCTGCTCTCGCTCCCTATCTACCTATTTCTTGGATCAAGGGAACGAACGACAAAAATACCGATGGCTTTGTCCACTTTAGTGATATATTTTTCTAGGTCTTTAGCAATGGTAACTTGACCAGCAGGAGAGGCATGAATTAAGCCAATTTTGCCATCGGGAAAGCGATAAACTAGACCGGTATGGGTGGTATCTAAACCAGGGATATTAGTCACGACACCGATAATATCGCCAGCTTGTAGTTGTGGGTAAATACCTTTAATATTAACGGTGGGAATATAGGTTAAGGATAAACTTTCTAATCCTCGTTCTACCTGTTGAATACAATCGTAATTACTTTGAGTTTTTAACTGGGGATATAGAGGGCGATTTTTGCTCATAAAATTGAGCTTTTTGTCAAGAGTAATTCCACCTAATTTTTGAGTAATATTTTCTAGATTGCCTCGTTTTTGGTTGTCATTAATCCAATCGGAAAAGTAGTGAAGACGACTACAATAACCATCGAGAATACCGTGGCGATAACGCTGATTTAAAACCTGTTGACTAAAAGCAGAATACTGATAATTTTTTAAAGCAAAATTGTGACTCAAAGCGAGAACTGTTTCCACAAAGAGGACACAATCAAACTCTTTTAAAGAGATAAATAATTTTTCTGTAGGAGAGCGATCGAGTAATCCTGCTTGATATTTTGCTCCTAAAAATTGAGCGGCGATATTCTGAATTATATCGGCCATGGCTAGGCGATCAAGTTGTTGATTTTGAGCGTACTGCACCAGTTTTTGATAATTAGGATCGCTGACTTCTCGAACAAGAACAGTTTCCGATCGAGCTATACTCAAGGGAATTAAAACAGGATTAATTAATAAATAGGGTAAAGTTAAGTAGGTAGGCACAATTATTTGTAGGATGGGTTAGCGGTAGCGTAACCCATGCGGGCGTTGGGTTTCATGCTTCAACCCAACCTACGTTCATTTTATATTTAATTCCACCCACCTACTTATCCAATTAAAAAACATTGTCGATCGATTACTGAAAATAATAGGATCTACGCCGATAAATTCCGTTATTTTAGTCCTAAAGGTCAGTTAATCCCAACACCGGTCGAAGCCGCTATTCTGGAGAAACACGCGAAAGAATCTGAACGTCAACAAAAAGAACTGGCTTTACAGCAAAAGGAACATGAAAGACAACAAAAAGAACTGGCTTTACAAAAAATTGAGCAATTAACGGCAAGATTAAGAGAATTAGGCATTAATCCCGATGAAACCCTCTAGGGGTGCAAGGTGGTCAGTGAGTTTATCGAACTGCTTGCACCCTCACCTCTCATTAACCCCGTTTCTTACCTCTAGAAGCCAAGGCACCCAACCCTAACCCCAATAGGGCCACAACGCCACCCGGTTCAGGGGTGGATTGTACCGGTACCGGACCGGGAGTACCCAGCGTGATGTCATACTCTGATACACCTGATAGGGGGTCTATAAGCCCAGCGTATAAAGCGCCAAGAGGCTCTAATTTATAACCATCAGCATTGACACTGCTCCGAAAGTTAGCATCAATAATTGTTCCTGTCCCGTCGGTGCGAAAGGCCCAATCGTTTAAATTAGCTAGGGTAAAGGTGGTTGTCGAGGGACTAGAGGCTAAACCCGTAAAGGTGAGGGAAAACCCTTGCAGGCCATTGACGTTACCAGGAAAATTGATATTTGTATTCGGTGCTAACAAACTATCATCGATGTCAAAATAACCAGTTCCCGCAGAACCGTAGGTCAAAGGAACACGAACGGTAGCGGCTTGGGCAGCCAAGGAAAGAGTACTTAAACCGATGGCGGTAGCGGCAACAGCTACAGAGGTTTTTAAGGACATACAAAACAAAGAAAAAAACATTATCAGTTGCGAAAAATAACATAGGGGGGGGTAATGTCAAGTATTTTCAAGAAAATTAATATAATTTAATTAATTACAGAGAATTATCAGATCCTAACCCTGATCATCTTTGAACAGGGACATCTCCTCCGAGTTGCTATTTGTTACCACTTTTTATTAAAAAAGTCAATAGATTAAATATTAATTTTTGTAAAGAAAAGCCTGAGCAGTTACTCAGAAAGCTCTTTACCATCTGTTACAAAATATGGCAAGATATTTATCAAATTGTGTCAAAACCCAGAGTAAATGCTCATTGGGGTGACATTTTCTGATACAAAACAGAAACATATATATCTAAATACCTTAAACAAAGGGCGATCGTCATCTGATGACGAAAATCACTTCATACCAGACTCAGCAATCCTAAGGAGAACCATCATATATGTTCACTCACGTCAAGTCCACCATTCGTCACATAGTTCCCGACGCGTTGAATGGTCGATCGCTGGTCAAGGTGGTCTATGTCGTGCTAGAACCTCAGTACCAAAGTGCGCTGAGTAGTGCGGTCAGGGAAATCAACGCTAACAACCGGAAACTAGCGATCGAAATTAGTGGTTATTTAATCGAAGAACTGCGCGATGGGGAAAATTATCGCAATTTTCAAGAGGATGTAGCCAAAGCTAATATTTTCATTGCTTCTCTCATCTTTATCGAAGATTTAGCCGATAAAGTTGTGGCCGCTGTCAGTCCCCATCGGGATAAATTAGACGCAGCGATCGTCTTTCCCTCTATGCCCCAGGTAATGCGCTTAAATAAATTAGGCAGCTTTTCCATGGCCCAATTGGGACAGTCTAAGAGTGTCATCGCTAATTTTATGAAAAAGCGCAGGTCAAACTCTGGCGCTGGTTTCCAAGATGCGATGTTAAAGTTATTGCGAACTTTACCGCAAGTCCTGAAATACCTCCCCATGGAAAAAGCTCAGGACGCACGCAACTTTATGTTAAGTTTCCAGTATTGGCTAGGGGGTTCGGCAGAAAATTTAGAGAATTTCCTGTTAATGTTGGCCGATAAGTACGTCTTTGATAACAAGGATGACAGTGTAGTTTACAAAGAACCGGTAGTTTATCCAGATCTGGGTATCTGGCATCCTTTATCCATGAAAATGTTCGAGGATGTCAAGGAATACTTCGCTTGGTACAATAACCGCAGTGATATTGCCGATGACCTCAAAGACCCCTTAGCTCCCTGTGTTGGCTTAATTTTACAGAGAACTCACCTCGTTACTGGTGATGACGCTCATTATGTCGCTCTCGTGCAGGAATTCGAGTCTATGGGTGCGCGAGTCCTTCCCGTTTTTGCTGGAGGATTAGACTTTTCCAAACCCGTAGAAGAATACTTCTGGGATAAAAGCTTAAAAGGAGTAGAAGCGGTTGCCATCGTTGATACGGTAATTTCCCTGACGGGATTTGCTTTAGTGGGAGGTCCAGCGCGACAAGATCATCCGAAAGCGATAGAATCCTTAAAACGTCTCAATCGTCCCTATATGTGCGCGTTACCGCTAGTTTTCCAAACCACTCAGGAATGGGAAGAAAGCGATTTAGGTTTACACCCGATTCAAGTGGCGCTACAGATTGCTATTCCGGAATTAGACGGTGCGATCGAACCTATTATATTATCAGGCCGGGATGGGGCTACGGGTAAAGCGATCGCTTTACAGGACCGGGTGGAAGCGATCGCTCAACGGGCGCTAAAATGGGCTAACCTAAGAAAGAAACCGAAACTAAACAAAAAAGTCGCCATCACCGTCTTTAGTTTCCCCCCCGATAAAGGGAATGTGGGAACCGCAGCCTATCTAGATGTGTTCGGTTCTATCTACGAAGTGATGCAAGCGTTACAAAATAATGGTTATGACTTGCAGGACTTACCCGCATCTCCCCGAGAACTGATGGAAGCGGTAATCCATGATGCCACCGCACAATACCATAGTCCGGAGCTAAATATCGCTTATCGGATGTCTGTACCTGAATACGAACGTTTAACCCCCTATTCCGTCCGTTTGGAGGAAAATTGGGGACCACCACCTGGACATCTCAACAGTGATGGACAAAATCTATTAATCTACGGGAAAGAATTCGGTAATGTCTTTATCGGGGTTCAACCCACCTTCGGTTATGAAGGGGATCCGATGCGTCTGCTCTTTTCTCGTTCTGCTAGTCCCCACCACGGTTTTGCAGCCTACTATACCTATCTCAATCAAGTCTGGAAAGCAGACGCGGTTCTCCATTTTGGCACCCACGGTTCTCTAGAATTTATGCCGGGGAAACAGATGGGAATGTCTGGGGAATGCTACCCGGATAACCTCATCGGAATGATTCCCAATCTCTACTATTATGCCGCTAATAATCCGAGCGAAGCGACGATCGCTAAACGTCGTAGTTATGCGGAAACTATTTCCTATCTTACTCCTCCCGCAGAAAATGCTGGACTTTACAAAGGGTTAAAAGAACTGAGCGAGTTGATCGGTTCCTACCAAACCCTGAAAGATAGTGGGCGTGGGGTGCAAATTGTCAATACTATTGTTGATAAATGTCGCTTAGTCAATCTCGACAAAGATATAAGTTTACCTGATGGTGATACTGCCCATCTCAGTCAAGAGGAACGGGATAATATCGTCGGTTCGGTCTATCGTAAACTGATGGAAATTGAATCGCGCTTACTTCCCTGCGGACTTCACGTTATTGGGAAACCCCCCTCGGCGCTCGAAGCGGTGGCAACTTTGGTCAATATTGCCAGTTTAGACCGGGAAGAGGACGATTTACTTTCCTTACCCCGAATTATTGCCAACAGCATCGGCCGGGATCTAGAGGAAGTTTATCGCAATAGCGATCGAGGTGTGTTAGAGGATGTGGAATTACTGCAAAACATCACCCTAGCGACTCGCGCTGCTGTTGCCGCTTTAGTCAAGTCCCAAACCGACGCGGAAGGTCGAGTATCGATGCTTTCTAAGCTGAATTTCTTGAATATAGGCAAGAAATCGCCTTGGATCGAAACTTTACAGGAGATGGGTTATCCAAAAGTTGATCCGGTCGCGTTAAAACCCCTGTTTGAATACCTAGAATTCTGTTTAGAACAGGTCTGTGCCGATAATGAATTAGGGGCCCTATTAAAAGCATTAGAAGGAGAATATGTTCTTCCCGGTCCCGGTGGCGACCCCATCCGTAACCCCGGAGTTTTACCAACGGGTAAAAATATCCACGCTTTAGATCCCCAGTCTATCCCGACCCTAGCGGCGGTAAAATCGGCTAAAATCGTGGTGGATCGTCTGTTAGAGCGGCAAAAACTGGATAATGGCGGTAAATATCCTGAAACCATCGCTTGTGTTCTCTGGGGAACTGATAATATCAAAACATACGGGGAATCCCTAGCACAAATTCTCTGGATGGTGGGGGTTCGTCCTGTTCCCGATGCTTTGGGACGGGTGAATAAATTGGAATTGATCCCCCTAGAGGAGTTAGGAAGACCGCGCATTGATGTGGTGGTCAACTGTTCTGGTGTTTTCCGGGATTTATTTATCAATCAGATGAACTTGCTTGACCAAGGCGTAAAAATGGCCGCGGAAGCAAACGAACCGATGGAGATGAATTATGTCCGTAAACACGCTATTGAACAAGCAAAAGAAATGGGTTTAACGGTTCGACAGGCAGCCACCCGCATCTTTTCTAATGCTTCCGGTTCCTATTCTTCTAACATCAATCTCGCGGTGGAAAATAGCAGTTGGGAAGACGAAAAAGAGTTACAGAATATGTATCTCAACCGCAAGGGTTTTGCTTTCGACTCTGATAACCCCGGGATGATGGCCGATAATCGTCAGTTGTTTGAAGCATCTTTAAAAACTGCGGAGGCAACTTTCCAAAACTTGGATTCTAGCGAGATTAGTTTAACCGATGTTTCCCACTATTTCGACTCGGACCCGACAAAAGTTGTCGCTAGTTTACGCGATGATGGCAAAAAACCGGCGGCCTATATTGCTGATACTACCACCGCTAATGCTCAGGTGCGTACTTTATCGGAAACCGTGCGCTTAGATACCCGCACCAAGTTACTCAATCCCAAATGGTACGAGGGAATGTTAAGTCACGGTTACGAAGGAGTCCGAGAATTATCGAAGCGTTTGGTTAATACCATGGGATGGTCGGCAACTGCTGATGCGGTGGATAATTGGGTTTATGAGGATGTGAACACCACCTTTATTCAAGATGAGGAAATGTGTCAGCGTCTGATGAATCTCAATCCTAATTCTTTCCGCAAGATGGTGGGAACCCTGCTAGAAGTTAATGGTCGCGGTTACTGGGAAACTTCTCAAGAGAATTTAGACCGCTTACAGGAACTTTATCAAGAAGTGGAGGACCGCATCGAAGGAATCGAGTAGAATAGATAGATAAGACTCAAGAGATTGGCTAATCACCGGTCTCTTGAGTTTTGAACAAACATGAAAAATAACTTTTGGGGGTTAATTTGGTCTAGTTTTAACGAAATTCAAGGAGTTTTACTCGGTCTTCTTGGATTTTTAGGAGGTATTGCTTTAATTCGTTATCCATTCAATACTTCTATTCCTCTAGATCTAGTAATTATTGTCAGTTTCTTCACCTTGCTGTTAATCGCTACTTTGTTAAGCGCTGTTAACACACTTCTTAGACAGAAACAAAAATTAGAGGCAGAAGTTAAGCAACTTCAGGAGGTAAACCAAAATTTAGAAAATATTATTAAACAGGGAATTACTCCCAGGATTTTGAGGTCTCAAAAGCAAGGAAATAATAATATTTTATGCCTTCTTGATTCCTCTAGTCTGTTTACGATCGAGTTACTTGTCTCTTTTTATTATACCGATGAAGATGGGTTTGAAAGATTAATAGGAGAGGGTTTTGTTGAATATATTAATCCAAAGGACGGCAAGATACACGCGATCATTGACAAACCTCAAACAATCTATCAGGTAATTCTAGATCGATTGGCGAGTAACGATTTAAAAATTATTCAAGAAACCAGAGTCAGACCTGGCGTTCTTAGAAAACATAGTTCACCATAGAGGAAAATATGGAAAATGTAGCCGAAAAACCCATTTTATCTCCTAAAGGAACCTTTCCCGCCAAAGTTGTCAAAGTTATTGACGACTATAAATTAGTGATCAATAGAGGTGAAATTAGTGGAATTCGAGAAGGTCAAAGAATGTTAGTTTACAATACCAGCGAAGAGGAAATAAAAGATCCTCAGACTGGTGAGTCTTTAGGCTATCTTGACTTAGTGAGAGGGACGGGGACAATTACTTTTGTTCAAGAAAAAATATCGATTTTACAATCGGATAGAAGCAATAATAAAGGATCTAGATTGCTGGAGTTATTGCTTAAAGAACAAGAAACCCCGTCCGATTTGATAGGAAAATTCTTAAAAAGAGCCGTAGGAGCGAATTCTAAGAACGATAAAAAGCCAATATCCGAGCTAATAAATCGTGAATTGTTAAATAAACTGCTAGTACGGGAATTATCCGAAACGTTACCTTTTGAAAACCCTCAAATTGGCGACTCAGTTAGACCTATTTAGACCTATTGATGGAACAACAAATATTAGAATACTTTTTATCTCTTAAATATCCGATTTCAATTTATCCCGAAGAAGAAGGAGGATACACGGCGTTAATTCCAGATTTAGATGGTTGTATTACTCAGGGGGAAACTTTAGAGGAAGTGATGATTAATATTGAAGAAGCGAGAGAATTATGGATAGAGACGGTTTATTTTAGTGGTAAAAAAGAAATTACCATGCCTTCTAAAAGATAACTCAAAAAATACCAGAAACTTTCGTTCTTTCGAGTATTGTACCCCGCTCTTGATCGGATTTATCGCTCTTTTTGCGTAGGTTGGATTGAACAAAGTGAAACCCAACAACTGAGGGTTTCTGTCGGGTTTCGTAGCCTCAACCTGACCGACGAATTTACCCCTAGTATGTTTATACGGGGGAAGTGCAGATATTAGACATTCGCGTTACATACATAGTCGTAAATGTCAATTAAATTTTACAAATCTATACAAATCGACAGACAATTTATCTGGGGTTTGCTGAATGAATCTAAAAACCTTGTGGGGTGAGCTTTTAGACCTTTTTGTCAATCCAAAAGTACCGGATATGCCAGTGATCGGGGGGAAAATTCAGGGACTTTTTCCCTGAAAATTAGGTAATTGACCCCCTCAAAATCGGTAAAACCCTACACCCCACCTGCCCCCCCGATGTCGGGGGGGTTGGGGGGGCCACACCCTGCCCGCACGAAAAACTTTTTGCCGCAAACCCTAATTACTGTCGCGGTTGTACGGGGAAACCTTGACGCTGAAGCATTTCCGCCGCATCTTGGCCCGGTTGATAGTTGATGCCGAGGGTAGAGGTGGCCGTATCTTCGATAATTTTGGGAGTGAGGAGAATAATCACCTCCGAGCGCTCGGTGCGATTGCTACGACTGCGGAATAAAGCCCCTAAAATGGGAATATCGCCTAAAATCGGCACTTTTGCCTCAGAACTCTGTTGGCGCTCTTGGATAATCCCGGAAAGAATTAAACTCTGTCCATCCCGGAGACGAATTAAACCAGAAGTTAATTCCCGACGAATCAGAGGGGTAAGGGTGTTGATAGTGAGACCACCGCTATCAAATCGAATTGAAGACCCCGGAGAGGCGATGGTAGGGCTAACCGACAGGGAAATAAAACCGTTATCATCCACCTGATCGACGTTTACCGCTAAAGTTAATCCAGCATCGGCCAGCACAGGGACAGTGGTGCGTTCGCCACTGAGAGGATCTACACTTGTCTCGACACTTTCTAGCACTTTCTCGGTGAGTTTAACGGTGGCCTGTTGACCTTCCTGCACCACCAGCGAGGGATCGGTGAGAATCTTGGCATTTCCTCTCTGAATTGACGCTTGCAGGGTCATCAGGAATTTTTGGGGATACTGGAATAGGGTCGGGGGTTCGTATTCGTACTCTATTATTCCCGTCTCTGGGTCAATATTAACATCACTCAAACCGGGTTGGAAGGGGTTAACAGTGCGACCAAAACTAGGGCGCGAGTAGGGTGTTAGACCCCCTGAAAAGTCATTCGGTCCTTGGTTAACACGGCCAAAAGGAGCGCCATTCTGAATGTCAATAAAAGGTTGAATTTCTGCTGTCCCCGTACCCGATATGATATTGAAAATCGGCACAACAGGCTGTGCAAAAGCCCCCGGTTTGCTTACGGTCCCGGCACCTGGTGGGTTCATATTACCAAAGTTCAGCACTGCCGCCCCGTTATCTTGAACGAAGAAACCATCGTTAAACCCGAAGGAAAAACTACTGTTAAAACGGTCTGTATTGAGTAGGTTGATATCGATAACTTTGACATTAACCACCACCTGACGGCGACGGGCATCCAGTTGGGTTAATAGAGATGTGGCAATTTGGACTTGCCGCGCTTCGCCGATTAAATTGATAGAATTAAGGCGATCATCGGCGGCAATTCTTAAACCGGTTAAAAGTAGGGCAGCCCTTGAGCCTTCTGTATTTTGGGGTTTCAGTGCCTCTAGGGTGGCGGGAACATCCCGGCGACCGATGACTCGTCCGGTGAGGGGATCGACGATATCCTCGGTTTTGGTAACTAAACGCTGGTATTCTGCCCCTTGGGTGGCGAGGAAAGTGGCGGCATTAACGGCCTTAACTTGGTTAAGACGCAGGGTGCGGCTAATCAAATTACGAGCGCCTTGGGGTAATTGCGCCCCGACAAAGATAGTTGTCCCCTGACGGTTGGCCTGGAGTCCGGAAATTAACAGCACGGCGTTAAAAATATTTTCCACCGATTCGTTAGTAAATTCCAAGGAAACTGTCTGAGAAGTGGCGTTAGTTTCCCCCTGGGCGCTGGTGAAAACGACGTTATAACCGGCATAGTTAGCAAGGGTCATTAACACTTCTCTAGCGGAAGCTTCCCGCAATAAAACACGAGGTACAGTGATATTACGCTCGAATTTGACCTTTTCGGCACTAGCATCGATGTTAGAGATGGCAATGTCTCCCACCGGTGGGGCGACAGCCCGAGGCAGGGTGGGAACACCGGGGGCTTGGGGTGCGCCCTGAATGATAATTTCGGGGTTGGGGACAAGGGGCGCACTTTGGGCGAGCAGTTTTTCCCTGGCTAAAATGCGATCGCTGATTTCCTTTTCTACGGCCGCACTGGAAGGGACAAGCTGATTTGGCGATTTTTGTAAATTTTCTTGACTAAGCCCTTGGGAAAATTCAATTTTTGATGTATCCGATTTTAATTCTGAACCATGGAAGGATTCTGGGGTTGCGGCCAGGGCGCTCAGGGGAGCCATCAATAAAAACGAGGCAATTTGGGGGATAAACAGGGCATAACGGGACGGATTCACTTTAACTTCACTCCTCAACGATTAGGGGATTCAACGGACAAAAAACGCAATACTCACACCGGATTGAAGACTATTATGGGGACGGACTAGCGGGGGGTTTACCTTTGGCGGGGGGTTTACCTTTGGCGGGGGGTTTACCTTCAGCAGCTGGGGGTGGTACTAATTTCGCCAGTTCTTTGGCACTGAGAGGAATAATCACATCGAGAAGAAAAGTCGTGGTCACGGGTTGATCCGGTTCGGGGACGATAGTGGCTTTATTGTTACCGGTACTAACCACTTTAACCGCCGCTCCTTGCTTTTCCATCTGGGTATTGAGACTGTTTAGCAAAATCAGTGGCTGTAATCTTTCTAAATCCCGAATCACCTCTTGAGTGTTAGTATAGTTCCCCTCCATCTTGACGTTAAAAGTTTGACGTTTGAGCTTATTATTAGCCGCACTACCGAGGGAACCATCGGAGACCACCACCGGCTCTAGTCGTTGGGGTTGAAAACTAATCAGCTTAACATTGCGAGACTTAAAGATATTACTAATATCTAAGAGAATAGTGCTTAAGTCCTTTTCTTTAGCAAAAAGCGACAGTATTTGCCCTTTAATAGCTTCTTTTTCTTGCAACTGACTCTCTATTTTTTGGAATTCTGCGGCACTGAGACCGGTTTTTTGTTGATCTACCTGTTGTTGTTTGTCGGCTGCATCGTTTTGCAACTGTTGCAAGGCATTATAAGCAGGCATCACCCAGTTAAAAAGCAGATAGAAAGAGCCAAGTAAACCCACCACAGCGACAGCGATGCCACTATTGCGGGGAGTAAAAGTTATCCCGAAAGCGACGGGATACTCGTCAAATTCCTCTAATTCCCGATCCTCAAATTCTTCGGTAAAGGTCATGGTTGAATGGCTCCTTGGCGTTTGAGAGTATTAATCCTAGTGATAACTCCGATCGCTCCATTCCTGGCGAGATTGGGCAGTTGTTCAGTGGTGGGACTATCACTTAATTGGGCGATGATCACAAATTGAACCACTTGGGGGAAAGTAACATTAATATTTTTGTACTGATTGTCCACCTCTACGGGTAAATCGGCCAGGGCAGCACTTTCGATCACCGTTTGCCTACCCTGTAAAAAAGGAGAAGCTTGTAGGGTTAAGAGATAATCATTGACTGCTTCGTAATTACTGGCAAAACCACTGATTTTTAAGCGCGTAGCCAGATTCGGTTGCCCTTGATTGCGGACTGAGGGAAACTCCACCTGTTGCACACTGGTTAGCTGGACAGTAGGGGGAGTTTGTTGACGAATTTCTTGGAGAATGGCTGACCAAGGCCTAATCTGATTAAATACACCTACCAGAGCTTTATTGTCTCCTTCCACCGCCTTTAATTGCGCTCTCAGGTCTTCTAGCTTTTTACTTTGGACTTGCAGTTGACCTAATTCCCTGTCCAGTTGCTGAATTTTGGCCTGAGTTTCGCTGGTTTGCCAACCGACGATTAAACCGAGTGATCCCGTCAGTGCCAATAATCCGGCCCCCACTCCCACACCGATCAACAGGGGTGTTTGTTTACGCAGATTAATAGTGGTGGAAATCTTGGCCGCAGCGGTTTCTTTGCCCGTTTGGTTAAGATGGCGATCCTTAAGAAAATTAACGTCAAGACTATACATAATTTTTCTCTATAACTCCCGTAATCCTAAACCGAGAACTGTTCCTAATCCTGGTCTTTCGGTATTAGGAATCTCTTGAGTTGTGTCTAAGTTCAGTGATGCGATCGGATCGATGGCCATGGTGGGGACGCTGAGACGTTGAGTAAAATATTCGTCTAGTTGTGCTAAACCGCCCCCGGGACCGGCTAAAAGTAACTGGACGATTTCCAGTTCATCACTTTGGTTAAGATAGAAATTAATCGATCGCCGCAATTCATCGGTTAATTCCCCTAAAACCCGCATCAGTGCCGTCATCCCGGCGTTAGTAGCCGCTCCGGAAGTGCCGGTATTGCTGCTCAGACTATCAAAGGCAGTAATCGGGATTGTCATACCCAAAAGCACCTCAGGACTGCGGGAGGTGGGCAAATTCATCGCCCTAGAGAGGGCATTTTGTAGCTGGAAAGTGCCAATGGGGACAGTGCGGGAAAATTGGGGAACGCCGTCCACCACGATGGCAATTTCCGTGTTATCAAATTCTATATCAACAATAACGGCAGCTTCATTGGAACTAAACTGTCGCAAATGTTCGCGAATCGTCCGAATTAGGGCAAAACTATTAATTTCTAGCACATCTACCTGTAATCCCGCCTGTTGGAAGGTTTCCATATAGGCATCGGTAATCTCCCGACGAGTGGCTACCAGCAAAACCTGCACTTTTTCGATCCCGTCTTCATCCTGAAAGTAGCCCAGTTTTTGGTAGTCGAGATCCACTTCCTCGCGAGGATAGGGAAGGTATAAACTAGCCTCATGATTTAAGACCAGATCGCGCAATTCCTGATCGTCCAATTCCGAGGGAATCGGGATAATCCGGATAATTGACTCGCGCATCGGCACACCAGTGGCGACTCGTTTGCTGTTAATTTTATTTTCCTTGAGGACTTCTTGGATTAATTCCGCTAAAGCGGGAGAATCGACGATTTTTCCCGCCTCAAAGATGCCTTCTGGGATATCCGACCAGCAATATTTAACTAATTGATAATTTTGTCCCTGTTTGGCGATCTGAGCGACGTTAATCCGTTCTGGGGTAATCTCTAACCCAACACCTTGATTTTTTTTTGTCAATAGCTTCTTTAAAAAACTTACCATAGATTTTCTGGGGCAGACCTAAGGGGATTGGTGATTAACAAAGCCAATAATTTTTTGACCTGATTTTATCTAGGGTCGATCAAGGCAGTAAATCAGTCTATAAACGATCCTAACTGGGTAAATCAGCCAGAAAAGGTGAAAATCGAGGAGGAGAGCCGCTATTTCTGCACTAATATTAACCCGATTATCTCTGTTCCGATCGAGGTTAATCTTAACTGGATAGGAGAAGGGGAAGTGCTTAATGATAGTGATATTGTAATCAATTTTGCTGAAAGAACCAAGTCCACGTCAAAATTTTGCCATCATACCCCCCCTTTCCCTAGGGCTGATTCATTCTCCGAATCTAATTCTTTGGTTCTTCTGGTTTCTGTGTGGAAACGAGGTCTATACTGATAGAATATCTGCCAAATAGCGATTAAAGTCTTGCCCGATAAGCATTTCACCTTACATAAGCAAAAATTATCACACAAAGTCGAGAAGAGCCATTCTCTTCTTTATTTTTGCTACCTTTAATCGCTTATGAGGCAAGCAAAGCACGGCGTTTTTAAAAATTTTCAGATATATATTTCCGAGAAATCGACTAAAAACGTTGTCAGATAAGGATTTGAGAGAATGACATTTGAGAGAATGAAACGACCCTACCCCTTCTCCACACCCTGACTGGAAAGAGGTGTCGGGTGTGGGGTGTGGGGTGTAGGGAAAGAAACCTCTTTCATCTGTGGGGGTGAAAATTTTTTCATCGGGACTGCCTCCAGGAAAAACTTTTTCGGCAAATCCCTGGTTAGATTAGCCAATTATCTCGAGAAAATTGCCATTTTTCTAGGCACTATTTTTTCCTGACTCCTGGAAACCGGCGATCAAATGCTTCTGACGAGCGTGATTTTCCCGTATAATTAGGAGTTTGCACAGTGACAAAAGAAGTTAAGGAGCGAGTTCAATGGCACGAATGTACTATGACGAGGATGCCAATTTAGATTTATTAGCGGGAAAAACGATCGCTATTATTGGTTATGGTTCCCAGGGTCATGCCCACGCATTAAATCTCAAGGATAGTGGCGTTAATGTGATTGTTGGTCTATATCCAGGCAGTAAATCGGCCATCAAAGCCAAAGAAGCCGGTATTCCGGTTTATGATGTGGCCGAAGCCGCTAAAATTGCCGACTGGATCATGATCCTCTTACCGGATGAAGTGCAGAAAACGATTTATCTCAACGAAATTGCTCCCAATTTAAGCGCAGGCAAGGTGTTATCTTTTGCCCACGGCTTTAATATTCATTTTGGTCAAGTGGTTCCCCCGGCTAACGTCGATGTGGTTATGGTCGCCCCCAAAGGACCGGGCCATCTCGTCCGTCGCACCTACGAACAAGGTCAAGGAGTCCCCTGTTTATTTGCCGTCTATCAAGATGCTACCGGGCAAGCACGCGATCGGGCGATGGCCTACGCTAAAGGTATCGGTGGCGCTCGGGCCGGGGTTTTGGAAACCACTTTCCGCGAGGAAACAGAAACCGACCTTTTTGGCGAACAAGCAGTATTATGCGGCGGTTTAAGCGCTCTAATTAAAGCCGGCTTTGAAACCCTCGTAGAAGCCGGTTATCAGCCCGAATTAGCCTATTTTGAGTGTTTACACGAAGTGAAACTGATCGTCGATCTGATCGTCGAGGGCGGTTTGGCCAAAATGCGCGATAGTATTTCCAATACAGCCGAGTACGGTGACTATACTCGCGGTCCGCGGGTGGTGACGGAAGCGACTAAGGCCGAAATGCGAAAAATCCTCCTGGAAATTCAATCGGGACAATTTGCCAGAGAGTTTGTCCTCGAAAATCAAGCAGGTAAACCGGGGTTCACCGCTATGCGTCGTCAAGAAGCAGAACATTCCATCGAAGAAGTCGGCCAAGATCTGCGGGCGATGATGAGTTGGCTAAAACGCTAGTTCTCTTTTTTTTCCCTGGAGGTTGGGACGCAACCAGGCAATTCTTGCCCTTGCGTCCCTCCCGACACCCGATCCCCCAATCCCCAAAAGGAAAACTTCCTATTTAGTAGATCGCCTCCCGTGATTTGACCAGACCGATCGCCCGTAAACCGGCAATGACACCACAACCGATCACCATACCGACAAAGGAACGAATCAGATTTTCTACGGGAATGATCGGAATTAAAGCGATCCAGACTTCTTCGGGCCAGTTAAAAATCGAGTAGGTAATGGCCACGGCCCCTAAATGGGAGAGGCCGCTGGCGGTCCAAGTCCCCCCAAAAATTCCCGCCGCTACTAGGGCAAAATTGCTACCTTTGATCCAATGGGTAAACAGAGTCCGGGTTGGTAGGATAAATAATACCAAGGCCGACCAATCGACGAAAGCCCCAGCGATAAAGACTCGTGGCGAAATGCCATTCAGTCCGATCGCCCGGTTAGCGTAGATAAACAGGGGAATCAGAAAAATTAACGTTAATCCTAACCACCAATAACGGCGTTTTTTGCCGAAAACCATTGTTCCCGCCACAAAACTAGACAAAATCGCCCCAAAGACCGAAATAGCGGGGATTCCTGCCGTGTAGGGGGCAAGGAAAGCCCCAATTAAAGCCCCGATGCCACTAGCGATCGCCCCAGCGATCGGGCCGAGTAACCAACCCAAAAGGGGAAAAACCGCTTGACTGAGGGGCATACTACCGCCGGAAGCGAGGACAATGGAGAAGGGAATAAAAGAAAGGGTAGTGACAATGGCCGCTAAGACGACAATATAGGCGATCGGAGCCCCATCAATAGCGGCACTACTGACAGCTTCTACTTTGCGTTCTTCCCCTTCGGGGATAATATCTAAGGTCATAAGCTGTTAAGAATTTAAATTGCTTGTTGGGATCAGGCAAGAGGCAAGAGGCAACCCCCCCCCGACGTCGGGGGGGGTTGGGGGGGCAGATTTCAGCCTATCAACCTCTGGTTTGATTTTCTTCGGGCAATGCTTGATTTTTTCGATAACAGCGCACGGTAATGTGATAGGGATGAAAAATCTCTAGGAAATCTTTTTGTAGGGTTTGAAAAAAGCTCTCAATAATTTTGGGATCGTCGAGATGAAAGGGATATTCTTGATTAAAACCTTTGAAAAAATACCAGTTAATAATTAGCTTTCCTCCCGGGTTTAACCAGTCATAAAACTTTTTAAGTTGGGCTGTAGGTGAGGGCAAATGCTCGATGACATCTAAACAGATAATCGTGTCAAATTTTAGCTGATCGGGAATTTCTGTATAGAATGAGAGCTTATTAGCATCGAGATTTAATTGCTTGGCACGAAAGCGAACAAATTCATGATGTAGGGGATTAAGATCGCAATAGATCACCTGTTCAACCCTAGAATTCATCGCAGCAGCTAGGGCATGAGTACCGATTCCGCCACCAAAATCTAAGACTTTTCCGCTACCGTAATCATCAATTAATCTCAGGGTTTCCCCGATATATTCTTGACTGGATAAATGCCAAGCGGATAATTCAAATAAATAGGTTTCTTTGACTTTTTCCTGATAGAAATAATCTGGATTTGTCCAAGAAAAGTCTTGATGAGCTAAGGCCGCTAAGGCATCTTTTGCTATGGCTAATTTTGTTTGTAAAATTTCTTGGTCTAATTGTAAAAAGTTTTGTAGATGTGACTCCAAATCAAAGGAATTGCGCTTGAATTCCGCCACCGAGGGGGATGATAGCAGGGAAGAATCTCGATTCATATATAAAGTGAGGCCGGGGAGAATTAACTAAAAAACAGTTTCTTATTATCCCACAATTTGCCCAAATTATACTGGCAAGTTTTCCTTAAAACAGTAGAGCCAGCTTTTGGCCTATCAGCCATTTAGGTTAATCCTGTCCCTTCTAAACAAGCTCGCTCGAAAATTGCCCCCGTGGTTACTGCCGAGGCTAAACTAGCACAAAGAAGATTGGCATCAGTAAAATTTGTTCCCCGTAAAACCGCCCCGAAAAAAATTGCTTCCTCTAAATCGGTGGCCGATAGATCTGCCCCAGACAGATTAGCGCTAGTAAAATCCGCTTGGGTTAAAATCGCCCCGACAAAACTCACTCCCCGGCCATCGACCCCGCGAAAATCCGCCCCGGACAAATCTAGATGATTAAAAACCGCCCCGGCTAAAAAAGCACCGGCCAAACTTGCCCCAGTTATGATCGCATCGAGGAGAATTGCCCCGCGTAAATCGGCATTCCGAAAATCTGCTCCCCTTAAATTTGCTCCTGTCAGGTCAGCACCGCGTAAATTTGCCCGTAAATTCGCCCCTGCTAGGTCTGCACCCGCTAAATCAGCCCCTGCCAAATTCATACCCGCTAAATCTTTTATCTGACCCTGACGAATTGCTAATAAATCAATACTGGGAAAAGTCATCTTCAGCCACGGTTAAACACTGTAAAAATATCTTAGAATATTCGTAAACCTTTGTTAAGAAAGCGCTCCATGTCCCTAGAGCTATTATCCCTAGAAAATATTGAAGAAATCGCCCACCAATACGGATACTGGGCAGTATTTATCGGCATCACCCTCGAAAATACGGGGATTCCCATCCCGGGAGAAACCATCACCATTGTCGGCGGCTTCCTTGCCGGCAGCGGTGATTTAAATTATTGGTTAGTTTTAGTCAGCGCAATTACAGGAGCAGTTTTAGGCGATAATTTTGGCTATTGGCTCGGTCGCGCCGGGGGTTGGCCGTTTTTGTTAAAAGTTGGCAAATTCTTTCGGATTCCCCCCCAAAAACTAGAATTAGCCAAGGATCAATTTAGTAAAAATGCACCCCGGGCGGTCTTTTTCGGTCGCTTCGTCGCCCTGTTAAGAATCTTTGCAGGTCCCATGGCGGGAATTGCCCGAATGCCCTACGGTCGCTTTTTTCTCTGTAATCTTGGTGGGGCGACGGTGTGGGCGACGATTATGGTGACATTATCTTTCTTTTTAGGACGTTTGTTCCCCTTGCACCAGTTAGTTAGTTCTATGGCTCGTTTTGGTATCTTGGCTTTAATTATCGTCCTTGCCTGGACAATCATCCACCCCATCCTTGAGTCACGGAAAACGGCGGTTTAAGGCCAGAAGAGAGCGGTTATTTCCGATAACCGCTTCTGGAATTTTCCAAGAATCTCTTTAACGTTCGCGGCGGCCGAAGTTTTTGCGCTCACCACCGCCACCACCGCCAAAATTATCTTCTTTGGGACGGGCTTTGTTGACCCTCATCTTTCGTCCCATCCATTCGGCCTCGTTCAGAGTTTCGATCGCTTTTGCTTCTTCCTCATCGGAGGACATTTCCACAAAACCAAAACCGCGCATTTTACCAGTTTCCCGATCTACGGGCAAGTAAACGCGAATAACCGTGCCATATTCAGCGAATACATCGTGCAAGTCCTCTTTCGTGACTTCATAAACCAGATTACCAACGTAAATCGTCATGGATTGTCTCCCAAGATCACAGCCATTTTGAGAAGGAGATCGGACACAACCCAGTCAAGGCCATCAGGGAAAAACCGCTTCTGTTTGAAACCAATGCTGCTACCGAACCTAACTACTCTCTTTAAACTAGCATAGCTGATCAGTGGGAGTATGGAGTATTAATAGCATTTTTCTTTATTCGTCGCCCTCCCCCTCTCCCTCTCCCTCTCCCAGAAAG
>NZ_CAIP01000026.1 GCF_000297435.1 Microcystis sp. T1-4 | reverse complement strand
ATTACTTTTGATAGATTTTCTGCTCACGATTGTTTTACCTGGGAACGCTATGATCCAGAAACCGGGTTTGTCAAACAAACCCGGTTTCTGAACAAAAAGCTAGGAGTAAGGTTTTATCATCGGTTGTTAACTTATTTAAATCCTCCCGCTCTAAAAATTCTTTGAGGTCTTCTTGCAATGGCGTTTCTGTCTGTTGTAAATATTCCTCTAATGGCTGAAAAAAAGGCGGAAAAGGCTGCCAATTTTTATAATCGATCGATACCTTTTCCACTCCATCCGTCGCCACACAAATAAAGGCAACTGGCTCGGTTAAAACTTTTATTTGCATATCCTCCAAAGCATTACTAGAAGTAACAAAAGTGGTTTCATTGATGTATTCCCCCTTGTCAGGCTGAAACAATAACTGATAATTTCCTCCCAGAGGTTTGAACACAATAAAACCGTCTCCTATCTGCATCGCCGCTAATCGTTTTGAAGTAACCAAAACAACCAGTAAAGTTGTCGCCAGATCATTAATGTCTAACTGTTCTTTTTCGGCTTCTTCTTGGAGAATTTGCTGAACATAAGCCAACAGTTGCCGGAATATTTCCTTTAATTCGGCTTCAGTTCCAGTGGCAGCTAATGCTGTTTTTTTGAGCTTATACTCTAAAAATTGCAGCGCTGCTTTAACTGTTATTTTCGCACCCAAATCCGAATATTTGGCACTACCGGCCCCATCGGCCACGGCTCCAATCAAAACATCCTGACCCAATAATTTATAATCACCGTAATCTTGACAGGGTAATCCCGTTTGGACGTGAAAACTACCGACCACCGACTGACATAATGTTCTCCACATAATTAACTGTCCTCTAGGTGGTAATTTGTCCCCAATTCACGGGTGGTAAAGCGATCGCCTCTCCAATTTTACCACCAGAAACTCGTTTCATTGAGTTACTTAACCACTGAAATAAATCCCGAAAATCTAAACCATTGAGTAACACGGGGGGATTATTAGAAATCTGTTTAAGCGTCTCCATATCAGCACCCTGAACACCTACAGAAAAAAATAAAACTCGATTTTCGGCTTCGGCTTGTTTTACACGTTGCGCCGCCAGACTCCATTGATCCGTAGGCGCACCATCAGTAATTAAAAATATCCAAGGACGATAATATTGGATACCATTATTTCTATAAATCGCTTTACGATCTTCGATTAAATCTAAGGCCAATTCAATCGCTTGTCCCATGGGGGTTAAGTCTCCTGCGCTTAAAGTAGGTGGCGTAAATTGGTCAATCCCGACAAAATCTTGCACGGTTTTAACCCCTCCCTTACCAAAGGTAACAATGGCGGTTTCTACGCTCAACGTCGCTTGCATATCCCGCATCACGTCCTTCTGAAAGGTTTTGATACCATCATTGAGAGCCTTAATCGGTTCTCCCTGCATTGAACCAGAGGTATCTAGTAGTAGTACCACAGGACAGCGATTTTCCTGATTTTCGACAAATTCAGCCACACCAATCGGCATTTTTTTCAAGCCTCCTAATTTTTTGAACTGGGGGAACTATGGGAGTTTTAGGAATTGGGATTATCTACTTTTTGTCCTATTATATTATCTCTGCCAGTCCCATCAGAGGCTCTCTTATTCTTTGTGTGATAAGTTTAACTTACTATAAGAGCGATCAATCTTTGTGTCCTCTGTGTCTGGAGTGGTTCGTTCCACTCACCCACCGGCGTTACCGTATCTTAGAATACATTTTAACCACAGAACCCATCAGAAAAGATATCTTTCCCTTAAGCTGAACGCGGGATTTGATTTTTGACTATTAGTCGCAGGGTTTGTTGCAATTCCTCGCGACTGTGAATTTCCTCCAGACGGTGAACCGGAACACCTCGATCGAAGAGAATTAAAGTAGGCAGACTACGCAGACGAAAACTATTAGCTAATTTAAAATTATTATCGGCATTGACACCGACTAATTGAATCGCATCTTGACAGTCATTTTGCCAAGACAAGAGGGTGGGTTGGATTAAACGACATAAACCACACCAAGGCGCCCAAAAATACACGAGAACCGGACGAGAAGACTCTAAAACTAGCTTAGGGAAGCTCTTTTCGTTGACAGATAGTATCATGTCTAAACGTATTTTATGAAAACTTTATTTTGATATATAAACCATTCTACACCAATCGGGATCAACAGGAAAGGGGTTGGGAGCAAAATCACCAATAAATTTTACTTGTTGCTTGCATTAGCCAAGGATGCGCCCACCAGAGGAGTAAAATAAACCCTGTTACTCCTAGATAGGCAGGACGAAGGAATTCTTGCCATTTCAGGCTTTGCCGACCATCGATAATCGCTAAAAAGGGGACCACTGAGGTGCGTTCTTTGATCTTTAAAAATGCCTCTCCGTAACGGTCTTCTAACCGGCGATCGCCATGCCAGACGGCAAAAAGATGATGAGCAATTAAACCCAGGGAAGTTAATAGGGTAAAGCTTGTCCCTAACCAGAGGGTGTGAGCAATACACCAGATCACCTGTCCTACCATCTGGGGATGACGGGTAACGCGCAGGATGCCGGTTTCGTAGAGATGAACCTGGGGTTTTTGGATAGCGGCGATCTCCAGCAGGTTAAAGGTGGCAGGATAGAGAAAGAAAAAAGAAATGGCCGAAAGTATCCAAACTAGGGTTTTTACTCCGGTTACTCCCTGTACTTGCCAGAGAAGCAAACCATCATAACGATGATTGAAGAAATAAACTACTAAAATTACGGCTAGAGGGATACTAACAAGGGCAAATAATACCCGATACAGTCGCGCACCGATGATGGCTTCTCCCCCCATTCGTAAACTGGCTAATCCGCTATGGGCAACAGCAAAACCCAATAATAAACCTAACATGATCCAATGACTAGCGAATGCCACTTTTACCCTCTTGATTGACTAAATTTCTCTCCGACCTCTATTTTAAGGATTGATGGTTAATTTTTCAGCCCCCTTTTTTGTAAGTACCTAAGCAAAATTAATTACACATCCAAGCCGTCACCCGTCAGCCAAAAGCTTTTTGCTGTGACCAGTAAACAGTGAACTAAAAATTCAAATCTGATCGCTGATAGCTGTCCCGGAGTCCCCCGTCTCCTGTCTCCTGTCTCGACTAGGAAATTAATTTTGCACGACTACTTATTGCCAGTATCGGGGATTCGGGGCAAAATAAAACTATGCTTCCCCAAAGCCACTCCCAGGAATATACCCGGGGAACTGTCTAATTTGGCCACTTTTTAGGTAATATGTCTTATCCCCAAAAGCGATTTGTGATGGTCTGTCAGCATTCTTCCTGTTTGGTGCAGGGTGCGTCCGAGCTTCTTTTAGCATGGCAAACGGCAGCTCTCCCAGAAGATGTCATCGTTATGACCAGTGGTTGTCAAGGACAGTGTAGCACTAGCCCGACGGTGAGGATTATTCCCGAGGAAACCTGGTACTGTCATGTTAAACCAGAGGATGTCAGTCAGATTGTCGAGGAACATTTAAAAAACGGTCAACCGGTCGAGCGTTTACTCCATCCACGCCTTCACGCTCAATGGCAGTAAACTTGATCATCAATTTTTAAGTGATGCTTCACTTGACGACTTAACAGAAAACCCCCAGCGAGCGCCTAATCGGTAGAACAAGACTTCGAGATAGCGGGTGCTAGATGGTGATTTTGTCCTTGCGTTTCCCAAAGATGGGCGTACTATGAAAGTAGGGGAAAAAAGATAATTTTAGCGATCGATTAACAATGACTAGGGATCTCTGTAGGATTTTATTGATAGAGGATGAACCGACGACTGTTAAATTAATCCAGAGATTGCTGTTAAAGGCCCCCCAATGTTCCCTGGCCGGGGGGTTGACTTTCACCCTCACCCAAGCTCAGGATCTACAGGAAACTGCCGAAAAACTGGCAGGGGAGAAATTTGATCTTATCCTCTTAAGCTTGGAAATCTCTGTCCCCCCCGGCTTAAATATTCTAGTCAAAACCAGAGAATTAGCCTCTGATATACCGATAGTGGTTCAAACTACTAGCAATGATGAGAAATTAGTCGTTAAAGCCTTTCAACTGGGTGCTGACGGTTATATTCAGTTAAATAATATCGATAGTAGTCTTTTAGTCTATCAAATTCGTGTGGCGATCGAGCGTCAGCAATATATTCTCAATCTTAAACATCAACAACAGGAACAGGAATTTCGCGAACTGGAACAGTTAATCAAGGGAGGACACACTAGCATTACGGCGAAAATGTTCGGTTCTGAGGCAATAAGGCAGAGTATCCCCGATATTTTTCAAGAATTAGTCCAAAATTACGGAGAGTTATTAGATTTAGCTTTAGAAGAACAAGCATACAAAGTGGAACATAATCTATCGGAACGACTGCGAAGCTTGGCCGATAAGTTAGGATTCTTAAAAGCTAGTCCTCGCGATGTGGTGGATATTCATACCACCACCCTACGCCAAAAAAATCAGGATGTCACCCTGGCCAAAGCGCAGGCCTACGTTAGCGAAGGTCGTCTCATGGTCCTGGAATTGATGGGTTATCTCGTCTCTTTCTATCGTAAATACTATATCGGTCTCAGCAACATTAAACTGTTCAATAACACGCAATCATGAGTCAATATCTTCTCAAACTCTATATTATGGGCGATTCAAGTAAATCCCAGAGGGCGATCGCTAATATTTTTCGTATCTGTCGTGAGGAATTATCTGATCTTTATACAGTAGAAATAATTGATGTTCTCGAACAGCCGCAATTAGCGGAACGGGATAAAATTCTCGTAACTCCTACTTTAGTCAAACAACTTCCCCCACCCCTACAAAGAATTATCGGCGATATGTCCAATACCCAAAAGGTTCTCCTCGGTTTGGATGTTATTCCCAAAGACTCCCATCTCAATTAGGATTCACCTAAAAATTCTTTTGGTTAGGTTTTTCCTCGCTAATAAGTAGGTAGATAGCCCCCTTATTAAGGGGGGATTAAGGGGGGATCGAAGGTAAAATCTATCTTCTACTTAATTAGAACCACTTACTTAATTTCTAATCTTGATTTTATTCAATCGCCTCAGCGATGTGTTTTAAAATCTGCAAAACCTTATATATTTCTTCTCTGGAAATAAAGGGAGCAAATACCCTAGATAGGGCATAATGATGGACATTAGCTCTCAATTTGACAAATAAAAGATCATCTCCATTGGTGACGAGAGCAAAGCTAGGTTTTTCTGGCCGGGGATTAGCCATCAAATAGGCCAGGGTTTGCGGTAAGGCAGTCCAAACCGATAGGGCGGTTTTTTGGGATTCTACAATTACCACCCAAAACTGATTTAACCAGACTAAAACATCGATTCTACCCGATAGTATTTCTTCCCCATCATCGACGGTTAAGCTTACCGATTCCTCTGCGCGTACTCGAAAAGGCGGATCGTAAAAACCCGCAATCGCTAGTAAGGGAGAAACTAACAATAAAGTCACGGTTCCTTCTAATAACTGTCCTGCCGATCTTTGGTATAAATATCTTTGTCTTAGTTCATCTAAACTCTTTTTTTCATGGCTAGATAGAGACAGTAAATCACTTTGCCATTCGGGAAAAAATGCCCTATCTTCTGTTAAGGAGAGATTAAATCTTGTCTCAGCTAGGGCAATAGTCGTGATAACATCAGTAATAGCACTCGACATAAAAATTAGCTCACCAATCTAGATAAAATTTCTCGATGAATTAAAGCTCGATCGATTAAAAAATATTTGCGATCGCTGGTTAATGCCTCTCCATTGGCATAAAAATTAATCCAAGTGTTACTAATATCATTAACTGCCTCTGGTAACTGATCTAATTCCCAACCCGGCATCGGTACTTCGGCAATTAATCGCGACACTTTCGGATCATAACTAAGGGCAAAACAACGACAATCTTCTGCCGCGGCCATAATCAAACTATGAAAGCGCATTCCGATCACCATTTCTACCCCACGAAATACGCCTTTTAACTGTCTTGGGTCCTCTAAACTAATGATTTGATAATTTTCCCTTAATTGACGGGCTACAGCTTCACAGAGGGGCAAATCCCGCGACTTTTGAAAAGGGACTAGGAGAATAAACGCCCCCGTACTGGTTTGTAAATCAATTAAAGCTTGGGTTAATTTATCTAATTTTGCCGGGGTTAATAGGGGATGGGGACGTAAATTGACGGCGATTCTTGGGGCAGGTAAATCCGATAATCCCTTGACTGATTGAGCTTCTAAGGCCCATACTGGATCGGGGGCAACAATGGGACTAATACCCCAATTGGCGACTAAATGAGCCGAAGTATCATCGCGCACACTAACTAAACTACATTGTTTTAAGACTTTTTTGGTTAACCAACGGGTAAAAGGTCTATTTAATGGTCCAATTCCCTGCCCCCAAGCAATAGTTTTTAAGCCCAATAATTGAGCAAGAGCCATTAAACCACCGTAATACATTGGACTGGCAAAACTGGTGACATCCTGCATTAAACTGCCGCCACCCCAGATAAATATATCCGCTTTTTTAAGAGCTTGAAAAACTTGCCACCAATCCCGACTAGGACAGGTTTCCACTCCATAACGTTGACTGGTTTCTCTGGGATTATTTGACAAAACAATAGGTTTAATTTCTGACGGCAGCATCTGCAATAGAGACACTAATAATGCCTCATCTCCTCCGTTTCCTCTCCCATAATATCCACAAATTACTGCACGCATATATCAGTTATCAGTTATCAGTTATCAGTTATCAGTTATCAGTTCTCAGTTGTCAGTCAGAAAAAGGCAAAAGTCAAAAGGCAAAAGGCAAAAGTATGGTAAATTTGTCTCCTGTCTCCTGTCTCCTGTCTCCTGTCTCCTTTGTCCTCTTTGTTACTTTTTTCTTGAAAAATGTCTCTTAGTTTCTTAAGTTATGCTGTCAGCTACAAGTTAGCAGTGACCAGTTTTATTGGATTGCAGTTATCAGTTTATCTATTTTATTATTCCCACTCATAACTAATAGCTTAAACCTGATCAGTGATCACTGATCACTGATTTAGTCGTCCATTTGCCAGGGTTCGGTGATGTTTTTTTCATCGAGGATATTTTTTGCTCTTAAAATCAAGACCAATTCACCTAGTATGGTGACATCGGGGGAACTATCAAACCATTGTAAAAAGACGGAATTATCCCTCTCTACTAGATAATAATTGTTCACGTCCCATTCGGCAAAAACTCGATCGATCACTAATAACACTTCCTCGGATCTGGTGGCAATCGATCGAGGTAATTGATCACTGGGCCATAAAATAGCTACAGGATCGATCGCCTTGAGAATTGCTTGCCAACCGGGGAGAGGCACGATTGTTTGTTTATCCCCCACCGTTACCAGTCGAAAAGGTTCCTCGACGCTCAAACTTTCTGTGTGTTTTATATCAGTTACCGTCACCGGAAATCTTCCTACTAAAGGAATAATTCTGGCTAATTCGTCCTCATCCTGTAAACGATGGACGGGTAGCAACGGTGCGCTACGGGTGGGAGTAACGGTAAAATCTTGTAGTAAGGACTCGATCGCCTGTCTGGCCGAGTCAGAATGGGCAAATTTCAAACCTTTAGCGATTAATTTCGCTCTTTCGGCTAAATCCCGCTTTTGTTTGCCCCGTTTCCAACACTGATAAGCGATCGCATCTCCAGGATGACGAGTAAATTCACTGGGAATCTGGGATAAACGGGAAAAATCTTGGATAGCTTTGGCGATATCGTGTGCTTCAGCCACCTCAATCCTTTTTTCTGCCGCTAATTTCGCTGCTCCCAGTCTTTGTTCTTGGTTGAGAATACGCAATTCATATAGCACATCACTGCGCGGCCCGATGTAGTAACTTAATAAATCTTCATCTGCTCCCGCTTTGATTAAACTCTCAAAAACTTGGGCAGCGACAATAATTAAATTTTGTTGGGCATTTTGAAAACCGGTTTGTTCAAAAATTAACTGGGAATCGTAGCCAGCTTTTTGCAGTTTTTGACATTTTTGCCCCCAACTTACCCAATTTCCTTCCTTATGAAGCAGCGAGCGCATTAATTCGGTCGCTTCCGTTTCGCTGATTCGATCATCTGTACTGCGAGGCTGTTCTGTCATAGACAACTTGATCAAGCTACAATAACTAAAATTTATCTAATCCCTCAAAAATCTTCAATAGCAATTAAGGTTAACAGGATAGACTAGATAGTAACAGGATAGCTGACAATCACCCCCTTCGTACCTGTTAGGGCAAGTTTATCTTCAATGTCTAGATTAAGAGTTAATGGAAGCATTCCCCCCTCGTCCACAACTAACCCCAGTCAAAGGACGATGAAAACCAAGCGTCACCCCAAAGATAGTGCCTTGGGTTTAGTCTCTACCCTCAGCTTTCCGGCGATCGTCGGGACAGCGGATATGATGCTAAAATCGGCAGAAGTTACCCTCGTGGGTTACGAAAAAATTGGCGGTGGTCACTGTACGGCGATCGTGCGTGGTAATATTGCCGATGTGCGGTTAGCAGTGGAAGAAGGGGCAAAAACCGCCGCACAGTTCGGACAATTGGTATCTAAATCGGTTATTCCCCGACCGATGCCCAATTTAGAGGTAATTTTCCCAATTGGTAGCCGTTTAGCCGAAATTGCCCAAAGTCAACGGGGTTTCAGCAAACTGAGCAATATGTCGATCGGTCTCTTGGAAACCCGCGGTTTTCCTGCTATGGTGGGGGCAGCCGATGCCATGTTAAAATCGGCCGATGTGCAGTTAGCTTCCTACGAAACAATTGGGGATGGTTTGTGTACGGCCATTATCCGGGGTTCCGTCGCTAATGTGGCCGTGGCCATTGATGCGGGAATGCGGGAAGCGGAGAAAATCGGTGAACTGCACGCGGTGATGATTATTCCCCGTTTATTGGAAGATTTAGAACATACTCTACCGGTGGCCAGCTACTGGTTAGAAACCCCCGAACCTTTACCGATGTTATTACCCAATACTGTCCGGGAAAAACAACGGGAATTGGTCGCTTTACCTGAATTGGAAAAAACCAAAATACCAATTCGTCGCCAAGAAATGCAGGAAAAAGTGTTAGAAGAAGTGATTCCCGTGGAAGTTATCACCGATGAGGACAGTTATTAATTTTTATTTTCAGCTTTGCTCCTGTGCTGCTAAAAGTACAGGAGCAAAAGGTTGAATTAGAGTTTGCGGCAAAAAGTTTGTTACTGGGTGTGGATTTCCAGGTAAAAAATCTTTACAGAAGACCCCGACAATTAAACGAATCGAATAATTATAAATTTTTGTCAAGAGGTGCGGTCAGATCAAATAATCGTCGCTAGAATCAGCCTAAATTGTCAGAAATTTATAGCGGTTCTCGCATCTGTGCGGCACACTTAAACCTTTGCTGATTAAGCTGTTTAGGATCGGGAATGTACCTCTTGCGAATCAGAAACGCTATAGTAAACAAAGAAGAACTAAAGACTGCTTCTTAAAAAGTTAAAAATGTGGAAAATGTGGAGAAAAGAGTTAGATGTATCCCACTGAACATGAAAAGTATCTGGCAGCTAGAGAAAAATGGGTTCATGAAGATAACCTAATAAACTATAGACTGTCTTGGCTTCTATTGTCACAAACCATATTATTTGCAACATATGCTGTTCTTTTGGCTGCCCAAAATACTGTTCCACAGTTTGAGCGAATTAATAAGCTACTTGTTATACTGCCTTGGATTGGTGTGGTAAATTTAATAATCGCCTACATATCAATTTTAGCAGCTCTCTCTGCTCAATATAAGCTCAAAGAAGCTATTGGACGCGAATTTGAAGTTACTCTTGGTACACTTACATTGGGTGGTTTTATTTTGGGTCATTTAGCTGCAATATTGTTGCCAGGGGTGTTTTTTGTAGCTTGGTTTGTTCTAATTATTCCTTGAAGGCCGTAGGGTGCGTTCCCTAAGGTGGCTCTTACTACTCCACTAATAGATTTTGGGGAACGCACCATGCACATTGATTCAAGCTGTGGGTTAAAGTGCGATGTGGGCTAATCTGGCTAACAGGCTTTTGGGCGTGATATAGGGAAAAGTTCTGGCGATTGCGCCTAAATAGAGTGATATGCCGAAAGTTAACCCATATCGTTACTCCAGAGAGTGTTATACGGAAAGTTTCCGGATAATTTTTAGTTATACATACATTATCTGTAGCAGAAAGTGGAAGATTTAAGTAAAGAAAAGGCACAATATGACTAAAAAGAATCAATCAAAAAGATTAACGAATCAACATAAAGAGTCTAAAGGTGTAGTTGGTCTATTTGGAGATGAAGCAAAATCACACGACATAACTGTTGGAAAAATTTCACTTTTTGTAATTGAACAGCTTGAAAAGGAGTTTCCTCAATTATCTTTTCAATACAAAACGAGCATAAAAAAAGAAGAAATAAACGAAGCATTAAAGAAAATTGACCCTGAATTAGGACAAACACTTTTTGTATCAAATTCAAGTATTATACCCGATGGTGGAATAATAGAAGTAAAAGATGATAAAGGTAATTGGAGAATCGTTTTAGTTTCGGAAGCTAAACATCAGGGGAAAGACATTGAAAACATCAAAGCAGGAAAACTTGTAGGAGCAAAAAATGATCAAGATTTGATGGCTGCCGGTAATGCGATAGAAAGATCGCATAAAAACATATCTGAAATCGCTAATTTGATGTTATCTGAATCTCATTTTCCCTATGTATTATTTCTGGAAGGCTCAAATTTTTTAACAGAAACTATTTCAATTAAAAGACCCGATGGAAGGGTTGTGACGCTTGAATACAATTCAGGAATGCTAAATAGATTAGATAGGTTAACTTCTGCAAATTATGGAATGCTCATTAATACCAATTTGTGTAAAAATAAGTTTGTCAAGCATAAAGATAAAACAATTATGCTTCAAGCAACTTCTATATACACACAAGGAAATAGCGAAAAATGGGATCTCAAAAAAATGTTTGATATTATGCTTGAAATTTCTAAAACCTCTCTTAAAGTATTAGGCAGTGAGATATTTAATCAGATAACCAAAAGTAAATAACTAAAACAAAGATTTATTAAATCAAAATAGGTTGAAAATGGCAAGAAATGCAACAAACCAATTATTACAAAAAGCTAAAAAATCAAAAAGTGATGAGTTTTATACACAGCTTTCAGATATAGAAAGCGAATTACAGCATTATAAAAGTCATTTTGAAAATCAAGTAGTTTATTGCAATTGCGATGACCCCCGAATTAGTAACTTTTTTAATTATTTTACCTCAAATTTTAATGAATTAGGTCTTAAAAAAATAATAACATCTTGTTATAGAGAGCAAGTAAAAAATTTATTTAATACAGAAGAAGATGAAAAAGGGTTTTTCTTTGAATATACAGGTACAGAAGGCGAAAAAAACAAACCAAGTTCAACTGACCTAGTTTACTTTAATGGAGATGGTGATTTTCGTAGTTCGGAAAGCATTGAACTATTAAAGCAGTCCGATATTGTTGTTACCAATCCCCCATTTTCATTATTCAGAGAGTATGTAGCTCAATTGGTTAAATACGATAAAAAGTTTTTGATAATTGGAAATATTAATGCAATAACCTATAAAGAAATTTTCAAACTTATTCAAGAAAACAAGGCGTGGTTAGGAATAAATCTTGGTAGAGGTATTTCAGGTTTTATTGTACCTGAAAACTATGAACTATATGGAACAGAAACTCGAATAGATAACTCTGGTAATAGAATAATCTCACCGAACAATTGTTTATGGCTTACTAATTTAGATAATTTTAAGCGGCACGAAGATATAAAACTTACAAAAAGATATTTTGGCAACGAACTTCAATATTCAAAATATGACAATTATGATGGAATTAATGTTAATAAAACACAAGACATACCAATAGATTATAAGGGATATATGGGGGTGCCAATAACATTTTTACATAAATTTAATCCCGACCAATTTGAAATAATTAAATTCAGGAAAGGGAATGATGATAAAGATTTATCAGTAAATGGGAAATGTCCGTATTTTAGAATACTAATCAAGAATAAACGAATACAAACTGAATATATTGATTTAACTGACAAAGAAAGATAAGGTATAACAAATCGTTGTACCTGACATTGTTCCGCTACGATCCAAAATGTCGGTGAAATCGATCGTTATGCTCCAAAGCTAGTGCGATACCGAAGGCACTGGGTAGCCCCCCTAGATGGGGTTGGAGGGCTTGCTTTAGGGCGCGATACTGGGTTATAGGGGTTTTCAAGATTAGTGCTATTTCTCATCAAATCCTATGCTAGACTGGTGGTAGATTAGTTATCAACTACTACAAAAAGTTGAATTGGTAAAATACATGAGTACATCAGCAAAATCACTAGAAGAACTGGTGAGACAATTACCGCCCCAGTTAAAGGTTGAAGTACAAACGTTTGTAGAGTCACTTTTAAGTAAATCTAACCAACCTATAAAACGTAAACTCCGTCAAGACTGGGCAGGGATGCTTAAAACCGATTACACATCAATTGAGTTACAGCATCTTGCAGTTGAATGGAGAAATGGCTAGTGTTTCTTCTGGATACGAATATTTGGCTAGAACGCTTATTAGGACAAGGACAGGCTGAGGTTGTTGCGGAGCTACTTGATACGCTCTCACTCTCTGATATGTGTATGACTGATTTTACTTTACATTCTATCGGGGTGATCTGTAATCGGCTGAATCAACGAGAGGTTTTTATCAAATTTGTGGATGACGTTTTGATTGATGCTGGTTTTGTACTGGTCAGTATTCCTGCTAACCAAATGAAGAGAGTCGTAGAAATAATAGATCTCTTTCGCTTGGATTTTGATGATGCTTACCAATATGTTGCTGCCGAGCTTGAAAAAGCTACTATTGTGAGTTTTGATCAAGATTTTGACAGGACAGAGCAAAGACGTTTGACTCCTATGCAAGTGCTTAAAATTAGAAATTAATTGCTTGCTCCCGTCAGTGCGATGCCGAACGCAATCTTGTAGGGTGCGTTCCCTAATATGGCTACTGCTGCTCCACTAATAGATTTTTGGGGAACGCACCATGCACATTGATTGAAACTGTGGGTTAAAGTGCGATGTCGAAGGCACTGCCTAGAAGTACGCTGACGAGTGTAGGGTACGCTAATCAAATGTAATGCGCCATATTTTCATTGGTGAGGCCAGCAGAGTTGGGGGTGATATGATGGGAAAAGAGCGGCCACTCAATACCATTTGTAGCTAATCAAAACTATGTCACTGTATCCTGATAAGGAACCCGCAATAACTCGAACAGAGCGTGGTTTAACAATTTCGGCTCTTCGGGAATTGTTATGCAAATAATTAACTTATAGCAATTCCCCTAGTTGTGGGGTACAGAGTCTTAGGTTTTGAGGAGTCAGTAGCCGGTCGTCAGGAGTTAAGATTTTGGGGTACCTCATGAGATTGGGAAACGCTATATTCAGGTATAAACGTTTATTCAGTAAACAGTAAACAGTTATCAGTTAGATTGAAACAAGCGAAATCCAAAATCAAATTAGGTGTTTTTTTGATTTCAATAATATGTCCTTTAGATGTACGGCAGCTTATAGCGCTTTTCACGTTAGTGAGGTATCGACAAATTGTAGAAACTACTATTGAGAACATTTTCAATAATTAATTTTTTTCTCAGAAAAAAATTATAATTGTTCACCTTGATCAAAATCAATCATTCTAGTTATAGTAATTACTGACAATGGGTAGCAATATATTAGTAAAAATTATCAATTGAATGTTAAGCGGAAACTGGGATAGAGACCTTAATAATAAGGTCTCTAGATTCTCTAGAAAATGCTAGATTTACCAGCTAATTACTTTAACCGTTTCGTTAAATAAATTTGCTTCTAGGGAATCGGGGGAACTTGTCACCACACCCGCAATTAGATCTTGGGGTTTTATGGCTGCTTGTTTCATACAGGAGGGACAAATTAAGACTTTTCCCCCTTGACTGATGAAATCTACTAACATTGCTTGCAGGGTTTTACCAGTGATACCGTTAGTGTGTTGAGGAATGGTCGTCGCTGCCAGGTGTACCCCTGTAATATTCAAAAAAATGGTGGTTGAGTGACCTTTTTTCAGCATATTGGTAGCGACACCGATTGCCATTGCCGCTCGCCAAGGATCATCAGTGGTTAAATTAACAAATAAATCGGATTTTTGTTGACCGACTGCAATTATTGCTTCGTTAGTTTGTACTGGAGAAACGGAAGGATTAGCTAAGACTGGGACTGATGTAACTAAGGATAATCCGACAAGGGAACCAAGGGCTAAAGATTTTAATAACATTTTCTTGTCCTCTTGCTGCTGGGTGCAATGAAAACATTTTCATTATGATAACTTCTGGAAAATCTTGTCAACAGACAGCCTGTCAAACTTTAATTTTTGTTGCGGATAACAAAAACGATCTACTAATTAAAGATGGTAATTATTTACTTGTCTAGCATTTTATCTAATCTTTCCTGAATCAATAAAGCCAGGGAAGAACGCAGAAAAAATAAAGCAAATAACCCCGCTAAACTGAAGGGAATAATGGCTAGTTTGCTATAGTTGCTGTCTAATAAAAATATGGCTGAGATAATGCTAAATCCCAATAAACAGACATTAATTAATACTTTAATTGCCAGATAAATTCTTTTCAGGAGTCGTTCATTTTCCCGTGACTTAACTTGAAAAACTAAATTTCCTCGCTCGATTTTTTCCTCTAATTGACGGATCATTCTCTCGTTTTTATTCCCTTTTTGCCATTGTTGTTTAAGAAAAGTGCGAGCTTGATTAGCTAGGGTAAGCATGGTGTTGCTAGTTCCTCCCGATACCGCTAGACTTTTCACAAAAGGTTGACTAGCTGCTAATAAATTATACTGGGGATCTAAAGAGCGGGCAATCCCATCCAAAGTGGTGACAGATTTAATAATAAAAGTCATTTGGGGAGGTAAGCGAAAGGGTTGCTGTTTAAACATTAAATACACTTGATCGCTAATTTGTTCAAAAGCCCTCACATCTACCGGTTTATCGCGAAATTCCTCTAGGAGAAACTCCAGGATATTTCGCACGGGTTGCAGCTCTCTAACAGGTTCAATTAACCCCATATAGATCAAGGTTTTTAAGACTGTTTCCGTATCCTTTCTCAAGACAGCAAAAAAGGTTTCGATCATTTGATCTTTAGCAACAGATTTTACCTCGAACATCGTGCCAAAATCGTAGAAAATTAACTCCCCTTCCTGACTAACTGCCATATTACCCGGATGGGGATCCGATTGGAAAAAACCATCCTGTAATAGTTGTTTGAGATAGGAACAGATCCCCAGTTGAATAATACCATCGACGTTAATACCATTAGCTATTAAAGTCTCTCGATCATCAACTTTAATCCCCGGCACATACTCCAAAGTTAATACCTTGCGGGTGGTATATTGCCAGTACACTAAAGGGACTTTTACCTGGGGATAATTCTTAAAATTTTCCCGAAAGCGTTCGGCATTTTTACCCTCATGAATATAATCGATTTCTTGAAAGAGTAGTTCAAAGAATTCTTGATAGATAGCTTCTAAATTATATTTTTTCACCACGGGGAAAATATTTAACCAACGGGTGAGACGATGCAACACTTCAAAATCGAGATTAAATAGTCCTTCTAGATTCGGTCTTTGTACCTTAATAACGACTTCTTCCCCACTTAATAACCGCGCTCGATGCACTTGTCCTAAACTGGCACAAGCGAGGGGAGATAGGGTAAAACTTGCAAATAAATTATCTAGGGGTTGTCCTAATTCTGTTTCAATAACTCGGAGCGCTTCTTGACTATTAAATTCGGGAACTCGATCCTGTAATTGGCTTAATTGTTCGATATATTCGAGCGGAATTAAATCTGCTCGCGTCGATAAAGATTGTCCAATTTTAATAAAAGTTGGTCCCAAATTAATGAGGCGATCAACTAACCATTTCGCTCTCCTTTGCCGTTTTTTGCCCCTATTAGCCCCCGTTAAACGATCCCAGAGCAAAAAAGTCAAAAACTGCATTGTAAAGCTAAATATCTCCAATTGACGAACAATCGGCGCTCGCAAGCTTTGCTGCCAATGTAAAGATTTGGGGGAATCAAAGGGAGTAACCATCAGTTATCAGTCATCGGTTATCAGTTATCAGTTATCAGTTATCAGTCATCAGCAAAACCGATCTACAGCGTTTCTCATCAAGGTGAAGTATAAATTAAACCTTGCCGAAGTAAAAACTCCAGTCGCAAAAACGCGCTTCATCCATCTGAGAAACGCTGTCAAGTATTCCTTTCCGGTTTAAGAATTCGCCGGTAAAAATCCTAATTTTCAGCTTTTAATCTCTGGGACGGGGTAAACCCAGATCTACCGCTAGACGATGACTGCAAGCAAAACCAGAAAAGGCCACCGCGTTTAATCCTTGACCGGGGAAGGTACTATCTCCCACACAATAAAGATTAGGAATAGCTGTACGATTAAAGGGCATTCCTAATAAGCCTAACAGTTTTCTTCGCGGTATTGGGCCGTAAGTGCCATCGATTCTATTCAAAAAGCGGCGATGGGTGCGGGCTGTGCCAATTTCGATATAATCTAATCCTGTATCTAGTTTGGGAAAGAGTTTTTTCAGGCGCTCGATTAGACGATGAGCAGCGGCCTCTTTTTTATGTTGATATTCTTGGGGGGGCAGTTTTTGCCATTGATCAATCCAGCTAGGGGTGAAAGTATGAATGATATGATGGTCCGGGGGTGCTAGGGAGGGATCGAGTAAGGTAGGAATAGAAACAAAGATAGTTCCCTGTTCTGCTTCCATATTTTCCCAATCTTCTAGTAAAATATGGTGACATTCGCTTCCTGAGGGTAACACATCGGCCTTGACTCCCAGATGCAAACTCAGGAAACTGGGGGATTTTTGATAGCGTTTTTGCCAATTTTTTTCACTGCGGGGGAGAGATTCCGGGGGGAGTAGTTTCTCGAAGGTATCCCAACGGGTGGCATTAGAAACAATCTTTTTCGCGTAATATTCCTTACCATTGGTCAATTTTACCCCGATCGCCCGTCCTGCATCTAAAATAATCTCAGTCACTCTCGCTTGATACTGGATTTCACCACCGGCCTTTTCCAATCCCGCGACTAACTTGAGAGCAATCTGTCCTACTCCCCCCCGGGGATAGTTAATTCCCCCGTAATGGCGATCGCTAAAGACCATTCCCGCATTAATCATCGGAGTGCGATCGGCGGGTACTACCGACCAACAGTAACATTCCATATCGATAAATTTCAATAATTTCGGGTCTTTAATATATTTTCTGGCCACATCTCCCGCATTTTGGGGTAAATACTTGACCAATCCCAAACAGGATAAAGGATGCTGGAAAAAAACCCTAGTCAGATAGCGGGGTTCTTCCAGCGATAGTAAATCCATACTATTGAGACAATTAAACACCTGCCAGCATTCATCGTAAAAGCGCCGGATACCAGTTTTTTCTGCGGGAAAATGGCTAATTAATTCCTGTAAAAATTGTTCGTAGTCGCGATGAACTTTTAAGTCTAATCCGTCCGGGAGATGATAGTGGATCTGGACGGGATCGGCAATGGTTTCGATACTCATATCCACCGCTGCCAAAGCTTTGGTTAAGAGGTTAGTCGTCCCCTTTTTGCCAAAACCAAAAATCATCGAAGCACCCACATCAAAACGATAACCCTCTCGTTCAAAATAACCCGCGCTGCCCCCCGGAATCAGATAACTCTCTAAAACCAAGACTTTTGCTCCTTTTGCCGCTAATTGCGTCGCTGTCACCAATCCCCCGATTCCCGACCCAATCACGATCGCATCGTACTGATTACTCATAACTTTAGTTGATAAATTTTTGTGTCAATTCTTGATTGTAACCTTGACTAGCGGTGATTTATCGGCTAGATATTTGGGAGCAGAAAATTTTTGGGGAGCGATGAAAAGTTGCTAAAAGGAAAAAAGTCCGGCTCTCTTATTCTTTGTGTGATCAGTTTAACTTACTATAGAAGCGATCAATCTTTGTGTCCTCTGTGTCTGGAGTGGTTCCTTCCACTCCCTCGCCAGCAAGACTGTATCTTAGAATACATTTTACCCACCAAACCGAAGAGAGCCAAAGTCCTGACAAATCGAGCCACTTGACATATTTAGACTTGGGTGATATCATCTGCGGAAAGACGGGCGGCACTACTGTTATAAAAAACATTGGTTCTTCTCACTTCTGTGTGGAAGCAAGAAGAATAGGGATGATTTTCTGGAAAGATAGTCTTCAAAGCCTTGCTTAGGAAGACTCCTAATAACCATAAACACTGAGTACCAGACAAAGTCGAGAGAGGCCAAGTATTTACCTTAAGATTAATTAATCAATTGGATGATGTATAGAAAACTGGCGAACAATATCCTTAAATTGGCTAATTCCCTATCTAGGTCATCGAAGCGATCTCTTTTAATTGTCACCGATTGCCTGATTTTTAGTCTAACCATCTATCTAGCCTTCTCTCTCAGGTTGAATCTGAGCCTCGAATATCAGCAAATTAGAGCTTTTTTAGGGCAAATATTGGGATTAATTGCCATTAAAACTCTAGTTTTCTCTCTCAAAGGTATTTACAGTCCCGTAGTACGTTATACAGGATTAGAGTTTCTTTCGTCCGTACTGCAAGCGGTTCTCTATAGTTCAGGGGTTTTAATCAGTCTTGCCTACTTTCAAGGGGATGCCTTTTTGCCGCGTTCAGTCCTGATTATCGACGCATTGTTAACCCTAGTATTGGTTATCGGGGTGAGATTGTTGATTCGTTCTGTCTTTCACCGTCTGAATATTTACGTCAGTAGTGTCGATAGAGAACCGAGAATTGTTATCTATGGTGCGGGAATTGTGGGTTGTCAATTAGCACGTTCCCTACAAAATGACCCCCACTATCGTTTATTGGCCTTTGTTGATGATAATCCCAATTTGCAGCAGCGAGTTATCCAAGGCATTAGGGTTTATCCCCCCTCTCAATTGGCACCACTGCACCAAAAACGGGCCTTTGACTGGGTTGTTCTGGCTATTCCGAACCTAGACAAGGCCAGAAAGCGGCAAATCATCGAAAGTCTAGAAATTTTACCCATCGACATTAAAACCGTCCCTCCCCTCTCAAAAATTTTATCGGGAGAAGCGACCATCAATCAGATTCGCAGTGTCGATGTCTCGGAATTATTAGGACGGGAAGAAATTTTACCCCATCCCGAACTTTTGGGAAAAAATGTCACCGGTAAAGCGGTGTTAGTCACTGGGGGTGGCGGTTCCATCGGTTCGGAATTATGCCGACAAATCGCTTTCCTCAAGCCAAAATGCTTGGTAATCTACGAATTAAATGAGTTTTCCCTCTACAAAATTGATCTCGATTTGGGTGAAAATTATAGCGATTTACGCAAGTATGCCTATCTAGGCAATGTTCTTGACCGCAATCATCTGGCCCGAGTCATCCAACAACACCAAATTGAGACAATTTATCACACGGCCGCCTATAAGCACGTTCCCCTTGTGGAAGCCAATCCTAGTCAGGGGGTTTACACTAATGTTTGGGGCAGTTTAAATGTCGCTCAGACCGCGATCGAGAATTCGGTTAGTAATTTAGTTCTCATTTCCACCGATAAGGCCGTCAGACCGACTAACATTATGGGGGCCAGCAAACGCTGTGCTGAGTTAGTTATACAAGCTTTGGCCGCTTTACCCGACACTTCCACCTGTTGCGCTATCGTCCGCTTTGGCAATGTTCTCGATAGTAGCGGTTCCGTGGTGCCGCGTTTCCGGGAACAAATCGCCCAACGTAAGAATATTACCCTCACCCATCGCGATATTATTCGCTATTTTATGTCTATTCCGGAGGCGGTGCGTTTGGTTATACAAGCAGGAGCCATGGCTAAGGGGGGTGAGGTATTCCTGTTAGATATGGGTGAACCGGTAAGAATTTACGATTTGGCCCTACAGATGATTCGTTTAAGTGGCTTAGAATTAGGGCAAGATATCGATATTGAAATCACAGGATTAAGACCCGGGGAAAAACTCTACGAAGAATTATTAATCGATACCGATAAAGCTCTTCCCACCGCTCACCCAAAGATTTTTTGCGCTCATGAACACTTTCTTGCTTGGGAAAAATTGCAAATCAAATTAGAACAACTGCTTAATTATATTCAACTTAATGACCGTCAGGGCCTAGTTAAGTCCCTACAAGATTTAGTTCCCGAATACCGGCCCCCGCAGCAAATAGCCAGTAGTTTGTCAAGTCAAAAGTAAAGAAGAGGAGTTTTACCTCTCCTCTTGTTGCCAAAATTTATTAATCTAATTGAACCGAATGCTCTTGTTTTAACTGCTTTTGGATAGTTTTTACCGTCTGCTCAATTTTATTGATTCCGCGAGAAGAAGGGCGATTTACTCTATCAGCTAGAGGAGAAGTTTGTTGAATAGCAATGCTTAAATAAAGAGGAAAAGCGAGGGTAAAGGCTAAAAAAAGACGTTGTAACATAATCCACTCCCACAAAAGTTTTTCAGCGATTATTTAGCCGGCTGAAACTTCTAACAGAATAACGACTAACTAGGAAAATTTCAGCTAGTTTGTGACAGTCTGGCAATTGGTGGGGCAATCCTAAAGAATTAGCGCTGAAACCCTCAACCCTAGACCGGAAGTCTGATAGATTGATCTAAGAACATGATCGATCGCTCTATCTATGCACAAAATTCCAGTTACTGTGATCACGGGTTTTCTGGGTGCGGGAAAAACTACCCTCATCCGTCATCTACTGCAAAATAATCAAGGCCGACGGGTGGCCGTTATGGTCAATGAATTCGGAGAAGTGGGCATTGATGGTGATTTGTTGAAAAGTTGTCAGACCTGCGATGACAACCCCAACGATAATATTGTGGAACTGACCAACGGTTGTCTGTGCTGTACAGTACAGGAAGAATTTCTCCCCACCATGCAGAAATTGCTGGAGCGACGGCAACAGTTGGATTGTATGCTGATCGAAACTTCCGGATTAGCTTTACCTAAACCTCTGGTTCAAGCTTTTCGCTGGCCGGAAATCCGCAACGGTGCCACGGTGGACGGGGTAATCACGGTGGTGGATGGTTTTGCTATCGCTAGGGGTCGTCTGGTGGCGGATTTGGAGGCTTTAACGGCACAAAGGCAAGCAGACCCCAATTTAGAACACGAAACGCCTATTGAGGAGTTATTTGAGGATCAGTTAGCCTGCGCTGACCTGGTACTCTTAACTAAAACCGATCTCATCAGCGAAATTGAATTAGAAAAAATTATTAATTGGCTGAAAACACAACTGCGATCGACGGTAAAAATAGTTACTTGTGCTGATGGACAAATTAGCCCCGATGTGCTATTGGGATTTAATGCCGCCGTCGAGGATAATTTAGCTAGTCGTCCTAGTCATCATGATCACGAGGAAGAACACGATCACGATGAGGAGATCAATTCTGTGCAGTTTTGCCTCGATTCTCCCGTAGATGCCCAAATTTTGACCCAACGGATCAAAGAATTGGTGGCCCGAGAAGAAATCTATCGGGTCAAGGGATTTGTTAACGTGGCCCATAAACCCATGCGTATGGTGTTACAGGGAGTCGGCGATCGCTTTGATTCTTTCTTCGACCGACCCTGGCAATCCACAGAAATGCGGCAAACCCGCTTGGTCTTTATCGGCCGCTCCCTCGATAGTCAGAGAATCGAGCAGGCCTTAACTAGGGTTTGCTGAAGAAGTTTTTCCTAGGGACAGGGTGTGGGGTGTGGGAATTATGAATTATGAATTATGAAGTGGGGTAGATAGGGAAGTGGGGTGATGGGGTGTGGGCTTCGGCCGTGAGACTTCGGCGTGAGCTCAGTCTCACGGCCGAACCCTGCCCCCTGCCTGACCCCACCAACAAACTTTTTGCCGCAAACCCTATTTATTCTCCCCCCTCCCTTCTCCCTTCTCCCTTCTCTCCCTCTACAATAATTACTCGCAGCCAGAAATACGTTATGACACATCATACTTTGTACTTTTTGTCAAAAAAACTTTTTTTTTGCAATAAAACTACACAAAAAAAAGATCATCGTTATGGGTGAAATTAACTGATTTGACCGTCCTAATTAGGAACACCTTCTAGGTGTGGCAAGGGTTTTAACTATTGCTGCCCAAAAAAGCACAGAATAACCCACTATGAAATTCTATCAAATCGCTGTAACCCTTGTAACATCGTTGTTAAATAAAAATCTTTCTCAATTAATTCTTAAGAATTTGTAAATATTGCGGAATGTTAACTTAAATATTCTCAATCTTTTGCAGTCAATAGATAATTTTTGCTTATCTTTGCCCCACATTGGGTTAGGAGTCAGGAGTCAGGAGTCAGGTTTTAGGTGTTGGAGTTTTAGGGTTTTGGGGTTTTAGTTCAATTTCCCCACTTCCCCACCTCCCCACTTCCCACACCCCACACCCCACACCCCACTGATCACTGAAAAAGCTCCGGCAATCGATCGCCTGAATAGATGGTCAGGGATTTAGGTTAGGGTAGTAAAAGATACAGATTACTCACCCTTGCAGACCAACAATTATGACGAACACCAGTAACCCGCTGCTTGCCGGTCAAGGATTACCGGCTTTTGACCAAATCCAACCCGGCCTGATTGTCCCTGGCATAACGCAACTTTTGCAGGAACTGGCCAGAGAATTAACCGATCTAGAAGCGCAGATTGCCCCCACTTGGGAAAAATTAGTCGAACCCCTCACCCGGATCGAAGAACGTTTAAGCTGGAGTTGGGGGATTATCGGTCATCTGATGGGGGTAAAAAATAGCCCAGAATTGCGTCAAGCTTACGAAAGCGTACAACCGCAGGTGGTCGAGTTTATTAGCCGTTTAAGCCAAAGTAAACCCATTTATGAGGCATTTTTGTCCCTGCGCCAAGGAGAAAGCTGGGGGCAATTAGACGAGGCACAACAGCGCATTGTCGAAGCTTCCCTGCGGGATGCTCAATTGGCTGGGGTGGGATTGGTAGGGGAGAAAAAAGACAGATTTAACGCGATTCAACTGGAATTAGCGGAAATCACCACGAAATTTTCTAATAACATCCTCGATGCCACCAAAGCTTTTCAACTGAAACTAACAACCCCAGAAGATATCGCCGGTTTACCCCCTAGTCTCCTTAGTTTAGCCGCCCAAACCGCCCGGGGCCAAGGGGAAACTAACGCCAGCACCGAAACTGGCCCCTGGGTGATTACCCTCGATTTTCCCAGTTATTTCCCCTTTATGAAGTACAGCGATAATCGGGAATTGCGCGAAAAACTGTATAAGGCCTACGTTAGTCGGGCTGATCTGGGAGAATTGGATAATAATCCCTTAATCGATCGCATTTTGCAACTTCGTCAGGAACAGGCCCATCTTTTAGGTTATAGTACCTACGCCGAGGTCAGTCTTGCCAGGAAAATGGCCAATTCTGTGGATGAAATCGAGAAATTGCTTGACAATTTGCGCCAAGTCAGCTATGAAGCGGCAAAACAGGATTTAGAGGCCCTAAAAACTTTTGCCGGAACCGACGATCTCAAGCATTGGGATATAGCCTATTGGTCAGAAAAACAGCGTCAGGCCAAGTTTAACTTTAGTGCCGAGGAATTACGCCCCTATTTCCCCCTACCACGGGTTTTAGAAGGCATATTTAGCCTCGCTAAACGGATTTTTGGGGTAGAAATTATCGCTGCCGACGGTAAAGCACCTATCTGGCATCCCGATGTGCGTTATTTCCAGATTAACGACGAAAAGGGCGAAAAAATCGCCTATTTCTACCTCGATGCCTACAGTCGTCCCGCCGAAAAACGCGGCGGTGCTTGGATGGATGTCTGTATCGGTCGCGCCAAAACCGGCACCGAGGTGCGTTTACCTGTGGCTTATTTAATCTGCAATCAAACGCCTCCAGTGGACGGAAACCCCAGTTTAATGACCTTTGAGGAGGTAACTACCCTATTTCACGAATTTGGCCACGGTTTACAGCATATGTTAACCACTGTGGACTATTCCGGGGCTGCGGGTATTAATAACGTTGAGTGGGACGCGGTGGAATTGCCCAGTCAATTTATGGAAAATTGGTGTTATGATCGCCCTACTTTAATGAGTATGGCCAAACACTACCAAACCGGTGAAACTCTCCCCGAACATTACTATCAAAAACTGCTTCTAGCTAAGAATTATATGAGCGGTTCGGCTATGCTGCGTCAGCTACATTTGTCTTTAGTAGATTTGGAATTACACCATCGTTATCAACCGAATGGCGGCGAAACCCCTAAACAAGTTAGACAGCGTTTAGCGGCGACGACGACGATCATTCCTCCCCTACCAGAAGATGCTTTCTTGTGTTCTTTTGGACATATTTTCGCCGGCGGTTATGCGGCGGGTTACTATAGTTATAAATGGGCAGAAGTTCTCAGCGCCGATGCTTTTGCCGCTTTCGAGGAAGTGGGATTAGATAACGAAGAAGCAGTGAAAGCGATCGGTCGCCGTTTTCGCGATACTGTCTTAGCTATGGGGGGAAGTTCCCATCCTATGAATGTTTTTAAAGCTTTCCGCGGTCGCGAACCTAGTACCGAGCCTCTCCTCCGTCATAGCGGCTTATAAAAGTAGGGTGTGTTAGCGTAGCGTAACGCACCAAACACTTTTCTTTGTGGTGCGTTACGGCAATATTTAGCTCTTGATTTTTTCCCTAAAAACAAGGGATTGTCTGACGCACCCTACTTGAATATATGGTGATAAGTAGGTAGGAGTTAAAAGTTGTCAGATCCCCCC
>NZ_CAIP01000027.1 GCF_000297435.1 Microcystis sp. T1-4 | reverse complement strand
TCCCTGATGTAAACGATAACCAGCGCAACTATTCCCCCTAATCCCCAGCTTACAGGGCCATTGGGGCTAAAAATTGCCCAAATTGTCACAATTATTAATATTACTTGAGCGATCGCCCAAATGGTTGCTTTTTGGTTTTTGTTGGCATACCATTGTCCCAAACCGGGGAAGAACATCGAGAGATTGACAGCCAACCAGGCATCTTTTGCCGGGGAATTAGTCGCACAAGGACGAGAAACAACCGAAAAAAGGGAGAGTTTGCCCATAGTATAGACCTATTGCCAATTCAGTAAACAGTGCTCAGTAAACAGTAAACAGCAAACAGTTAACTAAAAACAGTTAACTGTGAACAGTAAACAGTAATCAGTGAGCAGTAAACAGTTAACTGAAAACTCACACCTGATAACTGATGACTGCTAATTACTATAGCAACCAACAAAACTTAATGCTTTTACTTCAATTTAGCACCTCTCATTACTGTCGCAAAGCTCGTTTAGCCCTAGGTTATAAGGGGATTGATTACCAAGTAGAAAATCTCACCCCCGGACTACATATTCTCAAACTCAGTCCCCTAACCAAAGGGTTAACCACTGTCCCGGTTTTAATGGCAGCGGATGAGATTATTGCCGATTCTACTGCCATTTTCAGATATTTAGAAAAAGTAGTTCCTTTCCCCTCTTTTATTCCCGCTGGAGAAAAGGAGCAAAATCAAGCTTGGTTACTAGAGGATTGGTTAGATGAAAGTATTGGAGTAGCCACTAGATTTGTCTATTATGATTATCGCGCTGGAGAGGGAAAAGCGATCGATCCTTCCCTGAGTAGTCAAATAATTATTAATATCGTGCGACAACAATATAAAATCACCCCAGCCAGGGTAAAATTAGCGGAGGAACGACTAGAAAATGCCCTCAAGATTCTAGAATACTGGCAAAATCAGCCCTATTTAGTGGCAGATAAATTAAGTGTAGCCGATATTGCCGCCACTGCCCTATTCAGTCCTCTGGCGCTAATTCCCAGTTATCGTCAAAAATATCCCTGGTTGTTTGTTAGAATCGGGGAAATTCATCAACAGTGTCGAGAAAAATTGCCCCCCGGTTTAAATTAAATGCAGCGAACGACAAAAATTATCATCCTCATCTTGATGGGTTTATTATCACCCCTAAAAGCCCTCGCTTTGCCCGCTCCTGAAGATATTCCCGAAGAAGTTTTACGAGCAGAAATTATCACTTCGGCTCGCTCGCCCCTTGATAATCAACCCCTAACTGCGGCCGAATACGCTTTACTAGAAGAACAATTAGCCACCAGCATTTATCCCCCCCAAATTAATCCCAAAATTCGACAATTAATTGCTCTGAGAAGATTGCAAAAACTTCTCCAGATATTGATACCTTTCTATCGTTAATATCAAAATGGTCAATCTTTTTAGTTAAGACTGATTAAGTCTTGACAAAATTAATGACACCAACGTTTAAAAAACCAGGATTTAGGATTAATCTTTGCAGAGAATTAAATGATTTTTCTCCGTTAATTTGGCCATCCAACCCGGTTCAATCACAATCGTGCTAATTTTTTCGATAATAATTGCCGGTCCTGCTAGACAATCAAAAGGTTGCAGATCTGAACGCTGATAAATTGGCGTTTCCCGCCATTGATTAGCCATAAAAACTGCTACTCGATCGAGCATAGTAGGTAATTCTCCCATCGGACGGGTGCGAGTTAAAATTGCTTCTTGGGGACTGTCCATAGTCTGGATCAATTCCACGGCAATCGACTCAACAATTAAAGCTTTTTGTTCTTGTTTAAACCCATAACGTCTTTGATGTTCCCGTTCAAAATCCTGACGCATTTGATCGCTAAAATTAACCGCTAAAGTAGCATCACTGCCTTGATATTTTAAACTGACTTGCTGCCGCACCTGATTATAAACCTCTAATTCCCGACCCGCTAAAACTTCTAATTCCTTCATTTCCGTGAGTAACTGCCCGATTAAATCGGCATTTAACGGCTGTTCGATCGCTTTTTCTTTAATTACCCTCAAATCAGCCAAACCCATGCCGTAGGCGCTTAAAACCCCAGCGTAGGGATGAAGAAAAATACTTTTCATTCCCAGAGTATCGGCAATTAAACAGGCCACTTGACCCCCGGCACCGCCAAAGGTACAAAGAGTATAATCACTGAGATCATAACCCTTTTGTAGAGAGATTTTTTTAATCGCATTAGCCATATTTTCCACGGCAATTTGAATAAACCCTGCAGCCAACATTTCAGGACTATTATTACCCCCCATTGTTGCCGCCAATTCTTGAAACTTGGTCAGCACAATCTCTCTATCTAGGGTTAAATTTTCCTCCTGTCCAAAAATAGCGGGAAAATAGGCGGCTTGAATTTTTCCTAACAAAACATTAGCATCGGTAATTGTTAAGGATCCACCCCGTCGATAACAGGCAGGTCCCGGATTAGCTCCGGCACTTTCTGGCCCAACCCGAAAACGATAACCATCATAGACTAAAATCGAACCCCCACCAGCGGCCACGGTGTGAATACTTAACATCGGCGCTCGCATTCTTACGCCAGCAATTTCGTTATCTGTTTGGCGCTCGTATTCCCCTTGAAAATGAGAAACATCGGTGCTAGTTCCTCCCATATCAAAACTGATAATTTTGCTAAATCCTGCCCTTAAACTGGTTTGTACTGCCCCAACTATTCCCCCCGCAGGACCGGATAAAATGCTATCTTTACCCTGAAATTTATCGGCAGTGACTAAACCGCCATCGGATTTCATAAATAACAAGCTAGTTTTCGGTAATTGCTGGCTAATACTATCAACATAGCGGCGTAAAATTGGTGATAGATAGGCAGAAACTACTGTGGTATCTCCCCGGGATACCAGTTTCATTAAAGGACTGACTTGATGGGAAATGGCTAGATGAGTAAAGCCGATTTCTTCGGCAATAGCTGCCACTTGTTTTTCGTGGTTGGGATAACGATAGCTGTGCATAAAAACAATCGCACAACTGCGGATACCCGCTTGATAAACTGGTATTAAATCGGCTTTAACTTGGGCGGGATTAACGGCGATTAATTCTTGTCCTTGACTATCGTAGCGTTCGGCCACTTCGATAACTTGTTCGTATAATAAAGAAGGAAGAATAATTTGACGGGCAAAAATATCGGGGCGATTTTGATAGCCAATTCTCAAGGCATCTTTAAAACCTTTGGTGATTAACAAAACCGTGCGCTCTCCTTTTCTTTCTAACAGCGCATTGGTGGCTACCGTTGTTCCCATTTTGATCACTTCGATGTTATCTAGGGAACCGCTAATATCTTTGATCCCTTGAATGACTGCATCTGGGTATTTTTCGGGATTTTCCGAGAGCAGTTTATAGAGAACAATCCACTGTTGATCGGCAATGGGAACAATCAGAAATCTAGCGGCATCTCTAGCTAGTCTTTCCATAATTTCTGGTCGATCGATTATCGCCACGATATCGGTAAAAGTTCCCCCTCGATCGATAAAAAATTTTAACATAATCCCTTCCAGTTCTCAGAATCAATGAACAATTGCGCCTAATTCTTTTAAGATAAACTAGATTGATTTATCTGAGTAAGCAAAATGTCCACAGGAATCGCTATCTTAGGGGTAGGACGTTGGGGAGTCCATTTCGTCCGTCATTTTTCTCAACATCCCTCAGCACAAGTAGTGGCGATCGTTGATCCCTCCCCTGAAAAACTCCGTCTCTGTCGCGATCAATTTAATCTCGATACTAATAAAGTTATTTTAGCCAATGACTGGGAATCTATTCGCAATCACCCCGAAATCTCGGCTGTAGTCGTCGTTACTCCCGCCATCAGCCATTATCCCCTGATTAAAGATGCTCTTAATTTAGGTTATCACGTCCTCGCCGAAAAACCCTTAACCCTCAATCCCCAAGAATGTGCCGAATTAACAGCATTAGCGGCTAAAAAACAGCGTATTTTATTAGTTGATCATACCTATCTTTTTCATCCCGCCGTTATCACTGGACAAAAAGTCCTGCAATCCGGGGGTATCGGTAAACCTCTTTATGGTTATGCCACTCGTACCCACCTGGGGCCGGTCCGTCAGGATGTGTCCGCTTTGTGGGATTTAGCTATTCACGATATCTCGATTTTTAATCATTGGTTAAATAGTACACCAGTATTTGTGCAGGCGCGAGGAACGGTTTGGCTACAACCTAATCTAGCTGATTTGGTCTGGTTAACCCTGATCTATGGCGATGGTTTTCAAGCGACTATTCACCTTTGTTGGTTGAATCCCGATAAACAGCGACGCTTAGGAATAGTTGGCAGCGAAGGGACTTTAATTTTTAATGAATTAGACTCTCGATCGCCTTTAACCCGACAAAAAGGCCATTTTGAGCGTCAGGAAGCCTATTTTATTCCCCGGGGACAGGAGACGGAATCTATCCCTATTGCCGATGGTGAACCCCTAAAAGCATTATGCGAACATTTTTTAGAGTCAGTGGCTACGGGTGTCGATTCTCCTGTATCTTCGGGATCGGTAGGGACGGAATTAGTCAAAATTCTCCAGGCAGCAGAATTATCTCTAGCCAGAGGTGGAGAAATCCTGCGCTTAGAATAGGGATATCCAATCATTGTTTCTTCCCTATTATCCCACTATTACGCAACAAGTCTATTGTTTTAAGTCCGTAGTCTGATCGTGGGTGGGGTTGAACGATAGAGAAACCCAACATTTTTAAATAATTGGGTTGGGTTTCGTTCCTCAAACCAGCCTACTTATTGCTAAATTTGTTGGTGTAATTTCGGGTGTGGCTGTGACAGAAAACTATCAGAAAAAGGTTTTTCTGGCTTTTCCCCACGCTCGGCACAAAAAGCTAAGTAATCTTCCACTGAATCAGCAAAAGCCTGCTGCAATTCCGCTACACTCTCTCCCTGAAAAGTGATAACATCTCGGACGTTGGCCACCTCACCGTAAAAGATACCCGCCTCGTCATCAAAAAAAACTACTGCTTCGTAACCTTTACAATTCATTCTAAGTGATAATTGTTTACTGTTCACTGCTAAAGGGTAATTCCGAGAAATCTATCTCACCTATTTGATCGATTCCCCAGAGAGGATAGCAGTCATAATCTGCCATTAACTTAATTTTTAAAATTATTATCATTGGGGCAATGGTGGCAATAGAGACTGCAATTGTTCTAGCAAAGGAGAAAGTCTTACTGTAATAATATTCCAGACAATTTCTGGTTGAACCTGATCGTACTGATGGCTAATAATATTTCTGAGTCCAATAATTCCCCTCCAATCAATTTTGGTGTGTTTTTGTTGAAAAGTCTCAGGAATTCTACGGGCTGCTTCTCCTAAAATTTCTAATTGTCTTTCCACAGCACTTTGTAACAAAAGACTCTTGGAATATTCTTCCAAAGAAACATCTTGAATAAATTCTTGGATATTAGTAATAGCTTCGACCATATCCCAAAGATATCCAGCCTCACGACTGTTCATGACGATAAATTAGCTGATGAGTTTTTAAAATTTCGTAACGACGATAGGGGTTTTTCAGTCCCTCTTGATTAACCAAGTCAACTTTGCGTCCGAATATCTCCTCTAATTCTTCTTTCATCTGAACAATATCAAACAAATCCCAGCCATGATTGGGAGCAAACTTATAAAGAACATCAATATCACTATCAACTCGAAAGTCTTCCCTTAATACTGAACCAAATAAAGACATTTCAAGAATTTTCCAATGTTGACAAAAATTAGTAATTTTGCTTAAGATAACTTGAGCTTGTTTTTTGTTAAAACCAGAATTTAACAAGATTTTTTCGGCCTTGTTGGTGGTTATTTTAACAACCTTCGCTGTAATAGCTTGTTTCATTGGTGAGCAAAATCCCCCAAATTATCCTTGACAAAACACTTGAGATCGTTAAGGTTACAGTAACCCGCCATGTAAAGTCGGCTGGTAGGCTACACCAACATTAACACACCCTAGGAGATCGGCGCTCACTTTTTCGTCCGTAGTCTGATCGTAGGTTAGGCCAAACGATAGTGAAACCCAACATTTTTAAATCATTGGGTTGGGTTTCGTTCCTCAACCCAACCAACGGCTTTTTAACAACCGATAACTGTTTCATTTTTTATTGTCCTTAACAAAATTTAACACTACCTCAATTTTTTCAAAAAAATCGACCCGCCCTTAGGCGGGAAAAAGAGAAAAATTGAAAAAAGTAAAAAAGGGTAAAAAAGGGTAAAAAGAAAATAAGGGTTACAGAGTCCTCCCAGCACCGCACACCACCCGAAAACCGTGGTGGTGGTAGCGGCTGACGTCGTAGCCGCGGTAAGCGGAACGGCAGCAATCTGGATCGTGGTGCCAAGAAACGCCCCGCAGTATTTGAGAGTAATTATCCTTTATCAGCCAGGCACTGCCGTCCCTTGGCGCATTCTCATAGGTGTTGTGCCAATTGTCCTCGCACCACTCCCAAACATTGCCACTCATGTCATAGAGTCCCCAAGCATTGGGCTTTTTCTGGCCCACAGGATGAGTTGTATTCTGAGAATTTCCTCTATACCAAGCGTAATCTCCTAACTGATTAGCATCATCACCGAAATAAAAGCGAGTGGTTGTCCCCGCACGACAGGCATATTCCCATTCCGCTTCCGTCGGTAGGCGATAGGTTGTCCCAGTTATTTGACTCAATTTCTCACAAAAGGCTTGAGCATCATTCCAACTAACCTGTTCTACCGGATTTTGCAGATTGTTTTTAAAATAAGAGGGATTTGTTCCCATTACCGCTTGATATTGTGCCTGAGTGACTGGATATTTGCCAATAGCAAAACTGTTTACTTTAACTGGGTGTTGAGGCTTTTCATAACTTTTAGCATCGGGATCACTGTCAGGAGAGCCCATGAGAAATTGACCTGCTGGTAAGCCTACCATTTCCAGTGTTATTCCATTGGGTAGGTTTTCGGTGAAGTTTGTCAGTGGAGTTGGCGCTACTTTAGGTGACGGTGTAGATGTCACATTAGCGATACTTTTCCCTGGAAAAATATCAAAATTTAAATCACTAGATCGCTCACACCAATAACACTTTCCGTAACTGCGGTTGTAGTAATGATTATCAACTTTGCCACAGCGTATAACCTCTTTTAGTGCAGCTTCCAAAGTACCGCGCCATTCCTCAGCCGTCGGTCGTCTGTCGGGGAATTTATGTCCCTCATTGAAACAGCGCAAAAATAAGGCGTGTAAGTCGCGATGTAAAATATTTAATGGGATTGTCGTATTACTAGGTACAACCAATTTATCACCAGAAAAAGGCCAGAGTCCCCGTCGAATTAGTTCCGACTGTTCCAGGGAATCTCCTGCTCCTTGCCACAATCCCCGAAACGGCGGCCCGCTAAATAATAGATAATAAATAACAACTCCTAATCGAAAGCGATCATGCACTTCTGTTTGATCTACATCTGCTATATTCACTCCGATTAATTCCGCCGGTGTAAATCCTTCTGAGCCAACTAAACACCGATATATTTTACCGCTATAGGGATCTGATACTTGAAATGAATCTGTATCAATAATTGTAGGCAACGCCCGATTATTCACTAAGATATTTTCTAGCTTGATGTCTCCCAAAACATAACCTTTAAGGTGAATTGCTTGGATAATAGCGGCTATATTCCGCGCTACTACATGAAGAAAATACCAATTAGTTTCTAACTTGTATTTTCTTCTCATTATGGGCGTACAAAGCTTTAATAATGTTTCTGAACCCACCACTTCTGGCATTAAAAAACCAACGACTTTTCCCTGGTTATCTTCCAAGATAGAATAGGGCCAAGCGAAGGAAATATGGTTAAGATGAGCATTAGGATCACTGGGACGATTTCTCACCATTAACTGTAATTTATCAACCCTTTCATTATGGGGATTGTGGTAGATTTTCGCTAAGTACCCATTAAAGTTAGTGTGCCATACTTTCGCTTCGCCACTGTTCGCCAGTTCTTGCGTCAGTGTAATCCAGCGATTCTGTAGTTGACAGCGATAAGTTAAAGACATCAAAAAATCTCCGAGTATTTGTGCTGTTCAGTCCCATCGTAGGTTGGGTTGAACAATAGTGAAACCCAACATTTTTTAATAATTGAGTTGGGTTTCGTTCC
>NZ_CAIP01000028.1 GCF_000297435.1 Microcystis sp. T1-4 | reverse complement strand
AAAAGCACAAAGTATGATATACACCAACCTATTTCTGGCTGGGAGTAATTATTGCAGAGTGGGGGAGTGGGGAAGTGGGGAGATAGGGAGAATAAATAAAAGCAATCTCCTGTCTCGGAGTCTCCTGACTTGAAAGAGGGTGTGGGGTGTGGGGTGTAGGGAAGGAAACCTCTTTCATCTGTGGGGGTGAAAATTTTTTCATCGAGACTAACCCCTGTGAACTGTACTAGGCGAGAAACTTAACCAACTCCTCTAATTTTTGCCAAGCTAACCCACTGGCTAAAATGTCGCGAGCGAGGGCGAAACCGGCGGCATGATCGCCAAAAGTGACCTTTTCTGCCACCTGTAGGGCAAGAGAGGCATTAATCGCCACAGCATCCCGTTGAGCCGGCGTTCCCCCTCCTTGCAGGACATTTTTGAGGATTTCGGCATTTTCTGGCACTTCCCCACCTTTAAGGGCATTTAAACTGGCTCTGGGGATAGCAATTGACAAGGGATCGATCGCCGCAGAAATCACCTCGCCATTATTTAATAAAGCCATATCGGTCAGGTCTCCTAACCCCACCTCGTCGAGTTTTTCCCGGCCGTGAACAATAATCGCCTTTGGGGTTCCCATTTGTGCTAAAGCCGTGGCCATGGGGGTGAGAAATTGCCGGTCATAAACCCCGATAACTTGACCTGTGGGACGGAGAGGATTAACTAGAGGGCCCAGAAGATTAAAAACCGTGCGAACTTTCAGGGTTTTGCGGAGATTAGCCACACTTTTCAGGGCTGGATGCCAACCGGGGGCAAAAAGAAAAGTCACTCCCACCCCATCTAGGGCCGCCGCCACCTTCTCGCTAGGGGCGCTCAAATTAACCCCAAGATATTCTAGAACATCGGCCGAACCGACCTTGCTGGAGGCAGAGCGATTGCCGTGTTTAGCCACTTTTACGCCCCCAGCGGCCGCCACAAAGGCCACGGCAGTGGAAATATTAAAGGTTGAGGCCCCGTCACCGCCGGTGCCACAGGTATCGATAACGGGAGTAGTATGGGGTTTAGGGTCTTCTAAGCGAGACTGTTGCCGTAAAACTCCGGCCATTCCCGCTAATTCCGCGGCCGAGACTCCTTTTGCTTGCAAAGCCGCTAAAATCGCCCCCGATAAAACTTCTGGAATCTGACCGTTTAACCATCCGGTCATTAATTCTTCAGCTTGGTTAAGGGAAAGGGATTTTCGATCGAGTAGTTGCTGCAGTAGGTTTGGCCAGTCTGGAGTGGTCATCGCTGTTCCATTGCTGTGGGGAGGGGGCGATATAATATCATAGCGGTTTGTCTGGGGAATCGATCGCTCCTAGTCATTTTTACTTTAAATCGAGCAAACCCTGTTCTTTTAACTTAGGATTAAAACGAATTTCCATCTGGACTCCCCGTTTTTCTAGGGTTGATAAAATATCATTTTCTACTCGTCTGGATACCTGTTTTAATAACTTCATTTTCCCTAATTCGTCAGCACTTTGATAAATTTCTTTTTCTATGTCAGTCATGGCTAATTTAGCATCAATTGGTTCTGTCCAGATTTTTTCATTGCCGATTACTGCCTGACTTTCTCTTAGCCAAGCTTGTTTAATCGATTCGAGAATAGTTCGATTAGGACGCTCAATCACCTGGATTTTTAGCCAATAACAAGCTTGAGGCTGTCGGGCAAGATGTTGTTTTAAACTGAGATAAATATCACGAGAATAGCCAACAAACTCTAGGACTTGCTCTCGATTAAAAATGGCATAAACCCCGATTTTTCCCTGGAAATCAACACAGATATTACCGGTGGCATCTAGGTAGGGAATATATTCTAATTGTTCGAGATTAGCAAAAGTATCAGGCTCGTTCATAATTAACTGTCGATAATTGGTTGGAGATAAGTAGGTAGGTGTTAAAAACTTTCAGATACCCCGCTGATCAAGTAGGGTTGATTCAAGGTAGGGTTGATTCATGAATCAACCCTACCCGTTTAAAATTGTACCAAAAAGTCTTAGGCTAAATTAGTCCCCAAAAATAATCAATTCTCAATGCCTACTGCTTCTCTTAACGAAATTGTTCACGCAGCTCTCAGTGGTCAAGTGGTTTCTTTTCCCACGGACACAGTTCCCGCTTTAGCGGTTTCTCCCCCCTATGCTGCCTTAATTTTTGCCGCTAAAAAACGGACTTTTGATAAACCCTTAATTCTCATGGCGGCCTCAGCAGCAGATTTATGGGATTATGTCAAGGGAAATCAGGAAGAAAGGGAAATTTGGCGGCAAATGACCGAAAAATACTGGCCTGGCTCCTTAACTTTGGTTTTACCCGCTTCTGAAAAAGTACCAAAAGTTCTTAACCCTAAAGATCCTAGCACGATCGGGATCCGAGTTCCCGCTCATGCGATCGCAAGAGAAATTCTCGGTCGAACTGGTGTTTTAGCGACCACAAGTGCTAATCTGTCAGGACAAGAGCCTTTATTAACTCCAGAAGCGATTATGACTACTTTTCCCTCGGTGACGGTGTTAGCGCCCACAGAAAGGCAAGCATGGGGAATAATCAATAGTGGACAACCCTCCACTGTCGCGCGTTGGCAATGTCAAGGATGGGATATCTTACGACAAGGGGCAGTTTTTCTGTAAATATGGACGATATTGACGCTTTAAAACGGGAATTACAGCAAACTCGCCTCGCTTATCAGATGGCCGTGGCAATTAATCACCTCAAAAGCAGTTTTTTGGGACGGGTTGCCCACGAATTGCGATCGCCATTGAGCAGTATGATCAGTCTCCATCAAATGATTCTCGCCGATCTTTGTGAAAGTCCGGCCGAAGAAAGGGAATTTATCGCCCAGGGGCAACTGGCGGGCTGTAAACTGATGGCAATGCTGGATGAGATGATTAATCTTTCTAAACTAGAGTCGGGTACTATACCCCTCGAGCAAGAAATTTTTTCTTTAACTAAACTTTGGGAAGATTGGGCAAGTTTAACCCATTTACAGGCAGCTAATCGCAATATTAAGCTTAAATTTAGCCCTTTAACCGATGATATTGCTATTATTGCCGATTATCAGCGTTTATTTTCTGCTCTTGTCCTTCTCGTCGATGCAGCGATCGCCAATCTAAGGAGCGGCTCTATTTGTATATCCGTAAGCGCTCTTGACGAAAAAAAAGTCACTATTACCCTAGAATTTACGGGGGAAATGGCTCTCTGGCCAATGCCAGAAATTTCATCCTTGAGTTTAGAATCAAAGCCAGAAGAAGTTAAACAATTTACTCAAGCTCTCGGTCTTTCTCCCGGTCTTAAATTCCAGTTAGCGAAGGGAATTATCGAAGTATCGGAGGGGGAAATGAGCTTAGATCAAATCGATAACAATAGTCAGGACAAGCTCACACGGATCGTTTTTTCTTTACCTCGATCGCCGGATAGGAAAAATCCTCGGGATAACGATTAAATAATACCATCGTCGTGGTGGCGTTGCTTTGGAAACCAATGCGCTGGTAAAAATTTTCTTGATTAGTAGTCATCAAATAGACTCTTTCCACCCGATTTATTCGGGGATGGGCCAAGACTGTTTCTACTAATTTACGCCCTAAACCCGCTCCCTGATAATCGGGATGAACGATCACATCCCAAATAGTGGCCCGATAAATGCCGTCAGAAGTGGCCCGAGCAAAACCAATTAATTGCCGCTCATTCCACACCGTCACCACCGGATCACTATAGTCAATTGCGGTTTCTAAATCTTCTAAACGGCGATCTATTGCCCAAAATGCGGTTAAATTAAATAATTCTCGTAGTTGCAATAGATCTATCTTGCTTTTATCCTCGTCAAACTGAATCTGACTACAATCAATCATGATATTTGCTTAGTCTACGACTAAAAAATAGGGAAAGATATTTGGCCGAGAAAGAGGATTCACGCTCGATCGGGCTGATTTATGAGCAATTTCCCCTAATCTATGTGTTTGATTATACTAAATGTCTAAGATAATCTCTAGTTGATTTATCGTGATTTCTTGACAAGCTATTAATCAGTAATCAGGAGTCAACAGTCAGGAGATAGGAGTCAGCAGTCAGGAGGAGATAGGGTGATAGGGTTTTGGGGTGATAGGGTGATGATACAGCTTCCCCACTACCCCACTACCCCACTTCATAATTCATAATTCATAATTCATAATTCATAATTCATAATTCCCACACCAATGCTTAACAATCAAAGATCTTCGCCGGTGTCTGTCATTTGTTTAGGGGAAATCCTCTATGATCTAATTGCCGATCAAAGCGATCGCGCTATAGAGCAAGTGACTTCTTGGACAACCTACGCGGGGGGGGCGCCGGCAAACGTGGCCTGTGGATTGCGAAAATTGGGCATAAATTCGGCTTTTATTGGTTGTGTGGGCAAAGATCAAGAAGGAGAACAGTTAATCGCCTTGCTAGACGCTCTCGGAGTCGATACTACTGGTGTGCAGTATCATGCCACCCTACCCACCCGACAAGTTTATGTCACCCGCGATGCTGGGGGAGACAGACATTTTGCGGGTTTTGGCGGCAGAAAAACAACTGATTTTGCTGATACTGCCCTTAATGCTGACCTATTACCCGAAAATCTCTGGAAAAATGCCGATTATCTCGTGATGGGAACCCTAGGGTTAGCCTATCCCCCGGCGATGGCGGCGATGATGCGCGCCCTGCAATTGGCTAAAATTTACGCGGTGAAAGTATTGGTCGATATCAACTGGCGGCCGGTTTTTTGGCCTAATCTTGAGGCCGCTCCTGATATCATTCGAGATTTTATCCCTCAGGCCGATTTGCTCAAATGTAGCGAGGAAGAAGCAAGCTGGTTATTTGGCACTGATACCCCCGTCAGAATATCATCACAATACCCCAATTTAGGGGCAATTCTGGTTACTGGCGGCGCAAAAGGTTGTAAATATCATTTAGGCGAAAATAGCGGCACTGTCAAGGCTTTTCCTGGGGAAGTAGTGGATACAACCGGGGCGGGGGATGGCTTTGTGGCCGGTTTTTTAGCTCGTGCCGCTCTGGGAGGCGATCAAATCGGTAAAAACGCCGATTTAGCCCGTAAGGCGGTGATTTATGCCTGTGGGGTGGGGGCAATGGTGACAAGGGGAGCAGGAGCGATCTCATCCCAACCGACTCGGCAGCAGCTGGAGGAGTTTCTAGCGGCCTTTGACTCCTAGAAACTATACTAGGGTTTGCGGCAAAAAGTTTTTCGTGAGGGCAGGGTGTGGCCCCCCGACATCGGGGGGGGCAGGGGGGTGTGGGGTTTTACCCATTTTCAGGGGGTCAATTACCTAATTTTCAGGGAAAAAGTGCCTAAATTTCCCCCCGATCACCCCAATGTCTGGCACTTTTTGATGGGAAAAAAGTCTAAAAGTCTTATACAACAAGGTTTTTAGATTTATTCAGCCAACCCTATACTAAATCCAGTTATTAAAAACTGATTATCTATTCCTCTCTTTTGCCTTTTGCCTATCCTGATATGTAACCTATACTCAACGGATTTAGTATTATTTGCCCGTTTTTTGGTCAAACCAGTCTAAAACCCGATTCCATGCCCACCAGCGATCGCTATCGCCCCACTGACGCTGACAGGATAAACTGCTGATATAACCCACATGACCGCCATGGTGGGTTAAGAGTAGATCCACGTGGGGATTATCGGCGATCGCTGCTTGCAGATCGGGAATAACTGCCGGGGAAAAGAGGGGATCATCGGCCGCGTAGAGGATAAAAGTGGGTTTAGTTAAATAGGGTTGAAAGGGCAAGGGACTACTAGCGGCATAATAGTCATAGACTGTCTCAAATCCTAGCTTTTTAATCACTAATTCTCGATCGAATCCTGCAATCGTGGTGGCGCGAGTAATTGCTTCGGGATCGATATGATCGGGATGAGCCTTATGGATGCGTTTGGCTAACTTGCGTAATTCCCTGGCGATCGCTTTTTCCAAGTGTTTCCCCCAAGGATCCTGGACGAGATAGGATAAAGAACGATTAGAGTCTAAATTAGGGCAAATTACCGCACCACCGCCGATATGGGTGGGATCGATCCCCAGATCTTCCCGATTATCTGCCGATTTAATTCCCCAGAGGGCCAATTGCCCCCCCAGAGAGTAACCCGTGAACCAAAAAGGGGCAGGACAGCCCATTTTTTGAGCTTGGGCGGCAATATGAAGGAAATCTAGCCCTTCATAGATGCCATCGGAGGTGAGAGTCGGGGATAATTCGGCTGTCTTACCGTGGGCCCGCCAATCGAAGAGGACGACCGCGTAGTTTCTCGCTACGGCTTTTCTGCCTAAAATTCTTAAAAACCATTGATTATCTAAGTCTCCCGTGATGCCGTAGGTCCCGATAATTGTTCCTTTCGCTTGCGGGGGAATGGAAACAATCCCGTAGATAGGGACGGCATTGGCCCCGGTGAAAATGGTTTCTTGATAGACTGGTTCGGGAATAGCGATCGTATTTTGCCAGGTTTCTCGCGCTTTTAGGGACACATAGAGAGTCATGGCAAAACCGTTTTTCAGCAATGGGGGCGGGGTGTAGGTGAGATTATCGGTCTTCGTCCTCGGATGGGCAATCATGGCAGCACAGGGGAATCTAAAAGTCAAGAGTGGGAAACAAAAATTAACTTATGCCCACCGCTTTCTTAAAAATTGTAAAGCAAATTGTCCCAAGCGGCGAGCAACTCTGGCAGGGCAGTGGCCGACCAATTGCCCTCACAACTGCGACCTTGATAGAGAATCAATCGCAGGGAATAATTATCGGGAAATCCTGCCGCTTCTAACCATAAAAGCTCGCTTTCCGCTTCACAAGCAATACTTTCTTCATCCATTAATTCTGTGGCCATGGCTGCCATAGTTGCGGTCAATTGTGATAGTAACCGACGCAAATCTTGCCACTCAGCCTCGGTTAATTCCATTGCCCAATCATCCCCACCAATTAATCCTTTATAAACGGCTGCCTTAGGATTCCAACCCAGGCGCCAACCCGAACCATATTTGAGAATTTTTTCCATAATTTTCTAGAATTTTAATAGGTCGGCATCTCCCGGTTTTGATAAAGAGGGACGACTAGGAGAGGGACTAGGAGAAGGACTAGGAGTGGGGGTTTCTTGGGGGAGAATAGCGGGGTTATAAATTTCGACTAGAAGGGTGACTAACTGCTGCCGTTGACGACGATTAAGGCTGTTCATCGCTTTGATATCGGCAGCCATGGGATTAACGGTAAGGGTTGCTTGTCCGGGATAGTTTTCTTCGCTGATTTTCTCGTTCACTCCTAGGTAATCCCCTAGGGTTAATTGCCAATCAAAACGGATGAGAGTAAACCTTTTTTTTGTATCTTGATGATAACGAAGAAAGCGACTGATTAAAGTATTATTCGGATCGATCACTCCTGTATCTCGACGGGTATAGTTGTTTTCTTTCGGTAAATCTGGCATTGCTTGGTAAATTTGTTGAGCAACTGTTTCGGGACGTTGAATTTGGCTCATCCCCAGGGATTGCCAGGATAACCACCAGAAAAATATCCCTATTACTAGGCAGAATAATAATAATATTATTCGCTGAATTTTCAGCTTTTGAGGGAATTTTAAGAGCATATTAATCAAGAAAAGATTGAAGTTAATTATCTAGCAACAGTGGGAATTTTTCAGGAACATTTCCAGAGGTTGGGAATGTTATAATTATCTAACAATCCCTAGATTAATCTAACTGTAGGAGCTAGGATCAAAATTACCCCAGTCATCCCCATCATAGCAAAGAGCGGACACGATCGAGAGGCCAGTAAACTTTATATGCTTGACCAAAGACATGACTTTCGGGCAAAAAACCCCAATCACGGGAATCAAAACTATAGTTACGATTATCTCCCAAAACAAACAGGGTTTTTGGGGGTACAGTCATCAATTCTATTTCATAATTGGTTAACTCGGCGATGTAGGGTTCCTCGATAACTTGCCGGTTGAGATAAACTTTACCCCTGCGGATTTCTAGGGTATCCCCAGCAACGGCGATGACTCGTTTGATAAAAAAATCTCCAGAAATAGGCTCTAGTTGCTTAAGTTTTTCGGGAGTTCTAAAAACAATTATATCGCCTCTTTTCGCTTGATAAGTACTGGATTGACTGACGAAAATGCGATCACCGACTGCGAGGGTAGGTAGCATGGATTCGCTCGGAATCTCGAAAAATTCTATTTTTTGATGTAACCAATCGGGAAAATAATTACAGATAATTCCCCAAGTAAAAATCACTGCCACCATCAGCGCCAAAATGGAACGATAGGTGTGACGATGGGGATGAAATTGATGGGGGAAAGTGTGGTAAACATGATAAATAGCACTCGCTGTAATTAAAGGGGTAAGAAAGAGGATATTGGCAAAAAAATCATCCATTCTCAGGGTAATTAGGGATATGGTCAGAAAAATTATCCCTAAGCTCACCTTATCGGCGTACAATTGCCCTAACCCCGGTATAATCCGGTTAGCGAAGACGGCAAACCAGGGGTTTTTTTGTTTCCGGGGAATTTTCTCTAAGCTGTTATTCTGTCTGGAATAATAAACAGTCCAGTGAGCATCAAAAATACTGCTGATGTAAGGGAGCATC
>NZ_CAIP01000029.1 GCF_000297435.1 Microcystis sp. T1-4 | reverse complement strand
CGCGCCGGAATTAATTGTCGAAATTGCCGCTTCTAGTGCTTCCTACGATGTTCATCAAAAATTAAATGTTTACCGTCGCAATCAAGTCCAAGAATACCTAGTCTGGCGCTTTTATGAACAAGAAATTGATTGGTTTCGACTACAGGCAGGAGAATATATTAAACTAGAACCCGATAGTGATGGCATAATGCGCTCTCAAATCTTCCCAGGTTTATGGCTAGATAAAAACGCTTTATTAATGGGCGACTTAGGAAAAGTTTTAGTGATTTTGCAGCGGGGGTTAGAAACAGCAGAACATCGAGATTTTGTCAATAAATTAACTGCCAATCACAGCTAGATTGTAAAATTAGATAATTATTCTTGATCCACTGTCCTATAATTACAGAAAGAGTATTTTTGACTTGAATTTGTTCTTAACTGTACCCCCGTTTTACCCCAATAATCTCGCCCCTGATAATCTTCTCATCACCTTACTTTATGTCAAATCTAATCCTTTTCTGGCATCGTCGCGATTTACGTCTCTCGGATAATATTGGACTGAGTAAAGCTAGGGAGCGCAGTCCGAAAATTATCGGGGTTTTCTGCCTCGATCCTGCTATTTTAGAAGGGGATGATATCGCCCCGGCTAGGGTTGCCTATCTCCTCGGTTGTCTAGAGGAATTAGAAAAAAATTATCGCCAAAAAGGTAGTCAATTACTGATTATTCGCGGCAACCCCAGTCAAACACTGGTCAACTTAGCCAGCAATTTATCGGCAAAAGCAGTTTTTTTTAACCTCGATATCGAACCCTACGCGCGTCAACGGGATCAACAGGTAATCGCCGCTTTACAAACAAAAGGAATTGAAGTAGAAACTTTCTGGGATCAACTTCTCCACGCCCCCGGACAAGTCCTCACCCTCTCAAAAAGTCCCTACACCGTATATACTCCTTTTTGGAAAAATTGGAGCCAATTAGCCAAAGCCAGCCCCAAAACCCTAGAAAACCTGCAAGGATTAGACGAAAATGAGGGGGAGAAACTCGCAGAAACTATTAACTTACCAACCCTAGAAAATTTAGGTTTTACTTGGCAAAATCCCTTACCCCTCACCCCCGGAGAAAAAGCCGCTACTAGCAGATTAGAAGAATTTTGTCAAGGGGTTATTAACAATTATCAAGAAGATCGTAACTTCCCCGCTTTCGATGGGACCTCGCGCTTGAGTGCCGCTTTAAAATTTGGGGCGATTGGCATCCGCACAATTTGGACGGCAACCCTAGAATTATTAGAAAATTGCCGGGCAGAGGAAGCAAAAAATAGTATTATCACTTGGCAGCAAGAGTTAGCTTGGCGGGAATTTTACCAGCATTGTCTCTATTTTTTCCCAGAATTGGCGGTCGGTGCTTATAGAAAAGAATTTCGTCATTTTCCTTGGCAGGATAACGAAGAACATTTTCAAGCTTGGTGCCAGGGAAAAACCGGCTATCCGATCGTTGACGCGGCCATGCGACAATTAAATGAAACGGGATGGATGCACAATCGTTGTCGCATGATCGTGGCGAGTTTTTTAACCAAAGATTTAATTATTAACTGGCAAAAAGGCGAAAAATACTTCATGCAGAAACTTTTTGATGGCGATTTAGCCGCTAATAATGGTGGTTGGCAGTGGAGTGCGTCTAGTGGCATGGATCCGAAACCTTTAAGAATTTTTAATCCCGCTAGTCAGACACAAAAATTCGATCTGGAAGGGGAATATATTCGTCAGTGGTTGCCGGAATTAGCCTCCGTAGATACGGAATATCTAGTAACTGGGAAAATCCCCCGTTTAGAAAGACATCGTTGTGGTTATCCTGAGCCAATTGTCGATCATAATCAACAACAAAAAGAGTTCAAACGACTCTATAGTAATCAGAAGCCAAAACAATAACTAGGGTTTGTGGCAAAAAGTTTTTAGTGGGGACAGGGTGACAGGGTAACCATAAGGGTGCATCTCATTTTTGTAAATCTACTAATTTGGGATTTTTCAGGGGAAACTTTCTCCTAAAATTGGGGGTTACTTTCGGTTTTATTACTCAATCCAAGCTTTTGGGGGGTTCTACCCCCCAAACCCCCCGCACATTAGCTTTTCGGTGGGATGCTTACACGCGATTGTTCATATTTTTATACTAATTTAAGAGTCACTGATAATTGCTGATTCTCGGTATTTCTGCAAATGTGGGATGCACTCAACCCTAACTAAAGGGACGGTAAAACTAGCTACTTTTGACCGGCTTTAATCCGGTTCCAAACATCCTCTAAACTTAGATATAACACAGGCACAACAATTAAACTCAACAGGGAAGAAGTGACTAAACCTCCCACAATTACCATCGCCATGGGTTGCCGCAATTCCGCACCAGTACCCAATCCCAAAGCGATCGGAATCATGCCTAAAATTGTCGAACAAGTGGTCATTAAAATCGGTCTTAACCTAATCATTCCCGTTTCTAACACCGCTTCCTCCCGACTCCAACCCTGTTGACGCAATTGGTTAGTATAATCCAGCAATAACACAGCGTTTTTATCGAGTAATCCCAAGAGGAAGATAAACCCGATCAGAGAAATCATACTAAACTCACTACCCGTTATCAATAACCCCAACATTGCCCCCACAATCGCTAAAGGTAAACATAAAGCGATGACGATAGTTTCTAGCAGTCTTCTGAATAATAACCATAAAACTCCTAACATTAAAATCGTCGCTAGGATTAAAGTGCGACCAAAACTGCCCAAAACATCGCTACTTTGAGAAGAAGTACCCCAACGCTGTAAAGTTATCCCTTCCGGTAAAGGAATCCCTTCAATTTTAATCGCCGCATCTTCTAAGCCTAAATCCGGACTGAGATTAGCACTGAGAAAAATCGCCTGTTGACCATTTAAACGCTCGATCGCCAAAAAATCCCCCCGATCATTTAATCTAGATGATAGGGAAATATCCTTCAAACCGGCGATTTTAGCGGCCTCAACCCGCAATTTCTCGGCACTATCGCGCAATAGTGGCAAATTATCGCTTTTAATCGCAATTTGGATCGGCTTTTCCGCTTCCGTCTGCACAAAAGGAATGTCCTCGACACTGACATTCACCCCTCTAATTGTCGGTAAAATTTGCCGAATCCGTTGCTGCACGGCGCTGGTGTGAGATTTACGATCGCCCTTCAGTTTAACGTGAATTTTGCCACGATTCGGCTCACCGCGTAAACCGGCGATCAGAAAAGTCGATTCCACTTCCCCATCCCCCAAAATCGGCGCTTCTAATTTGCTGCCATCCCGGACAGTGCGACGCAGGAGAAAACTTTCGGGAGAACTCGCTAACTGAGAAATCCAAGCGAAACTATCAGTAGAACTCTTAGCCGTCGGTTTATTAGGGCTAATTTGCGTTATTTTCGGCAAAGGAGACGTATAAACTAGATTAAACTCGCCGCGATCGAGTCGGGGAATAAATCCCCTAGAAATAAAAGGAATCAGGGCAATACCCGCCAAAAAGGTAATTAGGGCAATAGCAATGACCAGCAAACGATGACGCAATGACCAGTTTAAGAGCCGTCGGTAGGTGTTCTCAATCGGTCGCTTTTGTTTCGTCATTTTTGCCCGTGATTGCGGTTTCAGCCAATATACTGCCAAAACTGGCGATAAAGTTCTGGCGATCAACAGAGAAAAAATCACCGCAGCCGAGACAGTTAAACCGAAGGGTTGGAAAAACTGCCCCACCGCACCCCCCATAAAAGCGACGGGTATAAACACGGCAACAATGGTTAAGGTGGAGGCGGTGACAGCTAATCCGATCTCCCTTGTCCCCTTGAGTGCCGCATTTTTCGGGGTTTCCCCCGCATCGATTAAACGGGAAATATTCTCCACATCAACGATCGCATCATCCACGACAATGCCAATCACCAAAGCGAGAGCCAGCAGCGTCAGGGTTTCCAGATTAAACCCATAGATGGCCATGATAATGAAAGTCCCCAAAAGAGATAGGGGGATAACCAGAGCAGAAATGACCGTAGCGGCGAAACTGCCTAAAAATATCAATATAACCAGCACTGACAGCAAAACTGCCAAAAGTAAATCATCGATCGTGCCTTGTAGGGCAGCGCGAATATATTCCGCTTGGGTTTCAGCTAAAATTATCTTGACATCGGGCAGTTTTTGTGCTATGTCTTTAACCAGTTTTTCTGCTTGAGCGGCCAGATCGAGACTATTGGCTGCACCTTTTTTGATTACCTGCACTGCGATCGCCTCTTGGCCGTTAAAGCGCACCAGCGTGGGCAATGGTCGGGTTAAGCTTTTATGGGGATTATCTTCTCTAACTGTACCTTGACCGAGTAAATTAACTTTAGCCGTACCTGGGAGAGCTTTTAAGGGCGGAATTAAATTATCTTGGGCGATTTGGCTTAATTCTTCTAGGGTTTTCTGCTCACTCACCAGCGTATATGTAACTGTTGCCGACTCATTTAAATCAACGGGGATAACTTCCGTAGTAGCTTGAGGGGGTAAAGGGACTTGCGAGATAGTCTGTTTAACTGCTGCGGTGGCTTTGTCTAAATTTGTGCCAATTTTAAAGAAAATGCTGATTACTGACTGTCCGGGGCCAGTAGTCGAGGAAACATCGCGACAACCGGGGAGAGAGAAAAGGGGATTTTCTAGGGGTTTAGTTAATTGCTGTTCCGTGGTGATAGCAGTAGCTAAATCCGCTTGAGCGTTAATTATTACGACTGGAAAGCTGATATCGGGGAAAAGAGCGTATTTTAGGGAACTAAAAGCCAAAATTCCCGCCACGGCCACCGCTAACCAGAAAGCAATGGTTAACCTCGGCGCATTAATCGCTATTCGAGAGATATTCAGACGTTCTCGCCATGATTCTTTCATCTTTTGATCATCTCTCATAAGTGGGGAGTGGGGAGTGGGGAGTGGGGTGTGGGGTGTAGGGTTTTAGGGTTTTAGGGTTTTAGGGTTTTAGTGGAAATTACTCTATCTCCCCATTACCCTATTCCCCCATTTTCCTATCCCCTTCTCACTGATAACTGAT
>NZ_CAIP01000030.1 GCF_000297435.1 Microcystis sp. T1-4 | reverse complement strand
CTCCCGTACCTTTTTCCCCAACACGGCACGGATGAGAATATTGGCATCCAGAACGATTCTTTTCGTCATGGCAGAAAGCCTAACGCTCGCCTTCGCGGAGTTGACGGAATTCGCGAACGAGCGCATCTTCAGAAAGTCCCTGTTCGCGTAAAAGCGCATCCAACGTCTCGGCGGCGCGTTTTAACCCGTCGATCTCCGCTTCCGATGGCTCCGGTCGTGCCGGCAAGAAATAGCCCACCGTCTGACCCTGGCAAGTGACGGCGATGGGAGTAGTAGAACTCAAATATTTGGCGAGATGATCCCGGAATTCTCCCATTCCGATTTTTTCTTGCATAGACTATTGCTTTTCCCGCTTGTGTACTGTTGTGTAGATAATTTTAGCAGAAAAATCTGTAGGCCGGGTGCAACCCAAAAGCCAGCTTCTTGGAGACGTTCAAAGGTTACTCTTGAACTACTCTCAACGGAATTGAGAGTAGTTCACTTCATCAGCTACAGCAGAAGCTTTTTTTCTTGAGGAAGCTGAAGAAAAGTTGTTAAGACAGTTTCTTCAAGATTAGCCATTTGTTTAATTTTCTTCCAGTGTAGATATAGATATTTATATTATAACCAACCATCACCTAATATAGCCCAAATTTACTGAGTAGATAAAAACAAACTTGAGTCAACGTGAAAAAACTGTCCTAACTTTACAGCTTGTTTTTCTGTTATTATTTGTTGACCAATAAGAATATCAGAAACTATGGTTTTTGAACCTAGTATATCTGATAAATCTTTTTCTTGTAAGTTGTTAGCTTCCATGAGTTCCCAGAGTATTGAATGGGGTTCTGATTTTTCAAGGGGATAATGATCTTGTTCGTATTTTTCGATTAAAGTCAAGAGTAAATTTAACAAAGTGGTTTCTTCTAGACTGCGATTTTCTCGATGAGATAAGGCCTCAGCTAGGTTAATAGCCTGTTCGTTTTCTGCATCGTTTTCTATCACTTTTGGTAGATACTCGGCTAGTAACCTTCCGTAGGTATCACGGTTTAAAGTAAGGGTCATTTTTCCACTCATATTTCTGTTACCCAAAACAAAAAGATAACTACTCTATTTCAATTTTTACAGTTTATTTTAAATAAATCAAGAGATTTAACCCCGGAATCGTGCGCGAGAGAGTCCAGATAAGGAGAGTGATATAAAAGATGCCGATACCCCATTGATACCAAACTAAAAAAGAAATAATAGCGGGTAATTCTCGATCGCGAACTCGCCAATCATTAAAGCCTAATTTTAGCAAATTATTGAGACTTAAATCGTAATAATTTAACCAATTCCAACGCTTTTGCCAAGGAATAGGAGTATAACGCTCGCGAAAGAGGGGAAATTCGGGAACTACGGGTAAACGGGTGATTAATAAGCGTAATTGTCGCATACTACCATCTTGCAGGAAATAGGAACTATCCATTAAATCGTGATAGCGTCCCCGACGATAAAGTTCGATAATTAAAATTAGGGGTAAGGGGACAAGAATTAGGGCAATAGCTGTTAAAGTTAGTAGGGGACGACTGGCAGATTGCAGGATATTAAACACACCAGAAAGGGTGAGAATAATATAGCTAGTTACCATACAAAAGATTTCATAACGACTAGGAATTACTGGTTTAGGAGTGAGACGACGCACGCGATCAATTAACCAAAATAAACAGCCAAAATAGGCAAAAATTATGATTCCTGTCCCAAAAACTAAACTAAAATTTGTACCATCTTGACTTAAGAGTAATAGTAAAGCAAGGAAAGAAGTATGCAGAAAATCAGCTACCCAAGTGAGGTTAATTAGGCGAATAACTGAGATATTATTCAGTTTTTGTTTTAACTGTTGTAATCGCAATTTTTCGGTTTTGTATTCAATTTGATTAGCATCGGCAATTTGTTCTAGGGAGCGAAAATTACGAACCAAATTTCTTAAAACTGTCTCATTTCCTGTTAAAGTTGGTAAATAAATTGCTTGACCAATTACTCCTCTATCTCCTAGGATTTTCGCTTTATCGGAATCAAAAGCTAATCCTGATACACTCAAATAACTATTGTTAGTAAAAGTGGAATTACTAAAATCTACCTGATCTAAAAGTTTCACATCTTGAAAACTAACCACACCATTAAAATAACTAGACCGGAAAGCGCCCGATTTTTCAAAAGTGGCATTTCTAAAGGTTAATAAACTTAAAAATCTACTCTTAGAAAATAGCGGACGATCTCGCCATTGACTTTGGGAAAAATTGGCCTCTTTTTCCCAGAAAGTACGGGTAAAATCTGCGAGTTTATCGTATTTAGTTTGATCAAAATAAGCTTCGGCAGTAAAATGACTGCGATGGAAGTTAGTAATACTTTTAAAATGGGCCGTGCGAAAGATGGCTTTATTTAAAAATTGACTTTGACTAAAATTTACATCTCCCATAAAATTGGCTTTGGTAAATTTTGCCACCCTAGCAAAACGCGATTCTACCCAATTACTTTCACGACTAAATTTTGCTGCCATTGCTTCGACAATTTGCAGAAAAAAAGTCTTAGAAAAGTCCACTTCTCCCATAAATACCGTTCCCTGCAACTTCACCGGTCCACGAAATACTGTGACATTAAAAACCGGTTCATCGCTATCGAATAAAAAATTTTCGTCCTGTTGTAATAACTGTTCTTCCGTGGGTGATAACAAGGTAGCAAGGGCCACTTTTGTTAAAGGAGTCGGTAAACCCAGACGGGAAGCGATAAAATTGCCTTGAATTAAGGAATTACTAAAATCTAAACCTAGGGGTTGTTTAGCGCGATTAATTTGACCTTGAATCTGTTGATAAAATTGTTCTTGCAGTTCCTTATTTTCATCGCGGATATCGATAACTAAATTGGCTAAATCGATAGTAGTCATCCCTTCTTTAAGGACGGGTGCGCTTAAACGTTCCTGCAATAAAGTTACTGTTAAAGGAACCCTATCCATTACTGCCAAACTAGGGAGAGAATGTAAACAGAAAAACAGAAAAACAATGATTAGTAACCAGCAGCCTTTCAACAACGCACCCACGACAGTTATTTTCCTAAACAAGCTTGGATAGCCATTTCTAAATCCTCTTGGTTTAAATCGGTGATAACAAAGACTTCCTGAACACTTTTTCCTGTCCTCGCAATCAGCTTAAAACCACCACGAATCGGCACTGATATCCGCAATTGTAACCGCGGACAATGACCTTTTGAGCGAGAAAGTACCCCCGGGGTGACAGTGGTGATTCCCTGATAAGTAATTAACTTTTCTAATACCGCAATCAACCCCGGTATATGAGTAGAATGATTCCAAACTAAGCGACCATTATTCATAATTATGCGGCCTCTAGGGGAGCCATGGTTAATCCTTCCCGTCGCAATTGTTGGTGATAAAGTTCCGCTTGTTCTTGAGGACCTGTCCAGACAATTGCCTGTCCTTGGTAGTGAACTTGATTAGTTAATTCCCAAGCTTGATCGGTGGTCATATCCGGGATATATTTAATTAAACAATTGGCCACATGATCGAAGGTGTTAAAGTCATCGTTGAGAACAATAACTTTATAGTTGGGATAAGTCTTTTTCACCCCTTGGGTGGACTTATCTAAGGTGGTACTGGGTGCGCTGGCCATAAAAGTTACAATAGGTCAAAGTTTTTGCGGTTAAATTCGAGCATTTTGACAACAATTAAGCGGCAAAAGCCACAGAATTATTATTCAAAACTTGGTGATAGTAATTTAATAACTGTTTGGTGGCCGCTTGCCATGCCCATTTTTCCGCTTCTAGACGCGCATTCCGTCGTAATTCCTCTCTTTCTGCCTTGGCGGTTAGTAATCTTTGGGTGGCACTAATTAAACCTTTTTCATCCCTAGGATCGAAGAGATGACCATTAACTCCATCGGTGACAATATCGGGAATTCCCCCCGAATTTGCTGCCACTACCGGACAACCGGCAGCCATGGATTCTAAGAGTACCAAACCGAGGGTTTCTGTGCGTGAGGGAAAAAGAAAAGCATCTGCGGAAGCAAAAGCGGAGGCTAATTCTAACCCCTGTAAATAACCGACAAAATGGGTATTTGTGTCGGCAAAATGACTTGTTAAAGCTTCCCGATGGGGACCATCTCCCACAATGGCAAATCTTGCTTCGGGAATCGCTTCTAAGACTGGTTTAATGCGATCGATTTCTTTTTCGGCCGACACTCGACCAACGTATAATAAGAGAGGACTATCGGGGTTATTTTGGGATAATTTCAGTCTCATGGCCGGGGATTTTAAATGAGGTTGAAATAATTCCGTATCGACTCCCCTTTGCCAAAGCTCGACCTTTTCAATGCCACGACTAGATAATTCTTGCACCATAGCGGTGGAAGTGCAGAGATTTAAACTTGCTTGATTGTGGGCCAGTTTTAATAATTCCCAGAGTAATCCTTCTAGGGAACCTAATCCATAGTGTTGTAGGTATTGGGGGAGATGGGTATGATAGGAAGCGACGAGGGGAATGTTCATAGTTTTGGCAAAATAAATGCCTCCCACCCCTAAAATAGCCGGGTTAACCACATGAATAATATCAGGTTTAAACCTCTCTAAAGCTTGACCGACGGAAGGCCGGGGGAAAGCCATTTTTAATTCCGGATATAGGGGTAAGGGAATCCCTGTAACTCCATGAATTTTAGCACCTTTGTACTCCTTTAAACCGCCATCGGGAGAGAAAACTAATACCTGATGACCTAATCTTTGTAGGTGTTCCACGGTATGTTTAAGACGGGTGACAATGCCATCGATTTTCGGTAAGAAAGTTTCTGTAAAAAGAGCAATTCGCATAGAGAAAACAAGGTTAAGTAATAATTAAGGACAAGCTTTTTTTGAGATAGCTAGGAATAATTACTGAATTTCTCAAGGCAATTAACTCCCCAATTAATCATAGATCAGAAAGGCCAAAGGTTTTAATCACTCGATCGCTACCTTCGATAACCACCGTCGCTCGATAATTATCGCCGATTGCCGCTGTCCATAATTGCCATTCCCCCGCCACATTGTCTAATTTTAAGGGATTGAGGCCCACTTCCACTCGATCGAGTCCCCCGCTAATTCCCGTTCCCAGTGCCTTTAAATAAGCCTCTTTTGCCGTCCATAACTGAAAAAATAGCTTTTCCTTCTCTGCGGACTTTTCAACAAGCTCGTGTTCCCTAGCACAAAAAAACCTTTTTGTCAAGCTATCTAAATCTTTCACCTCGCGCATTTTCTCTAAATCTACCCCGATGCGAGCGGTTAAAGTCAAGCCACAGATGGCCATCTCCTCGGAATGGGAGAGATTAAACTGCAATTGGTAGTTAATACTCGGTTTTCCCCGTTCGCTGTAGATAAACTCGATTTTTTCGGGACTTATCGCCAAATATGACCCTAAAATCTCCCGTAAACAACCCCTCGCCACCAAAAAACGCCGCTTGTGTTGGGGAAAATGGTAACGATTAGCTCTAATTATTTCATCTTCCGAGAGCAAAGAAGCCAGTTTTTCTAGTCTATCCCCAGAGGGATCGAGACTGATAAAATAGAGATGAACCTCATCGGTAGATATAAACATTAAACTCAGAAGCGATCAAATAATTAATTATCGGTAAATTTTACCGTAAAATGAGAATTGCCGACTCAAGAATTTATCCACCTTCTAACTCTTGACTTTGCAGCACACCTATGAACTTTTTTCATACTGAAGACCATCTCCAACAGTTCGGTACAGATATTTTAGAAACAACTTGGCGAGCATTTCCCCAATTAGCTCAAGAACAAATTGCCCTAACTTGGATAGTATATGATCCTCCCGTTGTCGTCAACACGGGGGGAGCAATTTCTCACGAAGAATTCTGGAAATATTCACCCCGCGGATTTAGTTATCGCGGACAAGAAAGAACCTATCCTGCCAGTTTAGTGAAATTATTTTATTTAGTAGCAATTCATGAGTGGTTAGAGGGGGGAATGATTCCCGAAAGCACGGAATTAAATCGCGCCATTCGTGACATGATTGTTGACTCTAGTAATGATGCTGCCAGTTTAGTTGTAGATCTGGTTACGGGAACCACTAGCGGTCCAGAAATTGCCGCCAGTCCCTTTGAAACTTGGAAGCAACAACGCAACATAGTTAATCGTTATTTTCAATCCCTAAATTGGCCGGAATTAGCGACAATTAACGTTAATCAAAAAACTTGGTCTGACGGTCCCTATGGACGTGAACGCGCTTTTTTAGGGGAATTAATGGAGAATCGCAATATGTTAACTAGCAATGCAGTGGTGCGTTTAATTCATACTATTATCGGGGGGATTGCGGTTTCTTCCCAACGTTCCCAGATGATGATGTCTTTACTAAAACGAAGTCTTAATCCTGCTGATTGGACAAGTCAAGGAGATGAGACACAAATTTTAGGATTTTTGGGACAGGGATTACCAGAAAATAGTCAAATTTGGTCAAAAGCTGGTTGGACAAGTCAAGTACGTCACGATGCAGCCTATATTGAAATTCCCCATCATACTCCCTATCTCTTGGTGGTATTTACCGAGGGAAAAGATAACAGTCAAAATCGCTCAATTTTACCTTTTATTTCCCAGAAAGTAGCCGAGAAAATTATGCAGCTCCATTAATTTAACCTGTGGGTAGGATGGTTTTCTCTGTCATTGTCAAAAGTGCTAGATAAACATCCTACTGCCATAGATATGTATATGTAAATTTACTCATGTGCATCTCAATATACAGCTTTTCTGGGATAGATTGGGTTTGTTCTTGCAGCTGAAATACTTGATTAAGTTTACTCTTTGCTTTACCTTGACGGGAAGGGCTGTCATCATTTAAACTAACAATAAGTTATTTTTAAGTATTTCCTCAAATATGTGACTTTCAATCCTCGCCATTGTCATAACGAAAGGGAAGTGGAGAGTAAACTAATTGTTCAGTATTTACTCCCCAAACTAGGCTACAATGCCGAACATTGGTATCAACAAGTTAGCTTCGGTAAAGTCCGCTTAGATTTCCTTGTTTCCGCTCAAAAACCTATCAATAAAAGGCAGTTTTTTGCCTCTCACTGTCTAATTATCGAGGCTAAAAACCCCAGAGAAAAGCTCATCAATCATCGTCACCGTTTAGGCTATTATCTCAACTACTTTAAAGTGCAGTGGGGATTATTAACCAACGGTGATGAGATTCAACTTTATCGAAGAAAACCCGATAAAATTTATTTAGTTTTTAGATGTTCTGGGTTAGAAATTGCCTCTCACTTAGAACAGTTAAAATCTCTGATTGGCTACGAAACTTTATCCCTGGGTATTCCACCGCTTAATTCTCCAACAATCAACAACAAAAATCCCATGAAAACCATCGCAATTTATCATCATAAAGGTGGTGTTGGTAAAACCACCGTCGCTACCAATCTAGCGGCAGCCTTGAGTAAAAAAGGCAAGCGAGTATTATTGATTGATATTGATGCTCAAGCTAATAGTACCTTTGCCGTTGGTTTAATTAAGTTTCAATTCGATGATGACGATGATTTAAAAGATAAAAATGTCTTTCATTTACTAGATAACAGTAACCGCATTTTTATTGAGAATATTGTCAGAAAGTCTCAAGGATTCAATCATCCAGAAATTGATGTTATTCCCTCTCACATATCTTTAATTGCTAACCAAGCTAAAATTAAAGATAATGCGGCGGTATTTGCTAGATTGGCCAGAAAATTAGAGAAAGTAAAGGATCAATATGATATTGTAATTATTGATGCACCTCCCGCACTTGATTTATATGCACGCATTGCTTTAATTGCAGCTGATTATCTGATAATTCCTTCAGATCTTAAACCATTTTCTAATCAAGGATTAGATAGCGTTAAAAACTTTGTTCAAGAAGAAATCAATGAAAGTCGTGGAGATTTGGGTAAACCAACCCTACAAATTTTAGGCGTTTTACCTTCCAAAATTTCCACCCATGCTCAATACTTAAGATTTAATTTTCCCAAACAAAAACAAGTGATTCCAGACAAATATAATTTACCCTTGATGGAATCAACTATCTCGGAAAGAATGCCTTTATCTCGCTGTATAAATCAATACGTTACCGTGGGAGATTTAGAAATTCCTGCTCCCCAATCTATAATTGATTATGCTGAACATAAAAGCGATGCGGGAGTATCAGCATCAGAATTTGAAGCCTTAGCAATCGAAGTTTTAGCGAAAATAGGAGTTAAATAAATGTGTAAATTTTTACGAGTCGATATTACTGATATTAATCCTTCTGTTCCCAGAGAAACCTTCTCTGAAACTGAATTAGAAAATTTAGCCAATCTTATTATTGAAATGGGTGGACTTATTCGCCCTGTTATTCTCAAAAAAGCTGATAATAAAAAAGTTGATGAACGTTATAATATTATCAGTGGAGATTTAGAATATTATGCTTCTGTCATCGCTAATCAGAAAGTTCCTGACATCGAGATGATTAACGCTTTTGTAGTTGATAAAGAAGCGGAGAATATCGCTTTACAGCAAATCCAGTTATTATCTCCTTCTCCTAGGTTAATTACCACGCCTGAAAAAACAGATAATCCTCTAGAATTGAGGATGAGTAATCTTGAAAAACGATTAGAAACCCAGTTACAAGCAATCCGAGAGGAGTACCAAAAAGAAATCAAAAGACTGGAAGAAAAAATTATTATTTCTCCTCCTCCTCCTGCTTCTCCTCCTTCTAAATCGATTTTAGAGCTTTTGAATAGCTGTGACGCTAATCAACTTAAAAAAGGGAGAATTCCACCTGCATCTGTTAATGACTTTCTGAAAAAACGTTCAGAAAAGCCCTTTGATTCTTTGGAAGATGTCCTAAATCGCCCGGTGTCAGGAGTTAAAGAGAAAAGATTAATTAAGCTTATAGATTATTTGTTAATTTCTAATT
>NZ_CAIP01000031.1 GCF_000297435.1 Microcystis sp. T1-4 | reverse complement strand
GGGGGGTTGGGGGGGTAGGGTTGCCTCGTCTCAATTTTCTTTCTTTCTCACAAATATGAAGTATAATATTATCGATAGCTAAACCGCACTAAAAATGAAATCCTATCCAGTAGAGTTCCGTCAGAAAATCCTCGACTGTTATTATAACGAACCCATCTCTCAAAGACAATTAGCGAAAAGATTCTGCGTAACCCTAAGTTTTGTACAAAAGCTTTTGAAACAATATCGAGACACAGGAGATGTTCGACCAAAGACTTATCGATGTGGACGTCATTTAAAACTCACGCCAGAACAAATGCTCGTCCTCGGTACGTTAATTGAGGAAAATAATGACGCAACTCTTGCTCAACTATCGAAACTATTCCTAGAAAGAACTGGTATAGTGTTAAGTGTGGCGACAGTGGCAAGAATAGCCGAACGCTTGGGAATAACCCGCAAAAAAAACTATACAACCACCCGCAAAAGAGACAGAAAAACTACAACAACTTAGACAAGAATAGAAAGTAAGTGGGTGGGTGGAATTAAATATAAGATGAACGTAGGTTGGGTTGAAGCATGAAACCCAACGCCCGCTCATGTTACGCTACCGCTAACCCATCCTACAAATAATTATGCCTCCCTACTTAGGGTTTGCGGCAAAAAGTTTTTCTTGGAGGCAGGGTGTAGAATGTAGAATAAGATTTCCCGGAAGCAATCTTTTTAATGTCTCATCGCTTCTATTATTTTCATGGTTTCGACGCTGACAGTGCAGACTCGTTGTAATAAGTCAATTACTGTTTCTTTATAATCGGCGAAGCGATAGTTATTAAATCTTTCGGCGATGGTTTTATCTTTGGGTTTCTTTTCCTTATATTGATCTAAAATCCATTCTAGGGCCGAACGATTACCGAGTTTATATTCCCAGGCAATTTTGGGAATATCTTGTAGGAAAGTGACATCATCGAGGTTGATGGAATTTTTTTCTCGGTCAGCTTTTAGTTTAGTTTTCGGTTTGAGGTTATTATTAGTATCAATGCGGGTTAGTGGGTAGGGTGCGACGGTTTCATAGTTGATGTGTAATTCCATTAGTTTGCTTCCCCATTCTACCCATTGAGAGAAGTTATCATAAAAGGGAAGCCGGGGAAATTCTCGCTTGAGGTTTAATTCATATTTACTGCGATATTCTGGGTAGTGAAGGACTGCATAAGTGTAGTGGAAGATATCGAGTTTGGTGATGGTTTTATCGTTGTAATGTTTTTGGAATTGTTGCAATCCCCAATCGGTGATATTATCGATGCGGTTTCCTTCTTTGTCGTAGTAGTAGAGGGGGAGACATTGGGTACTACCCCCACTAACTAGCAAACAAGCAAGATCAATAATATGATTTGATACAAGAGATACAAATTTGTCTGAACCGACATTTAAGCCAATTATGATATTATTAAATTCATTGTTAAAAATATTAAACCATTGATAAGTCATTCCGTTGAAATGCTTGTCAAAATAGAGCCATTGTTTTGTATATGGACGATAATAACTCATCAACATATTAGCATCGTTAAATACCTTTGATATTCTTTTAGAAAGATACTTAGTTAATTCTCGATCCCATTTAATCTGATTTCGTTCTTGATAATTTTCATCTTTAAAAGTTCTCTGATAAACATCTACAAAAAACCTCATCTTTGCTTCGAGCGTATCTCTTGAAAAGTCATAAACCCACTCATCTCGCTGAGTTTTAAGTCCTGACGAAAACAACTTAAACACAGCTTTCTCAGACTTACCACTTTTTACCTCCTTATCAACCAAGGGTAGCAGTTGATCAAAGTCATTATCTGATTGATTGAGCCAATTATGTTTTTTATCTGGGATGATATGCTCAAAATCAAGCTGATTAAGTTTTGTCGATGACAAAAACTCTAATTTTTGCGCTGCTGTATCCAATTCAGGACGGCGAGTATATAAAATTTGACAAGGAAGATTATTACTTTCTCGCTTCACAATCAAACTAATCGCCACCCCCGTCTGAATACCGAAAACATTATGAGTTGTCCCTGAAAGTTTAGGATTTTTCCTGACATTACCACCTAAATCAATGATATAAATTTCACTAAACTCATTCTCTACTACTTTTCTAAATCCATCATAAGCCAACGCATCGATAAAAGAAGAGTTAGTAATAAACGCTATTATACCATTTTTATTTAACCGATCAGAAGCCCAACGAATAAAACGAGTGTACATATCATAGACGACAATTTGATTCTGTGCCTTACCTTCTTTGACATAACTATATTTAATGCGCTTGTCAATCGCTTCATAACTTCGATTTGCATTATCTTGATTAAAATTTTCCTGCTTGGCATTATAAGGAGGATTACCAATAATTACAGAAATATTGCGGTCATTTTGATTTTGAATGCGTTGGGTATTCTCCACCGACATGGCAAACAAATCCATCTGCTTGAGATGAAAAGCAGCATGGTCCAGGGTATCCACAAAACAGATATGCTCAAACTCCTCATACTCACCCATCTTCTGCTTGTAGGTGAACTCAATATTCAAATTAGCAATATAATAAGGCAGAATTGCCACCTCATTACAGTGCATCTCATGCTTATACTTGTACCGTAACTTATCCTTCGGTAAATACTCAATCAACTCCGTTACAAAAGTTCCTGTCCCCGTCGCCGGATCTAAAATTTCTACTCCTGGATCCGCCAACAACTTACCAAAATGCTTGTGGACTAAATAATCGACACTTTCAATCATAAAACGGACAATTTCATTGGGTGTATAGACAATTCCCAACCGGTCCGCCGCTTTCGGATTGTATGCTTTATAAAAATTCTCATAAATCGCCTTGAGAAACTTCTGCTTTTCGTGGTGGTTATAAATATTCGCCGCTGTCCGCCGAATTACCGCATAATAACGTTCAATAGTCCCTAAAGTATTGCGCTTGGTATTACCAGTAAAGAAAGTTTCAATCACTCCCTGTAATTCCCTAGCGATATTATTTTCCCGGTGAAACTGGGACTCATTAAAAATATTGATAAAAATATCCTCTGTCAGGATGTGCTGAATAATCATCTCCCGCACATCTTCCAGACTAATTTCTGGATTGATTGACTTGCGACAAATCTCTAAAAAATTGTCCCGCGCTGTCACAAAATTCCGATTCGTCTCCGACTGCAACGCAATTAAACCCCGCAACGCTTCTAAAATTGTTGGTAAATCTTCCTTAAAACTATCAATCGCCTCTCGAAAATCGTTAACTTCTGGACGTACATAATTAATAAAAGCATTAATAATCCCATCCAAAGCCTCATCATCGCGCATGGAGACGCGCAGTCTTTCCTCTCCTCCTTGAATTAAAACCGCCGTCTGGGAGTCTTCAAATAAAATATTGTCATTAGGGTAGCCTTTCGCTAACTTTTTCTCAATTTCTTCATCTAAATTATCGTATTGATCCTTACTTTCCCAATATCCCCAATCTAACCGTAAAGCATCCTTAACCGTCCCGTCAGGATAGACAACTTTTCCCGACTTAGTGCGATAATCCAACTCCGGAATTAACAAAAAATCCTGCGCCTTGCAATAGTCATTTAATAAATTCTGAAAAGCGACTCTAATCGAAGTTTCCTTGCGACTGCCGCCATATTGGACAATCTTCTCAACTTCCGCCTGATACTGGCTGATTAATAATCTAGACATGGGCTTAGAGGAGGTAAATTAAGTAGTTAAGTAGGTAGGCACAATTATTTGTAGGATGGGTTAGCGGTAGCGTAACCCATGCGGGCGTTGGGTTTCATGCTTCAACCCAACCTACGTTCTACTCTAATCGAAGTTTCCTTGCGACTGCCGCCATATTGGACAATCTTCTCAACTTCCGCCTGATACTGGCTGATTAATAATCTAGACATGGGCTTAGAGGAGGTAAATAAGTAGTTATAATCAAAGAGAAGATAGATTTTGGACTCTCTTATTCTTGGTGTGATCAGTTTAACCCATATAGGAGCGATCGATCTTTGTGTCCTCTGTGTCTGGAGTGGTTCTTTCCACTCCCTCGCCAGCAGGACTATATCCTAGAATACATTTTACCCAGCAAACCCAAGAGAGCCTATTTTGCCTCTCCCCTTGATTGTCTTTAATCGGGATGACAGGATTCGAACCTGCGGCCCCTTCGTCCCGAACGAAGTGCGCTACCAAGCTGCGCTACATCCCGAAAGTTTTTAGCTAAATTATCATAGCATATTCGGCCTTGATTGGGTCGAGACTTGCTAGGATATTACAGATATAGGCAAAAATTATCGGAGTAGTTCAGGCGTGACGGTAAAACCAGAGTGGTTACGGGTAAAAGCACCGCAATGGCAGCGAGTCGGCAGTGTTAAGGAAGTTTTACGCGATTTAGGCTTAAATACCGTTTGTGAGGAGGCTTCCTGTCCCAATATCGGCGAATGTTTCCACGCGGGGACGGCTACCTTTTTAATTATGGGTCCTGCTTGCACTCGCGCCTGTCCTTACTGTGACATCGATTTTGAGAAAAAACCGCAACCTTTAGACTCCACGGAACCCCTGCGACTAGCGGCAGCCGTGCAACGTCTTGATCTTAATCATGTAGTGATCACTTCTGTCAATCGCGATGATTTGGCCGATGGAGGCGCTAGTCAATTTGTCCGTTGTATCGAGGAAATTCGCCGCATTTCCCCAAAAACCACCATCGAAGTGCTGATTCCCGATCTTTGCGGCAATTGGGAGGCTTTAGCTTTAATTCTTGCCGCTAAACCTGAAGTTTTAAACCACAATACCGAAACTGTTCCCCGTCTCTACCGTCGTGTGCGTCCCCAGGGTGATTACCAGCGTTCTCTGGAATTATTGCAGCGCGCTCGCGCCATTGTTCCCGCTACCTACACAAAATCGGGCATTATGGTGGGATTGGGGGAAACCGACGAGGAAGTGCGCCAAGTAATGCGCGATTTACGGGCCGTTGATTGTGATATTCTCACCATCGGGCAGTATCTGCAACCATCGCCAAAACATCTCGGTGTGCAGGAATTTGTCACCCCCGAACAGTTCCACGCTTGGCGCGAATATGGGGAATCTCTGGGATTTTTACAAATTGTTGCGAGTCCCTTGACAAGAAGCTCTTATCATGCTGAACAAGTCAGAGCCTTAATGAATTTGTACCCGCGAGAGTCTTGAGATGGGGCAGCAATTGCTCAAAAGCTCGTCCTCGGTGGCTAATTTTTCTTTTTAATTCGGGAGGCATTTCCGCAAAGGTTAAAGCGTATTCGGGGACATAAAAAATCGGATCGTAACCAAAACCACCCTCACCCCTAGTACTGGTGAGAATTTCTCCCGTGCAGATTCCTGTGGCGCTCAAGGCAATCTCACCATCGGGACGTGCGATCGCAATTACACAGACAAAACGGGCCGAACGATCTTGATTATCCCCTAATTCTCTGACTAGGCGATCGATTCTTTCTCGATCATTTTTACCATAGCGGGCCGAGTAAATCCCCGGGGCATTTCCTAACCCGGTTACTTCCAATCCCGAATCATCAGCGATCGACCATTCTCCCAAAGTTAGGGCAATTTGAGCAGCTTTTAAATAGGCATTTTCGGCAAAAGTCGCCCCGGTTTCCTCTATCTCTAAATCATCGGGTTTTAACTGCAATTCTAGGTCGATATCGGTTAAGTATTCCCCTATCTCTGCTAATTTACCCGGGTTACTCGTGGCTAGAATTAATTTTTTCATCGAAAATAATCGGTTTGAAACCCCGGCCTTTTAGGACGGCTTGACGTTGAGAATATTTCACTATACACTAAAGCTACAGTGAAAACTTTTAACTCCCTGACTGCTTTGGATCGGACGGACATTTCCCCCTGATTATTGCCAGGATTAAAGTTAAGTAGGGAGGCACAATTATTTGTAGGATGGGTTAGCGGTAGCGTAACATAATCGGGCGTTGGGTTTCATGCTTCAACCCAACCTACGTTCTGCTTTGGATCGGACGGACATTTCCCCCTGATTATTGCCAGGATTAAAGTTAAGGATGGGTTCCTTAAAATTCCCATTGACTGAAAGACTCAAAGACAAACAGATCAAGGAAGTACAAATACATCCAAAATACTCGGCTTGCTGGTTTGACAGCAATTGTCTTCTTGAAAAAATTTTCACCACCAGAGATGAAAGAGGTTTCCTTCCCCACACCCTACACCCCACACCCCACACCCTACACCCCACTTCCCCACTTCCCCCCCCAATTCATAATTCATAATTCATAATTCATAATTCCCATCTCCCCACCCCCCAATTCATAATTCATAATTCATAATTCCCATCTCCCCACCCCCCAATTCATAATTCATAATTCATAATTCCCATCTCCCCACCCCCCCCACTTCCCCACTCCCCGATCCCCTCATCCATGACACCAGATAGTTTTCGCGTCAGTTTTGCTCCCTTATCTTTGCAGGAAGTATATCAATTAGCCGATGATGGGGCTAATGGTGCTGTTGTACTAATGAGTGGCACTGTACGGGAGCAAACCGACGGTAAACCGGTTATTTGTCTTGATTATCAGGCCTACGAACCCATGGCGATCGAGGTTTTCCGGCAAATTGCTCGGCAAATTCGGCAAACTTGGCCCGATACCAATCGAGTTGTCATTCACCATCGCACTGGTAAGCTACAAATCGGAGAAATTAGCGTCTTAGTAGCGGTGGGTTGTCCCCATCGCGGGGAAGCTTTCGCAGCCTGTCGTTATGCTATTGATACTCTCAAGCATAATGCCCCCATCTGGAAAAAAGAATACTGGTCTGATGGTTCTAGTCAATGGGTTAGTATTGGGGCTTGTGAAACGGCCCATTAGGTCTAATAACGCAAAATTAAGGCAATTTTTTGGTAATCGTTCAAGGAATCTTCATCGACTAAAGCTACACGTCCTCCCTTGGCCAATACCACTTCGATAATTTCATCCACTGCATCATCGATTACCTCCGTACCACCGACGTTTTCCACCAGTATCAAATCACCGTTTTCGCTTAAAACTGCGGGTACATGGTAATTTTTATCCACTAATAACAATTTTCCTCGACCTTCCTGCGCTAAACGCCACACTTCTCCCAGGGTAGAGATAACTTTTTGAGCGCTGACTGCCGCGTCCAAAGCTTGCAGGGCTTCAGTTTTTTGAGTCTGACGCACTGAATGCATAATCGGCAATACTTGCGGAATTAATTCTGGCAGTGAGGTTTTGTCAAAATTGCCGGTTAAAGTGCCAACAATTGCTGATGTGTACTGTGAAACTTCTTGAAAGAAGGAAATTTGACGAACCACTCCACCCACAATCAAAGGGGAAGAATCATCAATGTCAATGTATTCACCCAGAGCATTATCTACCTGCTGGAAAAATCGCCGGATTCTATCATCTAGATAACTGGTATCGGCATCAAAGGGCAGTGGTGCGGTGGCCCCCGGTCCAGTCATTTCTAAGGGAAAATTCTGATCGCGAATTTCTTCGAGAGTTTCTCCTGTAGCTGAGATTAAACGAGTAGAACCCTGACTTAATAGTAACAGCCAATAGGGTTGTTCTCGATGTAATCCATAAACTAAATCCCGTGTGGCAAAGGTTTTATCGATGACAACTCTTGCCTGGACAGAAAAAGGCAAGTTATAAAGCTTGGCAATATCCGGACCAATATAGAGAGCTAATCCATCTAGAGTATAAGGATAATCTATTTCAGCCACGAGACTATCGAGGCGCTCGAACAAAGGTTCGATTTCACGTTTAGAGAATTCTGCCGATAATCGGTGCTTTGCTTCATCGACCAAATTTTTAACGAGAATAGGGTCTTGTTTGTTATCCGGTGAGGTGCGATGGGTAGGTAAGAGAATGGAAAGGGCGGGTATTTGAGTTAGGGATTGTAGTTTCTTAAGTTCTTGACGAGTAATCATTGATTTTAGCTTGATTGATAGGGTTAAGGAGCTAAAAATACTGGCTTTATCCAGATTTTCTCGATTTATTCAGTATTCCAGCTAACATTTTAGGGAAAAAATGTAATTATATCTAGAAAATTAAGAATTTATACTGAATTGCTTTGGCAGAGATTGAGGGAATTTTTAACCAGAAAACTAGGAATATTATTGATTTATTGATCGTCCACCATCAGGACAGAAAATGTTCAGGATGGGTAAATAACCCATCCTCGGAATAATTAGGCCGCTATGGCGGTTTTTTCCGCTATTAATGCCTCTTGGCGCTGGAATTCGGCTAATTGTGCCGTAATTTCATCCCGGACAATCTGACGGTATTCCAGGAAATGCTCGTTGTGGGCGCAGACAGTGATATAGTGTTCGGCGTTGGCGGGATTATGGCGCAAAATACCGAATAAATTCTGCCAGAATTTCCAGCGCGTGGAACGTTTAAAGCCCTGTCGCCAGATAATTACCGCTAGGGCATAGAGATCGGCCCGGCGAGGCAGTTTAAAGGCTGGTTTCGCTTTAGGTGCGCCTAATTTCAGGAAACAGCGATAGGTGCGATCGAGAAATACCTCCGGATCGTACAATTTCCAGAAGGCTTCAATATATTCTGTGGCAATATCTTCGATCGGCCGGGTGGGAACGAAATTCATCAGGGTACTTTGGTTAATGTCCTGTTTCCCCGTTAATCGTAGTCGTCCTTCTTTTTCCAAGCGAGTCCATAGAGCGGTATTGGGTAAAGCTTGTAACATTCCAAATAGAGCCGTGGGAATGGCTGCTTCTTCGACAAAATTAATAATGCGATCGGCCGCTCCTTTTTTCTCGCCATCAAAACCGATGATAAATCCCGCCATGGGGCGCAATCCTGCTTTAATAATCTTTTCTACCGTCTCGGTTAACGAACTACGGGTATTTTGGAATTTTTTGGTTAATTGTAAACTTTCTTCGTCGGGGGTTTCAATACCTAAAAAGACCGCATCAAAGTAACAATCAACCATCATAGCCATTAATTCGGGATCGGCGGCTAAATCCACCGACGCTTCCGTGTTAAACCGGAAAGGGTACTGGTGTTCTTCTTGCCAAACCTTTAATTCTTTGAGGAGTAATTTAACGTTGCGCTTGTTACCGATAAAATTATCATCCACCATGAACACGCCCCGACGCCAACCTAATTCGTAGAGATAATCTAATTCTTTTAATAATTGTGCGGGGGTTTTGGTGCGGGGTTTACGACCATAGAGAACGATAATATCGCAAAATTCGCACTGGAAGGGACAGCCCCGCGAAAACTGCACTGACATGGAATCATAAGCTTCAAAATCGAGCAGATCGTAGCGTGGAACCGGGGTAATTGTCACATCGGGTTTTTCTGTGGTGCGGAAAACACCTTTGGTTTCTCCTCTTGCCAATGCTTCCACAAACATCGGAATGGTGATTTCTCCCTCATCGAGAATCAGAAAATCGGCCTCAGCCACTTCGTGGGGGATAGAAGTGGGATAGGGACCACCCACAGCCACCAGTTTACCCCGTTGCTTGGCTTCGTGAATTTGCTCGATTAAATCTTGACGTTGCACAATCATGCCGGAAAGAATCACTATTTCGGCCCAGTCCCATTCTGCTTCTGTCACCGCCCGAATATTGCGATCGACCAGTTTAAATTCCCATTCCTGCGGTAAAATCGCCGCCACCGTCACCATACCCAGGGGGGGAAGTAAGACTTTGCGATCAACTAATTCCAGAATTTTGTTATAGGACCAGAAAGTCGGCGGAAAAACGGGATAAATCAGTAAGGCGCGCATATTCACTCCTCGCTCGATGGCGATCGATTCTTGACCTTTCGCTTGATTGTAATCTTTTTCGGTCAGGGATGGGAAAACGGTTATTTAGTCCTACAACTGAGATCAGGCTTGATTTTTGGCCGCCATTGCCTACCCTTGACCCTACCCCCATAAAAGTTTATGGTTAACATCAATAAAATTTATGTAAAGAAATGTTGCATAGTCTGAAAAGTTATGTTACATTAAATATCAAGCACTTGACTTAAACGCAATTTTCTTATAGGAAGGCAATTCACCATGGATAAGCAAGAAAACAAACTCGGCTTCACCGCTTTCGCTGAAAACTGGAATGGTCGTTTAGCCATGCTCGGTTTCGTTATTGGCGTAGCTACGGAATACTTAACCCACAAAGGCATCCTTGCTCAATTAGGCTTGATGTAATTTCAGCCTCGATTGCTGTGCATCTACAATCAACTTGAATAAATTATCAAAAAAGGGAGGAGCATCGCTCTTTCCCTTTTTTAGTTGCAGGTTGGGGATGGGGGAGTGGGGTGATAGGGAAGTGGGGTGTGGGGTGTAGGGTGTAGGGTGTACGGTAGATGATGTGCGGGAAAATCTCTCAAGTAACCTTGGTTGAGAACAATTGTCGGCAATCCCTGTCCATGGTTAATTAAGAAAAATAAACTGTAGCGAAATATACTGTTTTTCCCGTGTTCTAATGGGGATAGATAGGGGGAAAAAAATCATGTCGAAATCACTCTTTACCGATGCCAGCAGTCGCCTAGAACAGGCCCTTAAGTATGTCTCCATTTCCGATGATGCGATCGAGCGGTTAAAATATCCCAAAGCTAGTCTCAGCGTCTCCATACCCGTCCGTATGGACAACGGCACTCTGAGAATCTTCCAAGGCTACCGCGTCCGCTACGATGACACCCGCGGCCCCGGCAAAGGAGGGGTGCGCTATCATCCCAACGTCAACATCGATGAGGTGCAGTCCCTAGCCTTTTGGATGACCTTTAAATGCGCCCTGCTGGATTTGCCCTTTGGTGGGGCTAAGGGCGGCATTACCCTCAATCCGAAAGAATTGTCAAAAGCCGAGTTAGAACGTCTTAGCCGGGGCTATATCGAGGGTATAGCCGACTTTATCGGTCCCGATATCGATATTCTTGCCCCCGATGTCTATACCAACGAGATGATCATGGGTTGGATGATGGACCAGTACAGCATCATTCAGCGTAAAATTAGTCCGGCGGTGGTGACGGGGAAACCTTTAACCATGGGAGGCAGTCGTGGCCGCGATACGGCGACGGGAACGGGAGCTTTTCATGTTATTCATTCTCTTTTGCCGAAATTAGACAAAAAACCCGCTAATACTACCGTAGCCGTTCAGGGATTCGGTAACGCCGGGGCCGTAGTGGCGGATCTCCTCGCCAAAGCCGGTTATCAAGTGGTGGCGGTAAGTGATTCCCAGGGCGGCATTTATCGGGAAAAAGGCCTAGATATTGCCAGCATTCGTGAGTATAAACAGGAACATCGCGGGATTACTGCTATTTACTGTGAGGGTACTGTGTGTAATATCGTCGAACACGAGGCGATTAGTAATGAAGAATTATTAGCCCTAGATGTGGATGTTTTGATTCCAGCTGCCCTAGAAAACCAAATTACCGCCGAAAATGCCGATCGCGTGCGGGCAAAATATATCTTTGAAGTGGCCAATGGTCCAACTACCTCAGAAGCCGATCGCATTTTAGAATCAAAAGGGATTCTCGTTTTCCCCGATATTTTGGTTAACGCCGGTGGGGTAACGGTGAGTTATTTTGAATGGGTGCAAAATCGCAGCGGTCTTTATTGGCGATTAAACGAGATAAATGAGCGCTTAAAAGAAAGAATGGTGACAGAAGCGGAAAAAGTCTGGTCTTTCGCCCAGGAGTTCGATATATCTCTGCGTAACGCCGCCTACGCCCAGGCCATTGCTCGTCTCGGTGAGGCCCTAGATGCCAAGGGAACCCGCGATTATTATCAAAATAAGACGGGAGCTTAAGGTCGTCAGTCGTCGGTCGTCGGTCGTCTGGAAATAAATAGGGTGATAGGGTTTTGGGGTGATAGGGTGATGAGACAGCTTCCCCACCCCGGGAGCATCTCACCTTTGTAACCCCTAAATCAGGTTTTTATGTCAAGCTATTTTGAAAGCCTTGCTAGAAACCAGTTTTATAGATAAGTATAATTACTCACTTGCATAAATGAGATGCTCCCCCCCACCCCCCAATTCATAATTCATAATTCATAATTCATAATTCATAATTCCCACCCCCCCACTTCCCCACTTCCCCAATTCATAATTCATAATTCATAATTCATAATTCCCTAAATATTGGAGAGCATGATGCCAGTTCAATTATCATTGCCCTTGTATCATCAACTTTCTCAACCAGAGGTGATTGAATACTTGACCAGCGATGGGTCAGCGGGCTTATCAGCAGAAGAAGTGGCCAGTCGCTACGAAAAATATGGCCCGAATGAACTGCGATTTAAGCCGGGGAAACCAGCTTGGTTGAGGTTTTTGCAGCAATTTCATCAGCCACTACTCTATATTCTCTTGCTTGCGGGTACTATTAAGGCATTTTTAGGGTCTTGGACGAATGCCTCGGTGATTTGGGGAGTTACCCTGATCAATGCCATTATTGGCTATGTGCAGGAAGCTAAGGCGGAAGGTGCGATCGCTTCCCTAGCCAAAGCCGTAACCACAGAAGCGACCGTGTTGCGAGAGGGACAAACCCTGCGGATTCCATCTCAGGATTTGGTGCCAGGAGATATCGTTTTATTGGCATCGGGGGATAAAGTGCCGGCGGACTTGAGGCTGCTGAAAGTCCGCAATTTGCAGGTGGATGAGTCTGCCTTGACCGGGGAATCCTTGCCCGGGTCAAAAGCGATCGAACCCTTACCCGGGGATACGCCCCTAGCAGAAAGGACAAACATGGCCTACGCAGGGAGTTTTGTTACCTTTGGACAGGGCAAAGGGATTGTTGTCTCTACGGCCAATGCCACCGAAGTGGGGCAGATTTCCCAGTCGATGGAAAGCCGAGTCAGCCTTAGCACACCCCTGACCCGTAAATTTGCCCAATTTAGCCGCACCCTACTCTACGCAATTTTGACCCTAGCAACCTTGACCTTTGCCATCGGGTTAGGACGGGGGAAATCTTGGATCGATATGTTTGAAGCTGCCGTTGCCCTCGCAGTGAGTGCGATTCCAGAAGGGCTGCCGGCAGTGGTAACGATTACCTTGGCCATTGGGGTCAACCGCATGGCCCGTCGTCATGCGATTATTCGTAAACTGCCCGCAGTGGAAGCATTGGGGAGTGCGACCGTCATTTGTTCCGACAAAACCGGAACCCTGACCGAAAATCAAATGACTGTACAGTCCATTTATACTGAAGGGCAATATTACGCCGTTAGTGGTGGTGGCTATAGTCCCAAGGGCGAAATTAGTCTGATCACCGATGGCAACCCTGGCAGCCCCTTTGCAGAGGAATTACCGCCGGCCCTAGGGGATTGTCTGGTAGCTGGTTTGCTTTGTAATGACTCCGGGCTAAAACAAACGGGAGAAGATTGGTCAGTGGTGGGGGATCCTACGGAAGGGGCGCTGATTGCGGCCGCCGCCAAAGCAGGTCTCAGTCAATTGAGGCTATTGTCTTTAACCCCACGATTAGATGCAATTCCCTTTGAATCTGAGTACCAATACATGGCAACCCTGCATGATGGGATACCTCGCCTGATCTATGTCAAGGGATCGGTTGAGTCGCTAATGCGTCGTTGTTCCCAGATGATCGATCGCTATGGTCAGATGACCGCGCTGAACGCCCAACAGATCGAGCAAGCGGTAGAAACGATGGCAGAGCAGGGTTTACGGGTGCTTGCCTTCGCCAAAAAAGCAGCCGCGACCCATCAGCATTCTATCGACCATGAGGATATCGAAACAGGCTTGGTGTTTCTAGGATTACAGGGCATGATTGACCCGCCTCGTCCAGAGGCGATCGCTGCTGTTCATGCCTGTCAAAGTGCTGGGATTCGCGTCAAGATGATTACTGGTGATCATCTTGTCACGGCGCGGGCGATCGCGGAACGGATGGGCATTAAAACGGCAGCACAAGTCTTAGCATTTGAGGGAAAACAATTAGCGCAAATGGATAATCATCAACTGGCCCAAGCGGTGGTCGATGGATCGGTATTTGCCAGGGTTGCCCCTACCCAAAAACTGCAACTGGTGGAAGTACTCCAGTCCCAAGGAGAAATCGTGGCGATGACGGGCGATGGTGTTAATGATGCGCCGGCTCTCAAGCAGGCCGATATCGGCATTGCCATGGGGAAAGGAGGAACGGAAGTCGCCCGGGAATCTGCTGATATGCTCCTCACTGATGATAACTTTGCCTCGATCAAGGCTGCTGTCGAAGAAGGACGCACCGTTTATCAAAATTTACGCAAGGCAATCTCCTTTCTCTTACCTGTCAATGGTGGCGAATCGATGACGATTCTGATCAGTACTTTACTGGCGCGAGATTTACCCATCCTCTCCCTACAAGTACTCTGGTTGAACATGATCAACTCGGTCACGATGACTGTTCCCCTGGCCTTTGAAGCAAAATCCCCCGGCATTATGCAGTCACCACCACGCAATCCCAATGAACCTTTGATCACCAAAAAACTATTGCGCCGAATTTTGGCTGTTTCATTGTTTAACTGGATTCTGATTTTTGGTATGTTTGAGTGGGCTAAATCGACCACAGGAGATATTGCCGTTGCCCGCACAATGGCAATTCAATCCCTTGTGGCAGCACGGGTTATCTATCTGCTCAGTATCAGTCAATTAGGGATGAGCCTAGTTAACTACCTGCGTCGTCAGTCAACCTCGATTACTAATGCACCGATCCTAATTTTGGGGATTGTGGCTGCTGTTGCCCTACAAATTTTGTTTAGTCAATGGGGGGTGATGAACAGTCTGTTTGCAACGGCGACCCTAACCGGTCATCAATGGCTAATCTGTTTGTTGCCGATGCCGCTCATGGTACTTTGGGCAATTTTTGCCAATGTTATCGATCCTCCTCATTGTCATGGGAAATAACTAATCTTGAATTCTTGACCGCAACTACCAAGACTCGCGGTTTTTATTCCCCTAATTGCCAGGTTATCTCTTCACCCGCTCGTAACGGCACCAGTCCGGATTCGGGAAATGGCAATTCATCGGGAATGCGCCAAGGGGTTTTGGTTAAGGTGATTTGTTCGGTATTTCGGGGGAGTTGATAGAAATCTGGCCCGTGCAAGCTGGCGAACCCTTCTAGTTGCTCAAGCGCATCGACACTCTCAAAGGCTTCTGCGTACAACTCTAGGGCGTGCAGGGCTGAATAACAACCCGCACAGCCACAGGAACTTTCCTTGCTGTAGCGAGAATGGGGTGCGCTATCGGTCCCTAGAAAAAACTTGGGATTCCCCGATGTTGCCGCTTGCAAAAGTGCCAAACGATGATCCTCTCGTTTCAAAATCGGCAGGCAATAAAAATGAGGACGAATGCCACCGGTAAAGAGAATGTTTCGGCTAAACAATAAATGTTGGGGCGTAATTGTGGCGGCGACATTGTTGTTAGCAGATAGAACAAACTTGACCGCATCGGCAGTGGTAATGTGTTCAAACACCACCCGCAGTTTCGGAAATCTTGTTATCAGTGGGAGCAAGTGCTTCTCAATGAACACTTTCTCTCGATCGAACACATCAATATCACCATCGGTAACTTCTCCGTGCAGTAGTAGCGGCATATCTACCTGCTCCATCGCTGCCAAAACGCCATCGCACCTACGAAGGTCCGTCACCCCCAAGTCGGAATTAGTTGTCGCACCGGCCGGGTAGTATTTCACCGCTTTGACAAACTGGGAGGCTTTCGCTGCCACGATTTCTTCGGGACTGGTATTATCGGTGAGATAGAGGGTCATCAGTGGCTCGAACTGTTGACCCTCTGGAACTGCTGCCAGAATGCGCTCGCGATAGGAGGCAGCATCAGCCACCGAGCGCACTGGGGGCTTTAAATTCGGCATGATAATGGCACGGGCAAACTGACGCACCGTATGGGGTAGAACCGCTTTCATTGCCGCACCATCGCGCAGATGAAGGTGCCAGTCGTCGGGTCGAGTTATTGTGATTCTTCGCATTGTTCAATCATACTACGGTTAGGGTTCCCACCTCACCCAAGATAACGGAGGCAGGGGGCAGGAGGCAGGAGGCAACCCTACCCCCTTGCCCCCCCGATGTCGGGGGGGTTGGGGGGGAAATTCAGCTAATCTAAGGATAGGCAGTTTAAATGCGTCTTAAGTAGGGAGGCAAAATTATTTGTAGGATGGGTTAGCGGTAGCGTAACCCATGCAGGCGTTGGGTTTCATGCTTCAACCCAACCTACGTTCATCTTATATTTAATTCCACCCACCCACTTAGCTTAGTTTTAGTTGATTGGAAAGAACCTTTGATTTTAGCGGCGAAATTAATTTGACGGTGACGATAATTCCTCTTGACAAAATCCCAGCACTTGACATATACTTATTTATATAATGGGAATCCGTGCCTGCCTGCGACCCCCTCATTTTCAGGCAAGATAGACTTAGGAAAATTAAATTTTGAGCGCACAGGATGCGCTTGTTGTAATTAGTACAATCATATTATTCTCTGGAGCGATTGCATTCGTCCTCTTTAAGGGGGAATAATAATACAATTGAGAATGCAGTCAATCCCCCCAATCTCTATGGTCAATAAACTATACTACGGTGATAACCTAGAAGTGCTGCGGAAATATATCAAAGATGAGTCGATCGATCTTTGTTATATCGATCCCCCCTTTAATTCTAAACGCAATTACAACCAAATTTATAACAACTTAGGTAAGGAAGATCAAGCACAAGCACAAGCGTTTGTAGATACCTGGACATGGGATAATCACGCTAACGAAGCTTTAGAAGAAATTCAAAGCAACTATCAGGGTAAATTTACCAGTCAGACTATCGATTTAATTGACGGTTTAACCAAAGTTTTAGGTAAAGGCAGTCTTCTCGCTTATCTGGTGAGTATGACTCTGAGGATCGTGGAAATCCATCGAGTTTTAAAATCTACCGGTAGCTTTTATCTCCACTGCGATCCTACTGCTAGTCATTATTTAAAAATAGTTTTAGATGCTATTTTTTGCTCTCAGGGGGGTGATTTTAAAAATGAAATAGTTTGGAAAAGAGCCGACTCTCACAATGATGGAAAACAGGGAAGTAAACAGTATGGTAGAATTCATGATGTGATATTTTTCTATGTAAAAAGTAATCAGTGGCTGTGGAATCATCAATATTTAGAATTGCCCGAAACCACACAAGATAAATGGTATAGAAATATTGAATCAGAAACAGGTCGTCGATATAATAAATCAGATTTAACTGCGGCAAAACCAGGAGGAGATACTAGCTATGAATGGAAAGGAGTTAAGCCACCTACAGGTAGATTTTGGGCCTATAGTAAAGCAAAAATGCAACAATTTGAAGCACAGGGTCTTCTTGTTTATTCTGCATCAGGAAGACCATATCTAAAAAGATATTTAGATGAAAGTAAAGGAGTTCCTTTACAAGATTTTTGGTCTGATATTAGTATGCTCCGTGGTATTCATCAAAAAGAACGTCTGGGTTATCCCACACAAAAACCAGAGGCATTGTTAGAAAGAATAATCAAAGCAAGTAGTAATAAAGGAGATGTGATTTTAGATGCCTATTGTGGGTGTGGAACGACTATCGCTGTAGCGGAGAGATTAGAGAGAAACTGGATTGGAATTGATATAACCTATCAGAGTATTAGCTTAATGTTAAAGCGATTAGAGGACTCCTTTGGTAAAAATGTTTTAGATAAAATTGAACTGAATGGTATTCCCAAAGATCTAGAATCAGCCAAAGCATTAGCCACTAAACCCGATGATCGTACCCGCAAAGAATTTGAGAAATGGGCGGTTTTAACCTATAGTAATAACCGGGCTGTGATTAATGACAAAAAAGGGGCAGATAAAGGAGTCGATGCTATTGCCTATTTTCAGGGAGATAAGGACAATCGGGAGAAAATTATTTTTCAAGTAAAATCCGGTAATGTCAAATCGGGAGACATCAGAGATCTACAGGGAACCATGACACTACAAGGGGCAGCCCTGGGTATATTTATCACCTTGAAACCCCCCAGCAAAGATATGATCCAAACAGCCAAATCTGCGGGAATTTATCGCGGTCGTTATATGAGTCAAAGTGTCGATAAAATTGAGATTGTGACAGTACAAGAAATCCTTGAACAAAAAAAACGTCTCGATGTTATCCTCACCTTTGAAGTCCTGAAAGCTGCCGAAAAACAAAGGGAAACCCAAGGACAACAAATGAGTTTAGATATACCCTTTCCCGAATAAAAATCCTTTGTTTAAGTAGCTAGGTATTAAGTAGCTGGTTATAATTAAATTGAAGATAGATTTTGGGTTCGATCCCCCCTACCCCCCTTGATAAGGGGGGATTGAGGGGGAATAGGGTGATAATTTTGTTAAAATATAGGTCAGCCTTAACCTATAATTTGAATTAAATAATGTATGATTCTACCTGTAAATTTATCGCTCTTGAATATTCGAGAGACTTGGCCACTTGGTTACTGGGTAAACCCTTAGAATTAACAGAAATTAAACCCTCGGAATTATCCCTAGAGCCAATTAGAGCCGATACTTTAATCTTTTTAGAGTCGGAAGAATTAATCTTACATATCGAGTTCCAAACCGACCCTAAAGAAGATATTCCCTATAGAATGCTAGATTATGCCACCAGACTCTATCGACGCTATCCGCGTAAACCTATCCATCAAGTGGTTATTTATCTAAGGAAAAGTGATTCCCCCAAAGTCCGACAGAATGATTATAAACAAGGGAAAACCTCTCATCAATTTGAAGTGATTAGACTTTGGGAACAACCCTCGGAACCCTTATTAAAGGCCTCCGGACTGTTTCCCTTTGCCATACTCGCTCAAGCTGAGAAACAAGAAAACTTACTGCGGCAAATTGCCCAAGAAATCGAGCAAATCAGCGATAGTCGAGAACAAAGTAATCTGGCTGCATCTACCGCAATTCTAGCCGGGTTAGTATTAAAGAAAGACATCATCCAACGATTATTGAGGAAAGACATCATGAAAGAATCCGTTATCTATCAAGAAATCTGGTCCGAGGGTTTACAAGAGGGACGACAAGAGGGAGAAGCTAACCTAGTTTTACGTCAATTAAATCGGCGTGTAGGGGACATTTCTCCCGAATTATTGCCCAATATCCGCAGTCTTGACCTAGAACAGTTAGAAAACTTGGGAGAAGCTTTGTTAGATTTTCAGTCACTACAAGATTTAGAAGAATGGCTGGAAAATTGCCGAGCTAGTTAGTACAAGTAAACTAAAGGCTGTCTATCCATTCCCATGGAAGCAGCAAGCTCTCAACTCCCTTGAGAGTAGTTCACATTTTAATCTATTCCCCGGTAGAGATCGGCGATGGCTAAATCTAGGTTAATACTTGACAGGATCACGCGATCGCCTGTCTCGTAAATAGTCGTTTCCCATATCCCCAGAGAATTACGACGACGGCATTCCACGCGCTGGATTTCTTGGGAAATTAATACATATTCTTCTAAAGTTTCTATCTGTTGATAATCTTGGAATTTTTCGCCCTTGTCAAAAGCGGCCGTACTGGGGGAAAGCACTTCCGCAATTAGTTTCGGATAGCGTTTCAGATAACGATCTTGGCGATCGCGCGGATCGCAGGTAACAAAAGCATCGGGATAGTAATAAAACTGATCTTGATAGTTAACCTTGACATTACCCGAGTGAAACCGACAGTCTGTAGAGTCGCCGAAATGTTCGTCAATGACTTTGAGAAAATTGAAGGCGATGCGACCATGATTATCTGTACCGCCGGCCATCGCATAAACCAAACCACGTCGGTATTCATGACGGATCTGACTCTGGCGCTCGATAGCGAGATATTCTTGGGGACTGATGTAGTTGGGAACTGCGATCATAATCTCTAGGGGAAAGCCTACTATTAATCATAGTACGAGAATGGCTAAGGCTCTCCTATTCTTTGTGTGATCTCGCGTAGCGAGCGCGTTGCGACCAGTTTAACTTACATATCAGCGATCGATCTTTGTGTCCTTCGTGTCTTTGTGGTTCCTGACCCAGAGAGCCGATAAACCAGCGCAAGAAGGCAAAATCTTGATAAACTGAGGGGATAACTATCCCAGACAATCCCCATGACCACTCACTTTATTAGTGCCGAAATCGACCTACAGGAAACCCCGCAACAACTGGAGCAAGAAATCGAAAAAGAATTAGCCAAACGCGGTGAACCCTTGCGTTGGGCAATCACAGAAGTGGATACCGAGAATAATCAAGTCAAAGTCGAAGCGATTGTCACCACTGCCTCGTGAATTCCCGTCCCTATACCGCCGTACTAATTATTCCCACCGGCATCGGGGCAGCGATTGGCGGTTATGCTGGGGATGGCATTCCCGTGGCCAGAGCGATCGCCCAAGTTTGCGATCGCCTAATTACCCATCCCAATGTCCTCAATGGCGCCCAATTGTACTGGCCCCTAGCCAACACCTATTATGTGGAGGGTTACGCTTTAGATCGTTTTGCCCGGGGGGATTGGGGATTAAGTCCCGTCCATCAAAATCGCATCGGGTTACTATTTGATCGCGCCATTGAATTTGACCTCTTGCAAAGACACCTTCAGGCTGCCGATGCTGTCCGGGCCACCCTAGGCTTAGATATCACCGATTACCTTGTCACCGATGCCCCCTTAAATGTGCAGTTGCGAGAGGCAGCCTCCGGGGCCAGTTGGGGAACAATTGGCAATCCCGACAGCTTGCTGCGGGGAGCAGAAAAACTGATTAAGCAAGGCCGAGCGGAAGCGATCGCCATTGTTGCCCGTTTTCCCGACGATCCCGATAGCATTGCCCTGGCTAATTATCGCCATGGTCAGGGGGTGGATCCCCTTGCCGGGGCCGAAGCGGTGATTTCCCATCTGGTGGTCCGACAATTCCAAATACCGGCGGCCCACGCTCCCGCTTTAAGTCCGCTGCCTCTCGATCCGCAACTTTCCCCCAAGGCCGCAGCCGAAGAAATCGGTTATACTTTTTTACCCTGCGTTTTGGTGGGTTTAAGTCGCGCCCCCCAATTGGTCAAGCAGCCCAGTCCCGATGCTATTTGGAGCCGGGAGGTGGACGCGCTGATCGTTCCCGCCAGTGCCTGCGGCTCTAGCACAGTTCTAAGTTTTTGTCAAGAAAAAACTGTACTGATTGCCGTACAGGAAAATAGTACAAGAATGAAGGTGGCCCCAGAACCCCTAGGGGTGAAAGCAATTAGGGTACACTCGTATATGGAGGCGATCGGTGCGATCGTTTGTCAACGGGCAGGGGTTAGCCTCGCATCTCTTCGCCCTAATTTAAACTCTTTACGCTGTTTATCCGAGAATCCGTGACTAATTCCCCTAATTCCGAATTTGATTCCCTGACACGCACACAAGTCCTCACCATTATGGCGGTAACGGCGATTATCCTGCTGGTAGTCGCCAAAGTTTGGCAATATTTCGGTGCGATCGCTATTCCCGCCATTCGCTGGACTCTCCCGGATTTCCTGTTCGGATTAGCCTTAGCGGGGGCAATTAGTGGAATTAGTGGGCTTCTCTATCGTTTTTGGTCTAGTTATCGCCATAGTGCTAACTCTTACTTAGAATTAGTCATTAAACCTTTAGCATGGCCCGATTTAATTTGGATTGGATTACTGCCGGGGTTAAGTGAAGAATTATTATTTCGCGGGGTGATTTTGCCAGCTTTGGGCTTAAATATCTTTGGTTTAACCGTTTCTAGTCTAATTTTTGGTATTCTCCATTTTAGCGGTTCCCAACAATGGCCCTATGTTATCTGGGCAACTGTTGTCGGTTTCGCCCTCGGTTATACCGTCATCATCACCGGTAATTTATTAATCCCGATCCTCGCTCATATTATCACCAATCTCCTCGCTAGTTTTCTCTGGAAATTACAGCATAGTAATCAGTAATCAGTAATCAGTAATCAGTTATCAGTTATCAGTTATCAGTGACTACTCCTGTCTCCTATAAAAAAAATGGAAGTGCAATTTCGCGAATTTAATCCTTTTGATGTCTGGTTTTGGCTGGAATTTTCGACGGTTCCCTCGAATATAGAACAGCAATATGTAGAAGAAGTTTTTGCCTCTTGGTTTTATTTGGGTAAATTAGGGGCTTTCAATGCCGAAAACCTACAGGTACAAGAGGTAGGAGTCGATATTAGTTATATGGAATACGATCCAGATATGGCCGAAAATGCCTTTATGTCACCGATGCACAATATGACCGATTTTGAATACTTAGGTACTTGGGGACGTTGTTGGTTTGATCTCGGTACTAGCGATCTTATTGCTTTGGATATTTTAATCAATGCCTTGACCCAATTAAGTAAGGATTTTGTCGATATTAAACGTTTAATTATCGGTGGAGAAAATCAAGATTGGCCTGTCAGCGATCGCAGCAATTATCTCTTTAGCGAATAATTAGGGTTTACTGAAAAAGTTTCTTGGTGGGGTCAGAATTATGAATTATGAATTATGAATTATGAAATTATGGTTTCCGAACTTACACTGTAGAAAATTCCTTAAGCTCCCTCTCTGCCCAGCAATGCTCTAAAGTTGATAAGTAGGTAGGCACAATTATTTGTAGGATGGGTTAGCGGTAGCGTAACCCATGCGGGCGTTGGGTTTCATGCTTCAACCCAACCTACGTTCATTTTATATTTAATTCCACCCACCTACTTAAATATCAATCTAACAAAAACTCAAAGCCTTAGTATACAAGCTTTACAAGCACGAGTTGTTGATAGTTTTACATGACAGGTTCGGTAGAGTCTGAATTCAGGATATTATTTTTATTTATTCTCTCTTTTCCCCTTTCCCCTTTCCCCTCTCCCTTATCCCCTCTCCCATCTCCCTTATCCCTTATCCCCTCTCCCTTATCCCCTCTCCCTTATCCCCAATTCCTAATTCATAATTCATAATTCATAATTCCCACTTAAATCTATGCTTAATCTCGTCTCCCTTCCAGAAATTCCCGCCGCTGCTTGGAAACGTCCTCTGGGCAAAGGTTGGGAAAAACCCTACAGCGTCCGCTACGCCAGCAATTTAGATGATGGTCCTTGGCATGGGATGCCTCTGGGGGGATTTGGGGCCGGTTGCATCGGACGTTCCCCCAAAGGTGACTTTAACCTCTGGCATCTGGACGGCGGTGAACACAGTTTTAATAGCCTTGCGGCCTGTCAATTTAGCATTTTTGAACAAACAGAAGACGGAAGCGCCCAAGCCTACGCTATGGCGACGGAAAGCCCGACGGATGGAACGTTATCGCGCTGGTCGTGGTATCCAGCCGAAAAGGGAAACTATTCGGCCCTTTATCCCCGCAGTTGGTACGAGTACAAAGATGTTTTTCAGACTCAATTAATTTGCGAACAATTCTCACCGGTTTGGGCGCATAATTATCAAGAAAGTAGTTATCCTATTGCCCTATTTGAATGGACGGCTCATAATCCCACCGATAAACCGATTACTATTAGTATTATGCTGACTTGGCAAAATACAATCGGTTGGTTTACTAACGCGATTAAATCCCCAGTGGTTAAAGTGAGAGATGATGGTAGTCCCGTCTATGAATATCAATCAAAATGGGGGGAAAGTGAGGGTAATTATAATCAATGGATTGTCGATAATTTCCGCGTTGGCTGTCTAATGCGTCGGGATTACGAAAACCCCGGCGAAGGGGATGGACAGATGGCGATTGCCAGTATTACTAATCCGAGTCTAGAGGTATTTTATCTGGGTAAATGGAACCCTGCGGGCGATGGGGGGGAAGTTTGGGACTATTTCGCCATGAATGGCTCTTTACCGGATATTGAGGACGAAACCCCCGCCCAAAAAGGGGAACAAACGGCCACGGCTATGGCGATTCGTTTTACCATTCGTCCGGGGAAAACTCGCAAAATTCCTTTTATTTTAGCTTGGGATTTACCCGTTACCGAATTTGCCCAAGGAATTAACTATTATCGTCGTTATACGGACTTTTTCGGTCGAAATGGTCAAAATGCTTGGGCGATGGTACGCACGGCTTTAAAACACGGCGATACATGGCGAGAAAATATTATTAACTGGCAAAAACCGATCCTAGAACGCAGCGATCTGGCCGATTGGTTTAAAATGGCTTTATTTAACGAATTATACCTCCTAACTGACGGCGGCACTCTCTGGACGGCCGCCACGGAACAGGATCCGATCGGTCAATTCGGAGTGTTAGAATGTATTGATTATCGTTGGTATGAAAGTCTTGATGTGCGTCTCTATGGTTCCTTTGGGTTATTGATGTTATGGCCGCGCTTAGAAAAGGCCGTCATGGAAGCTTTTGCCAGGGCAATTCCCAGCAGTGACGACACTCCTCGAATTATCGGTTATAACCAAGCTAGTGCCATTCGTAAGGCTAAAAATGCCACTCCCCACGATTTAGGCGCACCCAATGAACATCCTTGGCAAAAGAGTAATTACACCAGTTATCAAGATTGTAATCTCTGGAAAGATTTAGGCAGTGATTTTGTTTTATTAGTCTATCGGGATTATTTATTAACGGGGGCTAAAGATGAGGATTTTCTGCGGGAATGTTGGCCGTCAATTGTTCTGACTTTGCAATATTTAAAAACTTTTGACCTTGATAAGGATGGGATTCCCGAAAATTCTGGCGCACCAGACCAAACCTTTGATGATTGGCGTTTACAGGGAATTAGTGCCTATTGTGGTGGTTTGTGGATAGCAGCCCTAGAAGCGACGCTTAAAATTGGGGCAATTCTTGGAGAAGATACAGCAATTTTTGCTGGTTGGTTACAGCAATCTCGCGCTATTTATCATCAGACTCTCTGGAATGGAGAATATTATAATTTAGATAGTGGCAGTGGTTCCGATGTGGTGATGACTGACCAATTATGCGGTCAATTTTATGCCCGTTTATTGGCTTTACCGGATGTGGTAGAAAATCAATACACGCAATCAGCTTTAAGTAAGATTTATCAGGCTTGTTTTCTCAAGTTTCATGAGGGAAAATTTGGGGCAGCAAATGGGTTAAAACCCGATGGTACTCCCGAAAATCCCCAGGCAACTCATCCCTTGGAAGTTTGGGTAGGAATTAATTTTGGGTTGGTGGCTTTTTTGATGCAAATGGGAATGGAAAAGCAAGGATGGCAAATTACGGAAGCGGTGGTGCGACAAGTTTATGAAAATGGCCTACAATTTCGCACCCCGGAAGCGATTACATCGGTGGGAACTTTTCGCGCTTGTCATTATTTACGCGCCATGGCTATCTGGGCTATCTATGGGATTTTGACGGAATTTCAGGGATAAGTAGGTAGGCGTTAAAAATTATCAGACACCCCCCCTTATCAAGGGGGGCAGGGGGGATCGGTACCCCCCCTTATCAAGGGGGGATTAAGGGGGGATCGGCACCCCCCTTATCAAGGGGGGATTAAGGGGGGATCGGCACCCCCCTTATTAAGGGGAGATCAAGGGGGGATTAAAGGCAAAATCCATTTTTAATTTAATTATAACCAGCTACTTAGTCTAAACGCTGTAGGCTGGAGAAACCTGACTCGATCGATGAGCGTCAGCTATACCATGAAAAGAACGATTTCCCGGATTGTCTGGATACTTCTCTCGCTGGCGGCGATCGCTCTAGCGGTGTTTCTGTTCAGTCCGCGCCCCGTGGAAGAAGCCAAGGCTGACTACTGGATCATGAGTCGGTTAGCGGTCAATCAACCGGGCTATTTTCCCCTAGAGCAATCCCTCGATCCGCGATGGTATCGCCCGATCGCCCCCTGGATCGGTCGCCTGATTTTGCCAAAACCGGAGGAATATTCCGCCACACCGGGGGAAGATTGGACTTGGTTGCAGGTTTACCAAGCACCCCGGCCGGATTTAGTCGGTCAAAAAGTTCGTTTAGGTTGGCGGCAATCCCCGGCACTGGCTCGATATTTAGGACTGGTTACTAAGGATATTCGCTTCACTCCAGAGGCGATCGAGAGTGAAAAACAGGGAAATATCCTACCGACTCGCTTGAATGGTCGTTCAGGGGTCGGACCACTGCAAGCGCTGGCCGGATCGCGACCGCTCGATGATGTGGTGGTCAGCTTTCCCGATGCAGAAATCGGGGAAACGTCATTACAAGTGGAGCGAATGCCCTTGATCGTTACTGGGCGCTTTGTGGCATTGGTGAAAATTATCGGCGAAGCTCCCCCCCGAACCCCCAGCGACATCCCCAAGGTTTGCCCCGGTTCACCCCCCTGTGGGAGCGAACTTTTCCGAGTGCAACACTATAACCGCGACAGTGGACAATTCGACGGCAGCTCGGAAGTGATCCGCATTCCCCAACAACCCTTAGTTTCCGGAGGACGTTTTATCTCGACCCCCCGAGAGTTAGCAGCGGCGAGGGAAGGAAAGGAGGGCTGGTATATCTACGGTGCGCGGGGACGCGATAACCTCTTTACCGTTCAAGCAATCAAACCTCGATCGCTGTTTCAACTGCAACCGACGGCAACCCTGACCGGGGTGCAATCGGGCCAAGATTACATCGCCCGCAGCACTTGGAACGATACCCCATCCCGCAAAGGAACCGCCAGTCGGGTAACAGTCCTGCCGGAGGGTGAAAAAAAATCATGGAAAGAGGGCGATAAAGGCATAGGAATTCATCTTTTCGGCGGAATCGGCGGTAAAAAAGGCGAATCAATACAATTGGGAACGGTAACGGGTCATTTTTCCTATTTTCTCTACGAAGTGATTCGGGATGCCCTGACGGGAGAGCTGCAGTGGCAGCTCGATTATGATCAGGTGTACGCTCACAATCCCCAGGGGATTTTATCGGGATATCAGAGTTGGGCGAACTATACGGGTAGTTTAGAGCGGGGATGGCTTAATTCCCGACCCCTATCCGATGCGATCGTGAAATTAGACCTCTTGGAGGATTACAACTTTGGCAGGGTTTCTCTGTCCCCCCTGACAGAATTCCACAAGCAGTTAGAGATCATGATGGCTCGCTACCGGATCGGGGACGGGACCGGGGTTTCTAGTGTTACCCCCGCGACTTCCTGCGTGCAGGACTCGAATCAGGCCCTTTATATCACGATCGCTACCCTGCGCCACCAGTTTGAAACCGATCCGCAGATCGCCGCTTGGTTGACAACCCATGCCGACGACCCGGAAACCTTGCGTTTTCAACGTTTGGGACAATTGGGCGATCGTTTGGAACGGGTATTAGCTCCCCGGGGGGTGATCCGGGCCGATTGGCGGCAAAACGCCGAAATTCTCGCCGGTATCACCGATAGTCGGGGCAAAGGCTTGATTCGGGAAAATACACTGGCCAACGCTCTACTAAGCTGGCGATCGATGTTACCGCGAGGCAGCAATGACGTGATCGGTGAGATTTTCTTGCGGTCAGGAGCAACTCTCTGGTTCCTCCGTACTAATCAGGTTGGGGGAGCGATGCCGGAGATTTTACCCCTCGCACCGACCAAGTTATTCGGGGAAATGCCGATGATCGCACCGATGCTCCGTCGCACTTTGGGCGCGCTCGTGCTGCCCCTTACCGGTCGGGATTGGGGGGTGACGGCGATCGGATTGGGATTATACGCCGCGATCGCCCTGACCATCGGTTTCCGGTCGGGTTTTTTACGTTGGCACTTCCCCGAACGGAGACCGTTAGAGATACTGAAAATGCTCGTCTTTTGTTTTTTCTTCCCGGCATTCTGGGAGGAATTCGTCTTTCGGGTGCTGTTAATTCCCCATCCGGAAACGGCAACTTCCACAGCTAACCTGATCCTCTCTGCTTTGGTCAGCATCACGCTTTTTACCGTCTATCATCCCCTCAATGCAATTATTTTTTACAAAAAGGGCAATCCGACTTTTTTTCAGCCTATTTTCTTGATTTTAGCGGCTTTATTGGGATTAACTTGCACCGTTGTCTATTGGCTGACTGGTTCTCTCTGGACGATCTCGGTGCTGCATTGGTTGGTGGTGGTGGTTTGGTTGCTGTTTTTGAACGGTCTATCTCGACTGACAAGGCGATCGAAGCAAGGCAGTTTTTAAATTTGCTCTCGGTCTCAAGTGCGAAAAACCATTTAAAATTGAAAATCAACAGGGATAGGGAAGCTCTGTAACCGCACGATCATGGCTAAAATTGTCGGTGTTCACGGTATCGCGCAAGAATTTAGGGGTAGCCACACGATTTGTGCTGAGTGGTTGCCAAGTCTCAAGGATGGATTGAAACTCGCAGGAACCGAGTTAGAGTCCGATACCGATTTTCGTTGCGCGTTTTACGGAGATATTTTTCGGGGAAAACCGAAAGCGATCGGCATCCCGAACTACGATGTTAATGATATCGATTCCGATTGGGAAAAAGAATTACTCCAGTTGTGGTGGCAAGAAACGGAACGAGTGGAAAATAATCATCCCAATGCGGATAGCCTTTTGAGAGAAAAATCTACCCCGAAAATTATCCAGAGAGCTTTGTCGGGGTTAAGTGAATCTCGGTTTTTCGGTAGCATTGCCGAGAAATTGGTTATTTCTTATCTTAAGCAAGTAGGGAGCTATTTACACGATCAAAAGCTAAAACAGCAGATTCAAGAGCGAGTAATAGAATGTATCGGTGAAGATACGCGGGTACTTGTAGCTCATTCTCTCGGTTCGATCGTCTGTTACGAAACTTTATGTCAGCATCCAGAATGGCCGATTAAAGTCTTTGTCACTCTCGGTTCTCCTTTGGGGATAAGACAATTAATTTTCGATCGACTGCAACCATCCCCCCGCAATAACCTGGGGCGCTGGCCCGGAAATGTGAAAAGATGGGTAAATATCGCGGACGATGGCGATGTGGTGGCGTTGACAAAGCAACTCAACCCTTTATTTGAGGGAACTGTCGAGGATAAGTTAGTTTATAATGGCTGCGAGGCTCACGATGCCAAAAGGTATCTGACGGCGGTTGAAACTGGGGAAGCGATTCGATCGGGGTTAATCGATTGATGGGTAATGATATGGATGAAGAAATCAAGTATTATCTAATCGCTTGTGGGACAAAGGATTACAACGCATTCGAGCAATTACCCAGCGTCGAGACGGATTTAGAATTGGTGAACAGTCTGTTTACCAGTGGTTTTGGATATGAAAGAGTTCTGCCAAGTTTACACTTGAATCCCACAACTAACGATCTTAAAAAATTATTCCCTAATTGGCTTCGGGATAGAGAGCGGCATGGAACGAAAAATATTCTTATTTTTTACTATTCTGGTCATGGCGAATATTGTCAAGGGGATGGACATTATCTCATACTGGAAGACACAAATAGTGACGATATACCTTCAACGGCTTTACCGACTCAAGACTTAGTTCGTCCTATTAAAAATAAGCAAGTAACCATCTCTCAAGTTCTCTATATTATTGATACTTGTTACTCCCAAAGTGGTGCGGGAGATATTATAAAATTCGTTAGCGATGCGATCAAACAATATGAAGCGCTTCGAGGAGCTAATATAGCTATTCATGTTATGGCAGCTTGTAGGTCAAAAGATACAGCGATCGAAGGCGTTTTATCCCGATCGCTGCAACAAGCTCTCGATGATATAGAAGCGATCGATTTTTATTCCCATTATGGATATGTCGATCTAGGTTTGTTGGTTGATAAAATGAACCAGAATGTTGACAGTAATCAGCGTGTTAATTATTCTGCGCTAGGAATTGAAACCTATGCTAGGTTTTTTCCTACTTATCCTAAAGCTGACCAAAAATGGGAAAATCAACGATTTAATTTAATCGAAAACCTTTTCAATATTTTAAATATTAATTCCGATAATAGTTTATTTTTAATCAACTCTTTTCTGTTAGTCTATGAGGATCCCAAATCATCATCTATTTCAAACATAGAAGAGCTTAGAGGAAAACTAAAAGATTTATCTAGTAAGCCAGTTAATAAAGAAATATGTCCTTTGATTTTATTTTCTGAATGGTGCAGGTTGAAGTTATTTAAGAATGAAACCCTAGATATTGCTGAAGATATTGATACTTGGAAAGGTGAAGCTGTTCGATATAGGGATGGTGTGCAGTTAGACACAATCAAAAAATATGCGAGAGAATTGTGGGATAAATTTAATAAAAATATCGAACTAGAAGGAAGAATACAAATTGTAATCTCACCCGCAATTGATAAACAGAATAATACTGGCTTACAAACAGAATATTTTCATGTAAATACGATGTTTTTTGTGGGAATAAACAATAAAATTAAGTTATGGAATATCTATAAAAAAGAACAAGGTTTTATGTTAGAAGAAATGCAAAATAGTTTCTATCAGGTAATTCCTGAAATGTTTTACTATTTACCCGATCGAGTGAGACTAGAGATTGAATTTTTCCTTCCATTTGCTTTGCTGAAACACTCCCTAGAAGATATTAAGTTTAGAACCGGTGAGGGGCCATCTATCGGATACGAGTATCCTGTTTTTATTAACTCCTTCGATCGCTATTTCGATGAAGATTTCCGAGAAATACGCGACAAGATCGAGGAGATCAAGAGAGCTTTATGGGAAAATAATAGCGATCTTAACCAAAAACATTACTACATCGGAACCGAACCATCGATCGCCGATCTGGAAGAGATCGTGGAATCCCTGCCGATCGCCGTCTGGAGTCGAAACGCCGGCGAACCGATGACAGATAACGATCTAAAACCCTCGGAATGGAGAAACTGGCCCGATAATATCAAAGAATTACGCAGAAACGAGCGAAAAATCGCCCTTTTCTGGGACGATCTATACCCCAAACCCTCCCCGAGACCAAGACCTCTAAACACGAGAGTGGTGGAATCCAATGGCCAATAAACCAGTTACCAAAGCAGAAGACCTTCGCATCTATCGGGGTTTGACCCTGAGCGCCGATAGTTTACCCACACCCAAAGAACAAAGAAAACACCTCGATCGCATCCCACCGCCACCCCCTTGGCGCAGTTTTAGCCTGTCCCCGGAAGAATGGACAAAAGCGGCAAAATCGCAGGAAATACCGCCCGAACAGGGAAAAATCGACCCTAGGGCTTTAGGATTCGTCGCGGATAGGAAAGCGGTGGAATTGGTGAATGCTGCCCTCTGTTTGCGTCGTCCCCTACTGATCGAGGGCAACCCCGGCGCCGGCAAGACTTCCCTGGCCTACGCAGTGGCGCGGGAATTGGGACTACCCGGCCCCTACCGTTGGTCGATCGTTTCCCGCACCACCCTTAAAGAGGGTCTTTATGCCTACGATGCGATCGGACGGTTACAGGAAGCTTCCCTACAAAGACAGAAAGTGGGAGAGGGGGGAAAGTACGAGGAACCAGATATCGGCAGCTATCTAAGATTAGGTCCCATGGGGATGGCTTTTTATCGATCCCGTCCCGGACGACCGGCGGTGCTGCTAATTGATGAGATCGATAAAAGCGATATCGATATGCCTAACGATCTCCTCCATATTTTCGAGGAGGGATTTTTTGAGATCCCAGAATTGACACGATTAAAAACCGGCGACCAATCGGTTCTTCCCTATCGCGGTCAACAGGACGACAGCGAGGAGAAAATCCCGATTGATCGAGGTTGTGTGTCTTGTCAGGAGTTCCCCCTAGTATTCATGACCAGTAACGAGGCCCGGGAGTTTCCCCCCGCTTTCCTGCGTCGATGTTTGCGTTTAAGACTAGAACAACCCAATAACGAGGATGATTTCTATCGGATACTAGAGCAACGTTTCCCCCCGGAGAGCCTGAATCAATTGGAAGAACCGGCCAGAAATCTGATCCGGGAATTTCTCGATCGAATCAAACGCAAAGACAAACTAGCCACCGATCAACTGCTCAACGCGGTCTATCTGTTACTACAGGGAAACGACCTCACCGCCACCGATAGCAAGCTGCTAGACACCATCTTTAAATCCTTGCAAGGGTAGGGGGAGAGATGGAAGGGAAAAAAGCTATCTGGTGGGAAGACGAGAGGGAAATGGCAGAACTGATCTGGTGCGCTGCTTACCTCGATCGAATTATCGCGCCTTGGTCGATCGAGCAGTCTGAACATTCGGAAGCAACCTCATCTAATGATAAGGAGGATAACCGGTCATCCGGCAGCGGTGAAAAAACCCCTCCCCCCGGAGCGATCGAGTCAACGCTCCCCGTTGCCTATCCCGAAAACATCGATCGCCCGATGCAGACCTCCCGGAAGCGCGATTCGGTCGAGAGCGATCGTTCTTCTCCCGTTCGTGTCCCCGATCCCTTTCCAATACCCGAACCCACCGCCATCAGTAAGGCAATTCTCCCCCTAGCGCGTCGCGTGCCTGGATTACGGGCCGACGAGTTGGATATCGAGGTTACGGTGGAACGGACGGCCGAAGCGGGGGGATTACCGATGCTCGCTTTCCGTCCCCCCCTAGAACGTTGGTTAGAGGTTCACCTGTTGATCGATCGCTCTCCCCCGATGGAATTTTGGGGAGATCTAGCGGGGGGAATGACCACTCTCTTCCGTTGGCAAGGCTTTTTTAGGGACGTGCGGGTTTGGTGGTTCGAGACGGGTGAAAATGAAGCTCGTTTGCTTTCCGGCGCTGGGCAAATCGAACGGAACCCTCGCAGTCTGGTTGCACCCTCTGGAAATCGACTTTTTATTGTCCTAACCGATACTTTGGGGAAAGCTTGGCGATCGGGGTCTGCCTTCGCCACCCTAGCGGATCTGGGCAAAGAACACCCCGTCACCATCGCTCACATTTTCCCGCAGGAGCTATGGCAACGAACCGCTTTAGAGGGGGCGATCCTCCGGCCTTTGATCGCACCGGGTCCCGCTTCTGCCAACGCAATACTGCAAGTGGGGGAAAGACTCCGCACGAAGCAGATTCTCTATCGGTTCCCTATTTTCAATCTATCCCCCGCTCACTTTGCAACCTGGGCGAAATTTATCGCTGGGAGCGGTGGTAACTCCATTCAGGGGGTTTTAATGGGAGCAACCACTGCGGGGGTGAATATGGGTGAAACCGGAGAAGAAGAGGCAGCCGCTCCGGAAGCGGAACCCCCGGAAGAGTTATTGAGAGGCTTTTTAATCGATGCCAGTCCCTTGGCCCGAGAACTGGCTAAAGTGCTGGCGGCCGTTCCCCTGATTCCTCCGGTGATGCGATTGGCACAGCGGCGATTTTTACCCGATAGTAAACATTGGCATCTAGCGGAGGTCTTTTTTAGCGGACTGGTCGAAAAATCTACCTTTAGTCCGGAGGGAGCGACGGTTCCGGATGCTTGGTACGATTTTTACCCCGGCATTCGTCAGCTACTGTTGGCAGATAGTGCCGCTAGACGCACGATCGATATTTGGCGCGGCATCGGCGATTATATTCGCGACCATTACGGTGAATTTCGCGATTTTTCGGCTCTAATCCCTAATCCACAGGGTTCTCTAGAGGATGCAGTCAGCGATCGCTCTCTCTATTTCGCTGAGGTGGACGCGGCTGTTCTCCGCACTTGGGGGGGAGAGTACGCCGATATCGCCCAAAACATCGAGGAGAGAGTGAGGCAGCGAAAACAGGAAATCTTGACCCCCGAAAAACTCCTAAAATTCAGCTTCGAGACCCTATACGTCGATAAACGGGGAGAAATTACCAAAAGAGAACCCCGGGAGGCCTACTACTACCAAGAACCCCTAGGGGAGGGCATCGAACCCCTGACTATGGTTGCTATCCCGGGGGGAACTTTCCTGATGGGTTCACCGGGAGAAAAGTACGATAACGAGGATGAAAAACCCCAACACCCCGTGAGCGTCAGTGCTTTCTACCTGAGCCAGACTCTGATTACACGGGCGCAATGGCGGTTCGTGGCCCACCTACCGAGGGAGGGAAAAGACCTCGATCCAGACCCTGCGGAGTTTAAGGAAAGTGATAATAACCCCGTCGAGCGCGTGAGATGGTACGATGCGATCGAATTCTGCGCCCGTCTGTCCCGTCACACGGGAAAAAATTACCGTTTACCGAGCGAGGCCGAGTGGGAATACGCTTGTAGAGCGGGAACAACCACTCCCTTCCACTTTGGCGAGACGATCACGGGAGAACTGGCGAATTACGATAGTTCAATAGTCTATCAACAAGAAAAGGCGAAAAAATCCCCAAAGAAAACCACCCCCGTCCGCTCCTATCCCCCCAACGCCTTTGGGCTGTACGATATGCACGGGAATGTTTGGGAGTGGTGTTTAGATCCGTGGCACAGAGGTTATCAAGGCGCACCGCCCACAGACGGGAGCGTTTGGGACGAAAAAAATATTGATAATCGTTATGAAAACTTATTGAATAGTATAAATAAACTATTGACAGATGACCGAGATTCTGTATTGCGGGGCGGTTGTTGGTACAACTATCCGAATCTCTGCCGTTCTGCTTTCCGCTTCGAGTTCTTCCGCCGCGACGTCAACTTCGACAGCGGTTTTCGGGTGGTGTGCGGTGCTGGGAGGACTTTGTAACCCTTTTCCCCTTTTTTTCCCTTTTTTCCCTCATTCCCTTTTCTGGAATTTTTTTAGGCAGGCTATAGAACAAGTGTATTAGTTTAGGGGGTCAATTACCTGGGGTTTGGGGGTAGGGTCGTTTCATTCCCTCAAATGTCATTCTCTGCAATCCAACAGAGTTTTTAGATTTATTCAGCAAGCTCTATCTAGGGTTTGCTGAATAAGTACGGGCGAAGCATTCGGATAGAAAATCTACCTTTTCACCGATAGGTTATTGTCCGAATGCTTCGCCCCTACAGGACGCGGGCCGATGAAGACGCAAGGTTTTGAACGACGATTCTCTCAAAATCTTGCACCTGTTTCGCGAGAAAAGCCCCAAAACCTTTACTTTGCCTACATTTCAAATTTATTCAGCAAACCCTATCTAGCCGGTCTGAGATTAACCCTAGCCAAACTCATCCAACGCTCGCAAAGTTGGGAAGCGCACCTAGTCCAGGGCGATACCCACCGACTACGGCGGGATATCTTCGATTCTTACGAATTCACCAGAATATCGGACATTGTTGTGATCGCCGTCGTTCACTCACCGAAATACAGGTGAACCCGATTGCTCGTCCAGGTTGCCACCCCCGTGCCGAAAAAATCCGCGTCTTCCGTCCAGATCGGGCATTCCAGCAATAAAGCCAGCGCCACGACTGGCCAATCGTCCACATCCCGCGCGGCGATGCGTTTTCTAGCCTCCCCCTCGTAAGAAGCGTACAGGCTGTTATCCACGATCCGCACCCAACCGGTCAAACCTTCCAAGACTGCCATCGCGTCCTCGCTCCCTAGGTCGCGTTTCTCGAAAAGAATCGGTAAATATCGTCTTGCGTCGGCGTAACAGCGATCGGTCGTAAAAAAATCTACCGTGGGAGCGAACCGAGCGATCATCGGAAATTTTGGGTCTGAAACCCCGCCGTTCTAGGTTGGCTTTACGTTAGAATTAAAAGGCCAGTCTCGAAAACCAAGTGGACGGCGCAGCACCGTTCGGCTGAGCTCACGGCCGAAG
>NZ_CAIP01000032.1 GCF_000297435.1 Microcystis sp. T1-4 | reverse complement strand
TTTTCTCATCAATACGTTTTTCCAGAGAGTCGATTTTCTCGTCAAGGCGTTTTTCCAGAGAGTCGATTTTCCCCTCAATCCTTGTCAGGACAGCTTCTAGGGAATAAGTGACAGTTTCGTTAGACATTTTAAGCAACTCCAAAAGTCAAATCTTCAGGGGTAAATGCTGGAGGCTATATTTTACGGAAAAATCAGGGGTCTATAGGCGCACACGGATTCCCATTATAAGAAAATTATAAGTCAAGACTTGAGTTTTTGTCAAGCTTTTTTTTGACGGCAATCAATGGCAAGAATTTCGGGGAAGTATTTAGCCACCGATGCCTAACCGTCCCGCTAAACTAGGGCTTAAAGGAATCAGAGTCGCCAACATTAAAAAGAGTAGTAATAAACCCCAACCGGCGCGGGTGTCATCGGGTTCGGTTAACTCGTTTAAACTCGGTCTTTCCAACTCTCTTTGTAAAAAAGCGACTAAAATTGTCCAATAGAGAGGAATCGGATTACTGGGATTAACTAAGGAAATAATGCCCAAAATGACCAAAGTTGCCACAGTGGTGCGGCGGGCAATTTTGCGACCATAAATAGCCTGAACAATTCTACCACCATCTAACTGTCCGGCGGGCAGTAAATTAAGGGCGGTAATCACCAATCCTAACCAACCGATAACAGTTAAAGGATGCACGGAGATAACAGCATTTCGTAACTCGTCGCCCAAAACTATCCGCGCTAAAGAACCCACTAAAATTGAACTTTGGAAAAAGTTACTAGGGATTTGAAAAAGGCTGGCCGAATTAGATAAAGTCAGTCCAACGATTAACAAGATTAAAGAAACCAAACCTCCCAAAGCAGGACCAGCGAAAGCTATATCAAATAGGACACTGCGGTTAGGTAATAAAGATTCAAAACGAGTAATCGCCCCAAAAGAACCAATCTGCCAAGTGGGAAGAAAATAGGGTAAACTGAGACGAACATTATGGCGTTTAGCGATAATTAGATGACCGATTTCGTGGGCAATTAATACCGACCATAAACCCAAACTCAGGGGAATTGCTTCTCGATATCTCTGCCAATTACCAAACAAATCAAAACCTAATAGAATTCCAGCCGCTTCTAAGCTGGTGACAATGGTGGCTACTAACAAAACTAAAGAGAGATTTTTTTGAGCAAGAGTGGCAGGACTAGGATCGTTAGTTTTGGGAAGGATAATTACCACTGGTTTTTCCTCGGTTCCTTCCACCAGAAATAAACGATATTTATCGCCAAAATTATTACTTAATTTCTGGGTTAAGCGCGAGTGAACTAGATCTGGTTCTCCCCGTAAATTGCCTTTAAAAATTGCCCCTTCCTGAAAAGAGATAGTTTCGGTGGCAAAAAAAGTATCTATCCCAAAAATACTCTGAATAACTTTTAAATCCTCTTCGGGAATTGGCATCACATCCGGCACAATTGCTGTCACCGCTGCCTGGATTTCTAGAGGAGTAACGGACTGGCTAACTGCCTGGTTAACTTTCGGTTCAATTATCTGATTGGTTTTGAGTAAGCGTAAACGGTTGCCCAAATAAATATAGATAATGGTGGAAGCAACCAGTAAAAAGAGAATTACCGCTAGATTGAGATAAATTCCCGCCGCAAATAGCCCGAAAAAAATTAACCAAGGAGCGATTAGTACCAAGGATTGTAACCAAGGTAAAATTCCCAGTTGGCCGTAGGGTTTAGCTCGATAAAAACTCCAAGTCAAGATAGCACCAGCGAAGAGGAAAATAACAGCGACCGCAGCAATTTCCGAAGAAATATTAACCATAGGAAAGTCAAAATCAATAGGTTTTTATCAATCAATTTGATTATAAGCTTGCAGGGCAGCCCGTAATTGCCCTCGATGCTTTTGTAACAATTCTTGTCCTGCCGCCGCCGAAAGTCCCGTTTTCTGCATTAACAAAGCCAGTTTAACCCGGCGGCCACTTTTTTCCAGCAAAATAGCCGCTTCCTCACGACTAATATCGCTAAGGTTACAGATAATCCGCAGGGCGCGGTCATGGAGTTTATGATTAGTAACAGCCACATCGACCATCTGGTTGCCGTACACCTTGCCTAACATTACCATTGTCCCTGTGGAAAGGATATTTAAAGCCATTTTCGTCACCGTTCCCGCTTTCAGACGGGTGGAGCCGGCCAGAAGTTCTGGTCCGGTCAATAAGCGGATATCCACATCCACCGCGATTTCCACCTGTTCGGCGGGGACACAACTAATGGCAATCGTCGTCGCACCTCGCTGTTTTGCCGCCTGTAAAGCCCCGTGAACGTAGGGGGTAGTACCCCCGGCGGTAATCCCCACTACCACGTCTAATTCGTGAATTTCTCGCTGGGCAATCACGGCCGCCCCATCTTCCGCTTTATCCTCCAAATCTTCGGAACTACGCACCAGCGCCGCCGCTCCACCAGCAATAATTCCCTGTACCAATTCCGGGGGAGTGCAGAAGGTGGGAGGACATTCGGCCGCGTCCAAAACCCCCAGCCGGCCACTGGTTCCTGCTCCAATGTAAAAGAGTCTGCCACCTTTAGCCAGAGCTTGACCGGTCAGGGAGATTGCCAGGGCCAATTCTTGCCGGGCCATGGCGATCGCTTTTAGGGTTTGGGCATCCTCGCGATTGAACAGATCCACCAATTCGAGCGGGTTTAATTGGTCTAAATTTAGGCTGTTTGGGTTAATTTGTTCGGTTAACAGGTGTCCTCTGCTTTCCCACTGTTCCATAACGGTTTAATTGAGCTTTTTGTAAGATTATTTTTAGTATATAGCGAATCGGTGGGCTAAAAGCTTGACAATTGCCCCCCGAATATTAGATGATAGTAAATTGTGTCAATTCCTGCTCGGATCAGGTGAAGACATTAGCACAAAAGCTGGAATTTTTTTCGGCTACCTGTACGGCAAAACGAGCGCAGAAAATTTATGAGTTACGCGATTATTGAGACCGGTGGCAAACAGATTCGGGTGGAACCAGGTCGCTATTACGATATCGAACTTCTTCCCGTCGATGAACAAAGTACCCATACCATCGACAAAGTGCTGTTAATCCATGATGAGGATGATATTAGCATCGGTCAGCCCTTTATCGAAGGGGCCACCGTCGAAGGCACTGTCATACAACATCGTCGGGGCAAAAAAGTTATTGTCTATAAAATGCGCCCGAAAAAGAAAACCCGTAAAAAACGCGGTCATCGTCAAGAAATTACCCGTTTTATGATTGATTCAATCAATTATAACGGTAAAACCCTAGTCGCCACTGCTGCTACCTCCGTCGCTGAAGTTGTGGAAGATAGTAGCGATGAAGAAGAATAACTTTTAGAATCAAAAAAGCATTTGGAGAGAAATTATGGCTCATAAGAAAGGTACGGGTAGTACCCGCAACGGACGCGATTCTCGTTCCCAACGCCTAGGCGTTAAGCGCTACGGTGGTCAAGTGGTAAAAGCGGGAAATATTCTCATCCGTCAACGGGGTACTAAAGTTCACCCGGGTAAAAATGTCGGTCGTGGTGGCGATGATACTTTATTCGCTTTAATTGATGGTGTGGTCAAATTTGAATACAAGGATAAAAGTCGCCGTCAAGTTAGCGTTTATCCTGCTGAAGTTAGCGCCAGTTAATCGACTCTCTCGACATCATGGTGTCAATTGCGCCCCGACATTACTACATATTAGTTGTTCTGTGGGGGCGTAGGACTCAAGCACTCCTCACCCCCGCTACTCTTGGTGCAGCTTCAAACCTCAAGGGCAAACTAAAACCCTCCCAATCCAGCGAAAAAGAAACCACAAAAGTAGGCTAAATTGCCCGATAAATATGACAAATGCCCCGCAACTATTCTGTTTTTTTTTCCCTTGACAATACTTCTTGTAGTTGTGGTACTAAGGTCGGCAAATCTTCTCGAATTGTTGCCCAAATTCTACTTAAATTAACTTGAAAATATTCGTGAGTTGCAACATTTCTCATTCCTGCCATTAAACGCCAAGGAATAAGAGGATAGCGAGACTGAATTTCCTTCGGTACATTTCTAGTTGCTTCTCCGATAATAATAAAATCATAGAGAACCGCTTTGATATTTGTTTGATTCTTGGCAAATTCCTCAAACGTCATTGCCTTTGTTCGCTGTTCAATTTCACTGATAGATTCTAAAATGTCTTGAAGGCGAAGTCGCCAATCTCTAGAAGGCATTGATCAGATCCTCAAGCACAGGTTCCCGTAAATGTTCTCTTAAGGCATCCTGAGTTCCTAAATCCACAGAGCATCCCAGAATATCTTCTAAATAATACTGTACTTGCAGAAGTTGAAAAAAACCACCTTGTCGATCGAATTCTACTAACAAATCTACATCACTATCGGCATCAGCTTCATCCCTGGCCACTGAACCAAATAAAGACAAAGATTTCACCCCTAGTTTTTGTAACTGTTCTCGGTGTGCCTCTAGAATTGCCAGCACCTCGTCCCGTTTCATTTGGTGTGTCTTTGAACCTGCCATCAATATTATAGCTTTGTCGGTGCAACCCTTAAACTGAAGCTGAAATCTTCCAAATCTACAAAACAAACTAATCACTGAAAACTCACATCTGATAACTGCTCACCGATCACTGATTAAGCTGTAGCCTCTAAAAATACGCCTAAATTGCGGAATTTTTGATAACGAGATTCGCGCCGTTGTTGGGGTGTTAACAAAGATAAAGTCTCTAAATTGTCACTAATAGCGGCTTTTAAATTGGCTGCCGCTTTAATCGGATCAGCATGGGCTCCTCTGGAGGGTTCAGGAACGATCTGATCGATAATATTTAACTCTTTTAAATCTTTTGAGGTAATTTTGAGGGCAACTGCCGCTTTATCGGATTTTTTGGCATCTTTCCAGAGAATGGCGGCACAAGCTTCGGGAGTCGCCACGGTATAGACAGAATGCTCTAACATTAATAGGCGATCGCCAACACCAATACCCAAAGCACCGCCGGAACCACCTTCGCCAATAACAGTACAAATGATCGGCACATCTAAACGGAACATTTCCCGAAGATTATAGGCGATCGCTTCTCCTTGACCTAATTTTTCCGCTTCCACCCCCGCCCAGGCGCCGGGGGTGTCAATAAAGGTTAAAATTGGCTGATTAAACTGATGGGCGTGTTCCATTAAACGCATGGCTTTACGATAACCACCGGGGGCAGCCATGCCGAAATTTCTAGCCACATTATCCTTAGTATCCCGGCCTTTTTGATGTCCGATAATCACCACGGGACGACCGTTAAGACGGGCAACACCACCCACAAGGGCAGGATCGTCGTAACCACAGCGATCACCGTGTAACTCGAACCATTCATCGGTGATGGCTTGAATATAGTCTAGGGTACTGGGGCGCCGGGGATGACGGGCTAATTGTAGCCTTTGGGAAGGGGTAAGATTGCTAAAAATTTCACGACGTAATTGATTAGCTCGTTCGTCTAGTTGACCAATTTGTTCCGAGACATCCACGCCATTTTCTTGGGCTAATTCTTTAATCTGTTCGATGCGAGATTCTAATTCGTAGAGGGGTTTCTCAAAATCTAGGAGAAAAATCTTTTTCTCGGTAGTCTCGTTTTTGCTCATAGGTTAGTGGCTAGAAGTTTACTGTTTGCTAATCTTTTCTAGCTTACCGTTTTTCAGCGATCGATTATCGGCAGCTTCGGGATTACCCGGAGATAATTTCAGGTTATCGATCGAATTTTGTCAATTGTTGTATAATGATGGATCGTGCCTTTTTCACCCCAAGGAGGATTAGTTATGGCAGGAAGTGAACTAAAAGCGGATCTATGGGTTAACGAATATATTACCCCCTGGGACATTTATAGTCATGGGGTTTCCAGGATTTTAGCCTACAAAAAAACCGCTTTTCAGGAGATGTATATTGTTGAATCGGGGGCCTATGGAAAAGCCTTGGTACTGGATGGGAAATGGCAATCTTGTACGGGGGATGAATTTATTTATCATGAAGCATTAGTGCAACCGGCAATGATTGCCCACCAAGAAGCAAAAACTGCTTTAATTCTGGGGGGTGGTGAAGGTGCGACAACGCGGGAGTTATTGCGTTGGAAAACCATCGAAAAAGTGATGATGATCGATATCGATGGGGATGTGGTGGCAGCTTGTAAGGAACATCTTCCCGAAATGCACCAAGGCACTTTTGATGATCCTCGTTTTGAGTTAGTTGTGGCCGATGCTTTAGAAGTTTTAGACACCACTAACGATAAATGGGATATTATTATTTCTGATCTGGTTGATCCCATCGGAGAGGGTCCTTCTTTCCCCCTATTCACGAAAGAATACTTTGAAAAACTACAAAGAGTTTTGGCCGAAAATGGCATTGTTGTTGTCCAATCTGGCCCAGTTTCTCCTCCTTCGGTGATGTATCATGCGCGTTTGGTGAATACTTTAAAAGCAGTTTTTCCCTACGTTCATTCCTATTGCGCTCCTACTCCTAGTTATGGTTCCCCTTGGGGTTTTACTCTCTGTGCTAATCATCCTTTAAATACTCGTCCCGATCCCGAGGTGGTGGATGAATTAATCAGCGATACAACTACAGGAGGATTACGTTTAATTGATGGCATGACTTTGCTCGGAATGTTACAAACTCCTCTCTATATTCGTCAAGCGATCGCACAAAATACGGAAGTTTATACCTTAGCAAAACCCCCGAAATTCTTCGGTCAAGGAGTAATCAGTAATCAGTAATCAGTTATCAGTTATCAGTTATCAGTTATCAGTAAATAAGGGTTATAACTAGAAATCGATCGAGTCTTCATGATTGAGAATTGTTTGCAGTATTTCTAGGGGAACAGTAGCAAAGTATTGCTGGAGAAAGTTCTCTAGAGCTACCGCTTCTAGAAATTGCTCAATCTTATTAATTTTTGCCTCATGATTGACTAATTCAAAGGATAAATTTTCTTGATTTTTCTTGACTTTAAAGCCATTTTCTGCTAGGGAAATTAATCCTAATTCTAGGGTATGATAACTGAGGTTTAAGCGGTTTTGTAATTGTTGACAGGAAATGCTGGTTTTAGTTCTAGCTAAATATTTCCCGATCCCGACAAGGTTTATCCATGTGGTGTGAGCGGATTTTTTTAAAGGACTAGCATAGGCAAGAACTAACTTTTTATCCCGTAAAATTGCCTGTTGATATTCCCTGGAAAGTTTTGTCCAATCCCGGGGACATTCCCAGAGAAAAAGGGGATTTAATTGGCTAACTTCTTGACTAATTTCTCGATGGCGATTGTCGATTAAAAAATCTTTTTTATTACTATAGCTTAAGTATTCTTGTTGATAGGTTTGCAGGGCAATTAAGCGCACTTCATAGCGATTTTTGTAGGTATTAAAATCTAATTCAACTACGGCATCATAACGGGTATCAGCAGCAATTTCGTCTTTGTGATGACCCCACCACATACCGGGGAAACCCTGCTCGATTGAACTATCCCAAATCTCAAAAGTTGTCCGGGGATAAGCGATTTTTTTGCCTTTGAAATCCTCAAGATTTTTATGCCAAAGATTGTGAAAATAACAATTTTGAATTAATAGCTTCGGTGTCGGATTACCCATCCCGCAGGGTTCCAGTAATTTTAATTCTCTAAATAGACTTTTTCCCAATTGGGAAACCGTCACCACCGCATCCACTTCTATCTGGGAAGAAAGGGAAGTTAAATCAATTCCTGTGCGTCGCAACTGTTGATTAATTCCCTCAATAAATAGTGGTAAATTTTCTATAGTTAAACTTAAACCCGCGGCCAAAGGATGACCACCAAAACGATGTAAAAGATGGGATTGAGAGGATACTAATTGATAAAGATCGATCTCGCGAATTGACCTAGCGGAACCCTTAGCAAAAGGTGGTTCACTGGTACTTAATAAAATTGTTGGTCGTTGGTATTCTTGGGCAATTTGTCCCGCAACTAATCCTAAAATTCCCGCCATCCATTGGGGATCATCTAAAATAATTACATTAGTGGTAGAAAGATCAATTCTCTCTAGTTTTTTCTGAACTTGTTTAATAATATCCCGTTGAATTTCTTGGCGACGAATGTTGGCTAATTCCGCTTGTTCAGCTAATTCGTGACAACGTTTTTCATCTTCACTGGTAAGTAATTCCACACAAAATCTAGCATCGCCATAAATGCGACTGACGGCATTAATTCGCGGTCCAATACCGAAGGATATATCCATCGGTCTATCTCCGGTTTTGTTGCATAAATCGAGTAATTTTTTAACTCCCAAACGCTGAGTATTTTGCAGTTTTTGCATACCTTTTTGGGCTAAATAACGACATTCTCCCGTCAATTTGACTAAATCGGCAATTAAACCAATTGCAACTAAATCCAGTAAATTTTCTAGGGGTTTTCTGGGAATATCTGCCAGGGTTAAATACATCGCTTCCACTAATTTATAAGCAACGGCAACCCCAGAAAGATGATAGAAAGGATGGGTTTCCACAAAGTAGCGGGGATTAATCAGGGCAATCACCTCGGGGCGCTCGTCGGGTAGGGTATGATGATCGGTGATGATAATATCGATGCCTAGACTGTTTGCATAGTCAATTTCGGCGATATTCGTGCTTCCCGTGTCACAGGTGACGATTAAACTGGTTCCTTGATGCGCTAGTTTCTCGATACCAGGAGAATTGAGGCCGTGGGATTCTTTTTGGCGATCGGGTATGTAATAATCTAACTGTTGATAGGGTGGGAAAAACTGTCCCAATCCTTCCCAGAGGACACTGGTAGCGGTGACACCATCGGCATCGAAATCACCCCAAATAGTCACTTTTTCACCTTTATTTAGGGCTTTTTCCAGTCTTTTGACGGCGAAGTTCATTTCTTGCCCAAAATCAAAGGGAGTTTTTGACTGATAAGCTTTCTCATCCAGAAACGTCCGCAGAGTCGCCTCATCTTGGACACCGCGATGCCATAATATTTGTGCCACGACGCTGCCATCCGACTCTGGGGTGTAGTCTTGGACTATTTTTAAAAACTCTTGGGGAAGAGCTACCGATGGGGGAATTTGCCAGTTAGACACGGGATATCAGGGAAAAAGTAAAAAAGGTGGCAGTTTTTGTGATTTTCCCTATCTCCATTTAGGGCTTGCTGAATAAATGTGAAATGTAGGCAAGGTAAGGGTTTTGTGGCTTTTCTCGCTCCCACAGGTGCAAGATTTTGAGAGAATCGTGCTTCAAAACCTTGCGTCTTCATCAGCCCGCGTCCTGTAGGGGCGAAGCATTCGGACAATAACCTATCGGTGAAACCGTAGATTTTCTATCCGAATGCTTCGCCCGTACTTTTTCAGCAAACCCCATTTAGCCACCACTAACGGGGGGAATTAAAACTATCTCATCGCCATTTTCGAGGATTTTCTCTCCCGAAACAAACTGAAGATTAACTCCAAAACGAGTAACGTCGCGCCATCTTTCTAATTGGGGATAGGGGGCTATAATATAGTTTAACACTGCTGCCACGGAAGTGTGGGCAGGAAATTCGAGGTTTAATTGTGAAGTTTGATAGACTTCTTGATAAATAGCAAATAGTTTTACTGTGATCGTAATCTTTTCCATCTTTACATCAATATTTTTTCTAGGATAATAACATTAATTGAGAACCCTGTTCGGTTTTGCGGACTTCGATGCGGTGTTGAAAAGCTTCTTTAAATTGGGGCATATGAGTTACCGTCAAAATACAGGCAAAATCGGCGGATATAGCGTTAATTGCCGCAATTAAGCGCTCGCATCCCTCCGCATCCTGAGTTCCGAATCCCTCGTCAACAATGAGCATTTGTAAGGCTGTTCCGGCTCTTTGTGCCAATAATCTCGCTAAAGCTAATCGAATCGAGAAATTAATCCGAAAAGCTTCCCCTCCTGAATAGGTTTCGTAGGGACGGGATCCCCGGGTATCACCAATAATAATATCTAAAGTATCGATTAACTTTTGTTGCTGTTTCTTAGTACCTTTACCGCTTTTTTGGGTTAAAAACTGTACATGAAATTGATTACCAGTTAAGCGAGCTAAAATATGATTAGTTTGTGCTTCTAACTCTGGTAAAACATTCTCAATCATCAGAGTTTGTAAACCATTTTTGCCGAAAGCTAGGGCTAACTCTTTATAAACTCTATATTGTTGTTTAACTTTAGCTAAATCGCCCTCTTTTTCTGTCAGTTGTTTACCTAAAGTTTCTAGTTGATGTAATTTCTCCTCAACCCGACCTTTTTGGGAGAGTAATCCATCAATTATCTGTCTTCGCTGTTGAATATTAGTCGATAATGCGGCTATTTCTTGGCGATAGTCGGTCAAAGTACCAATCTTTTGACTAATATTTGCTAACTCCTGATTCAGCTTCTGGCGATCCTCATTTCGCACCTGTAATCTTTGCTCAATGTCAGCGATTTTAGCGGCTATTTCTGGATAATTTTTTTCTGCTTGTTGCCAGTCTTGATACTGTAATCTTACCCCCTGTAATTGTCGGATCAGATTTTGAATATTCTGATGTTCACCGCGATCATAATTCAAGTTTTGAATAAGCTTTTCTAAGCGTTCAATTTCCTGTTTAAGTGGGGAGTTTTGACCTAGTTCTTGTTTCTCCTGTTCTAGTCTAGCTAATCGATTAATTAAATTAGGTTTCTCGGCCTTGATATTAGCTAAACGACGGTTTGCTTGCTTAAGTTCTGATTCTTGAATTTCTGCCCAACGCCATCTTTTTTCTTCTCCTCTGACTAAAGCGTGACTTTGTTCATCATAGTTTAATAGGGCGATTTCTTGATTGACAATTTGCAATTCTTGCTGTAATTCTAGGGCATAATTGCCACTGCTTAAAAGTGCTTCTAACTGGACAAGTATCTCCTCGGTTTTTTCTAGTTCTATTTCCTTTTCTTCAATAGTTTCTAACTTAACTTCTAACTGCACATATTTTTGTTGTAGGCTCGATCTTGCTGGCAATTCTTGTTTAATTTGGGCTAATTCCTCCCGTAAACGTTTTAAATCTCGATCGCAGTCTGCCATCCCTTCCTGTAGGGACCAGATTTGCTCTTGAATTTGTTCTTGATGCTGATGGGTTTTTCTGATTACTTGATGACGGTGATGACTGTCTAAATTCTGTTCACACAAAGGACAAACCGAATCGGGAATATTTAATTTTTCCAATTTATCAGTTAACTCTAAAAGTTGTTCTTCATATCTTTTTTGTTGCTCCAATAAACTTTTTTTATCCACTTGTTTAAGAGTTTCCTTTTCTTCAACTCGTTCACAATAGGTTTGTTTTTTATCCAGTTCCTTAATCCGTTTGGCTAAATTGAGAGCTTCCTCTCTTAGTACAGGAATACGAGCGATTTCTGTCTCTAATTGTTGCCGATTTCTTTGCAGTTGTTCCCGACGAGCATTAATCCTGGCTTTTTCCCGTTCCAACTGCATATTTAAATCAGCTTTCCGGCTATTTAAAGGAGCATATTTTAAAGCTAATCTATCCAATTCCTGAAGACGTTGACGATGATAATTTAACTTCTCTAATCCTGCTTGAATATCCCCCGCTTGCTCGATAATTTTTTGAGTTTCTTGTTCCTGTCTTCCCAATTCTTCTAAACGAGCGCTCGTTTGTTGGATGGGAAGGGTAAATTCGTTAATTTTTTGCTGTAATTTCTGTTCTAATTGTTGTTTATCATACTGGGCCTGTTGCCAAGCTTGTAATTGACTTGACAAACTGGCCTCTTTCTGGTCTAAATTGATTAGGCGCTCGTGTGCGGTAATAATCTCATTTTTGCGATGAAGAATAGTCCTTATTTGATTTAATTGATTGTCTAGACTAACTTTTTCCCGGTCTAATCTCTCGATTTCTGCTAATAAAGCTCGCTCCTGTTCTCTTTGCCACTGCAGCTGTTTTTCCCAATTCTGACGCTGATTTTCTTCCCCTTGTAGTTGCTGTAAACGGCGATTATTTACCTCTTGTTCTTGATTAATTTGGTCAATTTGGGTATTTAACTCTTGCAGCTGTTGCTGATAAGAATTTTTCTCCTGAAGACGGAGTTTGATAGTTTCTACCTGCTGCTCGATCTGGAGGGACTGTCCATCAAATTGTTTCGATATATCCTTAGCTTTATTCGCTAAAATTTCATAGCGATCGAGTTGTAATAATTCTGCTAAAATCTGTTTACGACCACTGGGAGGCTGTTTCATAAACTCGTCCGCTTGTCCCTGTCGTAAATAAGCAGAATTAATAAAAGTTTTATGGTCTATTTTTAGATAAGTATTAATCTGTGCTTGGGTATCTTTAATACTTTTACCCGATAAAGGACGAAAACTCTGATCATTGATCACCTGAAAATCTAAACCAGAAGCTTTTCCCCCCCGGTGACGACTACGGATAATTTTATAGATTTCTCCCCCATAACTAAACTCGAAATCTACCCGCGCATAATCGCTGCCCCCATGAATCACATCATCACCAATCGAGACGCGACTCTCTCCCCAAATTGCCCAAGTAATTGCTTCGAGTAAAGAGGATTTTCCTGCACCATTGGCACCACAAATACAGGCAGTATGTAATCCGCGAAAATCTAGCACTGCCTCGCGATAACTGAGAAAATTTTTCAGGGTTAATTGTAGGGGAATCATAAGCTGGGAGGAATTATGAATTATGAATTATGAATTATCAAGTGGGAGG
>NZ_CAIP01000033.1 GCF_000297435.1 Microcystis sp. T1-4 | reverse complement strand
TAAAATTGGCTCAGAAACAGCCATTCCGGGGTTACTCAAGGCTTTAGAACACTCTGATGATTATGTTCGTGTGTACGCAGCATACGCTTTGGGTAAGATTGGCTCGGAAGCAGCCATTCCGGGGTTACTCAAGGCTTTAGAAGACTCTAATGAGGATGTTCGTAGTAACGCAGCCGAGGCTTTGGGTAAAATTGGCTCAGAAACAGCCATTCCGGGATTACTCAAGGCTTTAAAAGACTCTGATTGGGATGTTTGTGAGGAGGCAGCCGAGGCTTTGGGTAAAATTGGCTCAGAAACAGCCATTCCGGGATTACTCAAAGCTTTAAAAGACTCTTATTTTTCTGTTCGTTGGAAGGCAGCCGCGGCTTTGGGTAAGATTGGTTCAGAAACAGCCATTCCGGGGTTACTCAAGGCTTTAGAAGACTCTGATAGGTTTGTTCGTAGTGACGCAGCCGAGGCTTTGGCTAAGATTGGCTCAGAAACAGCCATTGCGGAGTTACTCAAGGCTTTAGAACACTCTAATAGCGATGTTCGTGTGTACGCAGCCGAGGCTTTGGGTAATATTGGTTCAGAAACAGTCATTCCGGAGTTACTCAAGGCTTTAGAAGACTCTGATATTTATGTTCGTAGGAACGCAGCCGAGGCTTTGGGTAATATTGGCACAGAAACAGCGATGACTGAACTTATCAAATGCCTGAAAAATCCTGATTTTGTCACATTAAATAATGGCTATACTCTCTCTCAAGCTAGAGAAGCACTAGACACAATTCAAAACAAACTTAAATACTATCACCCCCTCTCCCAACCCATGAATCAACAAGTTTACATCTCCTATAACTGGCAAGAAGACAGCAACGAAATGGCTAATCAACTCGTCCAAGCTTTTGCCGCTAAAGGAATTGAGATTATTCGGGATAAAACCCACACCACCTATAAAGACTCCATCAAAAACTTTATGCGGCAAATTGGACAGGGGAAATGTGTCGTCGCCGTCATCAGCGATAGATACTTAAAATCAGAAAACTGTATGTTTGAATTAGTAGAAATTGCCAGAAATGGTGACTTTTATCAAAGAATATTCCCGATTATTTTACCAGATGCCAGAATTCATAAAGACTTCGAGCGCATAGACTACCTGAAATATTGGGAAGACGAAAAAGCAAAACTACAAGCCAAATACAAACAAATTGATTTAGCTAAAACTAATAGTATCCTAGAGACATTAAACTTATATGATGAAATCAGGGGCAATATTGATAATCTAACTAACATTCTTAAAGATATGAATACTCTCAATATCGACTTACACCGCCAATCGGAATTTGCAGTTATGATTCAAAAAGTAGAAACTAAACTTGCAGAGGATGGTCAAAATATTTAACTAAATCCCAGAATGATTGTTTTAAAAGATAAAGCCTAAAGGTGCTATTGCTGACTATACCCAATTTGTTCCCTGTAACTCATTTGACCGATAACTGCTATAATCATTAGTTGATAACTGTTAATTGCTGACATGACTAAATATCTAAACATTACTGAAACAGGACAAAAGCTGGTTGAATGGTCTGAGCAAATGACTGACGAACCTATTATTATTACCAAAGAAGGTCAACCCATTATGGTTGCCCTGAATTACGCTCAAATTGAATCTTGGTTGGAAACTCTTGATATTTTACAAGACAAAGAGTTTGCCGAAATCCTATCTGAAGCAATTCAACAGGATCAATCAGGACAAAGAATTACTTGGGAAGATGCTAAAAAACAACTCGGAATGAATAAAATAAATGACTAAACTCTATCAAGAAGTTTCTTTAAACTGCGACTTTCCAGAATATAATCTGAAAAAAGGAGACGTAGGAACTCTCGTTGATATTGTTCCCCATCCTACTGGAGGTGAAGAAGGTTATGTTTTAGAGATTTTTGATTCTGAGGGAGAATCAATTGATGTAGTTATACCAAATCCTGCTTATAAAGTACAGTTATAATCAGGGACAACTGAAGTCGTCACTACGAACAGGGGAAAAAGATTAAAAATACACTATACTTGATGTGATGAACCAAAGCAATCTATGATTCAAACACCTAGTTACACCCAAATAGCAATTAGCGCCATCGCTAAAAAATTAGATGACAAACGTCCCGAACTTCGCGCTAAAGCCGCAGAATCATTGGGAAAAATTGGAGAAGAAACTGCTATCCCAGCCTTAGCTAATCATTTAGATGACAGCCACATCAATGTTCGCTTAAAAGTCATCCAGGCTTTAGGGAAAATTAGCAGTGAAGTCGCTATCCCTAAATTAGTATCTACCCTCACCGATTCTAATCCTACTATCCGTACAGCAACAGCAGAAGCCCTCGGTCAAATTGGTGGAACTCAAGCCATTTTACATCTCATTGAATTATTAAACCACGATCCAGAACCATCTGTTCGTCTGTCCGCTGTACAATCTCTCGGAAAAACTTGCTCTGAAGATGCTGTTCCTCCCTTAGTTAATTCATTGAAAGATAAAGACATTCAAATAGTCTATTTTGCTGGACATGGGTTAGCACAAATTAACTCTGAAAAATCGATTAAGGCACTAATTAAAGCATTAGAAGAACCTAACGATAAAATTCGCAGTAGTGCAGCAGAAGCATTAGGACAAATTAGCTCTGAACAAACGATCAACTGTCTCATAAAAGCATTACAACAAGATCCATCTCCTGAAGTACGAACAAATGCGGCAAAATCCCTCGGAGAAATTGGTTTAGAAGAAGCTATTCCTGCCTTAATTAATGCTTTATCTGACGAAGAAGATAGTGTGCGTCTTAGTGCCACCGATGCTATAGGCAAAATCGGCTCAAATTACGCTAAAATCTAAGCTAGAATGACACTAAATCCTGAATATTTGCGGATAGTTATCGAAACTTTTTCTAAAAGGCTAAAACATCCGAATGCTCAAATGCGAATGAAAGCCGCTCAATGCCTTGGTAACATTGGCAATGAATCAATCATTCCTTTCCTATGTCAAGCATTAGAAGAAGAAAGCAATCTTGATGTCCAATTCTGCATTATGGATGCTATGATAGCAATCAACAGGTCAACCCCACAATCAGTCATGTCAGAAACTTCTCAAAGCAATAAATATAACATTGTTCAACCGCAAAACGTGCAGATTATTGAACAGGGTGATGGCATTATTCATAATTACGCCACACCCCAAAATTTAGCCGAAGCCGCCCAAGAAATCCAACAACTTATCAGCCAACTCACCCAAACTTATTCCACTAATACCGAAATTGAAAAACAAACTTTTGTCGCACAAGTTGACGCAGAAATCAAGAAAAATTCTCACCTAAGAAACATTTTAATCACGGGAGGAATTGAATTAATTAAAGTCCTCTGTCCTCCCCTCGGTATTCCCATTGAAATGGGTAAAAAATGGCTAGAAACTGCTAATTTAAGTGATTAAACCTAGAGGTTTAATAATCTTCTAATGATACAAATCCCGAAGTCCGCCGCTGATGCGTTTCATTTTTGAATTAGCACAATTATAACCATAAGTCAAGCTTTTTTGATGATAATTAACTTTTTTGTTGGTGATATTTTGACCTTGTTCTGGTATTGGAGACAACCAGTATTTCTATTCTAATAAAGTATCTTTAATTGTTGTTAAAACTTTGCTATCTTTGACCATCCAAGCATGGAGCAATACGGGAATCGAAATTTCTTTACCCACCGATAAACGGGAACTATGGGCAGGAAATATCATTAAATCGTAGGGAGTCCAGATAATTGTGGTTTTAATTTTATTTAAAATTTGTTGACAATCTTGATTTAAATCCTCTAGAAATTGACTCCCGGGCTGCATTTGTCTAATCCCATCTAAGGGTAAACTATACGCGGTTAACGTGCCTCGATTCGGTGCAGAAATATTTAGGTAACGTTGCACTCTTGCCACTCCTCCCAATCTTTGCAGGTAGTAGCGGGTAATTAATCCTCCCATACTAAACCCAATCAGATCTACTTTCTGCTCTTTAGCAAAGTTTTTCTCGATATAATTCTCCACTTGACCAGCTAAAACTTCTAACTTTTTGTAACCATGATTGGGAATTAGGTTAAAACTATGCACCTGCCAACCATGATAGTTTAAATACTCGCTCATCGGTTTAAAAACAGCAGTAGTGTCCAGAAAACCATGCACCAAAACAACGGGATTCATAGATGAGATTTTATCCTTGAATTCTGAATCTATTCTAACGAATGATCGGGGTAATGAGCGAAAAATTTTGGGGAAGAGCCTATCTACTAGGTACGGCTACCGGCAACTTCTAAGGATTAGGGAAAAAACCAAAAAGTTTAGCGGCACCTCCTAAAATAGCGACCACCAATGCTATCAGAATTCCTCGATTGGTGAATTCCTGATAGGCAACCCTTGCAGTTAATCCATTGATTTTTTCGTCTAAAGCTTTAATATCTCCCTTGAGTTCGGCCTGTCCTATTTCTACTTTAGTTAACCGGTCTTCTACCTTGTCAAATCTCTCATCAATACGGTTTTCCAGAGAGTCGA
>NZ_CAIP01000034.1 GCF_000297435.1 Microcystis sp. T1-4 | reverse complement strand
GGGGCATTTAACATCATTAGAAAAGTAATTCCTGATGTCATTGACCAGGTAATAAAGGGGTTGCCGTTTAATCCGCTCCGTGCTTGATCCACTAGGAATGACTAAGCTTTCAGGCTTTTAAGTAAGTTTGAGTAAGTTTAGTTGAGCGGTTTGTTAAAAGATACGACGGTGACTTTCATCGGGAAATTTTCTTATGTGAAGTTAGGTTAAGTGAAGCCAAAAGATGCAGCGCACATTCGTACATTCTATTCTTTTTTTTGCCCATTTCTGCTAATTTTAATACAGTTTTTTTGAGTTTTTATGGCAGGGTAGTCAGTTTTATTGCCTCGATAATTGTCCAGATTTGGGACGGAATACCTCGTTGCAAGGGTCTCCGTGGCAACGCATTTCCAGAAGTTTCACCTCTTGCATAACCCATCAGGGAGGGAAGGGATACTCTCCCTTGTATCATTGCAAGGTAGAAGCTTGGAACGAGAAAAGAACCGGTTCCCAATCAATTTAATTTTTAGTCGGTCAAAATTACTTTTTAAGCTAGAGCTAGTAAATATAAATAGCACCCTGTTGATTGATGTTAAAAGTGGTATAACCAGGGGTACTCCCCGGAACTTTGGTGACAGTAATCGTGACTAAATTATCATCATTGACCTCGACGGCATAGATTAAACTAGAAGAATAGGAATCTGCGGCGGCATTAGCCCGATTAATCAGAATATATGCTGGAATTATCAAACCTCTTAGGGTTGTCTCCGCACTGGGAGATAATAATTGGGGAGAGGAATTAATATTGGCCGATAGGTCATAATTGAGGTCAATATCGGTTTGATTGATGATTTTGATCTGCACGGGACGACTGGTATTCACCCTAGCCACCGGCTGCCAAGGACCGGGTTGAAAGGTGGTAGCGGGGGGATTTTGAGCGGGTAGAGAGGGGGGAAAAGCTAATCCCAGACTTAACAGTAGGGAAAGAGTCAAAAAGCGATCGCATTTCATAGATGAATCCTGGTCTAGGGTTTTCATCCTATTTTAGGGGGGTATCTCCAGTGTTTTATACTTGAGTAGAAGCTTTTAAAATTGTCTATAGTGGTGAGTCATCAGCTATCGGGGGAATATCCTAAGCTTGCCCGATTTTGCTCTATAAACAAGGCTAAATACACCTTTTTTTCTCTAGAAGTTTCCCTAGTAACCCCTATCAACGGTTTAATTTAGGTTGAGATTGATTATATGGCAACCATCGACATATCGGGAGTATCCCACAGTTACGAGTTATTTTCGCCCCAAGCGGATAAACCGGTTTTAGTCTTTATACACGGTTGGCTGCTGAGTCGTCACTACTGGCAGCCTTTGGTAGATATTCTCTCCCCGGATTATCCCTGTCTAGTTTACGATCTCCGGGGCTTTGGCGACTCCCAAAAAATCACCTCTAACAGTCCTCCTAGCAGTTATAACCTTGAATCCTACTCCCAAGACGTTATTACCCTTCTTAACCGCTTAAACCTCGATGCTGCTTGGTTAGTCGGTCATTCCCTCGGTGGTAGTGTTGCTTTGTGGGCTGCAGATAGCTGTCCTGAACGGATTAAAGGGGTAATCTGTATGAATGCTGGGGGTGGCATCTATCTAAAGGAGGAATTTGAGCGCTTTCGAGAGGCCGGAAGACAGATTTTACAGAAAAGACCCTCTTGGTTGCCCCGTGTTCCCTTTATTGATCTTTTATTCTCGCGGATGATGGTCAAGCAAACCCTAGGTAAAAAATGGGGCAAACAGCGCGTGATTGATTTTGTCCGGGCCGATTACCAAGCGGCCCTAGGGTCACTTTTGGAAACTACTACTATCAGCGAAGTTCATCTTTTACCCCAGATTGTCTCCCGTCTCCCGCAACCGGTCTATTTTCTGGCGGGGAAAGAGGATACGATTATGGAGGTTAAGTACGTTAACCATCTGGCCAGTTTTCATCCTTTGTTTGAAACTGGCAGCAACGTGATTGAGTTATCCGATTGTGGTCATTTTGCCATGCTGGAACAAACAACTGCGGTAGCTGAAAAGATGATGGCTATTTTAAATCAGCATCGCGGTTAGAACCTGTAGGTAAGCGCATTCTTGAACTTTTCCAACAGTTTCTTAACTCCACAAACAGTGAGTTAAAAACTCAAATCTGATCCCTGATAGCTGTCTCGGAGTCTCCTACTTGGCTCTCCCAGCTTTGGTGGGTAAAATGTATTCTAAGATACATTTCTCAAGAGCGAGGGGGTGGAACGAACCACAAAGACACAAAGGACACAAAGATCGATCGATCCTATGTCAATTAAACTTATCACACAGAACCTAGAAGAGCCCCTACTTAATGTCTTAGTCCATAATTAAAACTCAATAGCTTTAACCAGAGGCGAGGATTGTCCTTTTCTAGCCAACTTTGCGAGTTTTTTAACCATTGGGGAAACCAGGAACCAAAAAGCAGATTTTTGACTCCATCAAGGCTAAAATCGAGATAGGAACCCAACCAACGAATTAAATCCTGACTGCCGGCCATTTCTGCTATCCATAACAGTAAAGCGGGGTTTTTTCTGGCCGCTTTAATTGCTAAACGGCTAAAGGTTAACCAATCGGTTTTATCCTTAATAAAGGTTTCGGAAACCTCCGGCGGTTCGTCGGCCAATAAACCGAAAAATGTGTTTAACATGGCGTTAATTCTTTGGGGTGGTAAGGTTTTTCCTGTGGGAACCATCATTCCTTTAGAAAATAACCAAGTTACCGCCACATTACTTTGATAGGCCCGCACATTTTCTAGGTCTTTAGCTGTTAGTAAATCGTGTTTCAATGCGGTATCCAAAAGATGGGTTAAGCGCTCTAAATTACGCACCAAAGAACCGAATCCAGTAAAGATTAAGGGTGATTGCAGGGAGGCGGCATCACCGATGGCCAAAATGCGGTCAAAGGAGACAATTCGATCTTTTTTTCCTGTGCTGAAATGCCCTGGTATATAACCAAAAGTTGGTTTTTTCCAAGTTAATTTTTCTGGGTCACACTGTCGATATTCTGGCAGAATAGTAAAGAAATCTTCGTACATTTCCAACAGAGAACCGGGGTTATCGGGATGGACTTGATGATAGTGAAATAGATAGAAAGTTAATTCTTTTCCTTCCCCCGGAAACAATTCCCAAATAAGTTGTCTGCCTTTAGAAATATCGCCATGGGAATTTAAGACATCGCCATAGTGAGAATCCCACACCACTGGCTCGAATCCTTCTACTACTGCCCCCACCGTCGGACAGACACTATCAAAGGCACGCACTCCGTTTAATTGCCAAGCGATGGGAGAGGCGGAACCCATAGCATCAATCAATAAACGGCCTTTGATCTGTTGAATTTCTCCACCATGATTGATGGTGATAGTAACACTATTGGCGGTAATATCAGCCTTGATAAATTCCGTTTGATCGAGAATTTTACCGCCATGATTCTGTATTTTTTTACCGCAGGATTGCAGCAATTGATCGGAATTAATGGCGATATTTAAAACCGTGGGAGTATGGAGAATTTGGGCTTTTAGATGGGGGGGATTATTGCCATCAAAAAACTTATTAAAGCCATCGAGGTATTCTTGGAAGATTAATTCCTCGAATTCCTCGGCGGTAAATAGGCCTAAATTAATTAAACTTTGAAACTCCGATCGAGAGATATTCCATTCCCGATTCATCCGTCCGAAAGGCAGTCTTTCTACTAGGAGGACTCGATAACCTAATTTGGCCATCTGTGCCGCATGAATTGCCCCCAAGGCACCACCAATATAAATTAAGTCGTAGGCGATGGGATGCTCATTTTCCTCACTGCTGGAGAAAATTACCGGCTGCGGTTGTTGGGGATTTTTGGCACTGTCGCGCCAACGTTTTTCCCACCAGTACAAGCGTCCTAAGTCCGCCTCCCCTTGGGGCATTTTGCGGAAGTAGTGAACCGTTAGGGGGTAGTCCGCTTCTAAATCTGTAAAAATTGAGTGATTTTTTTGATCGATGTTTGGTATCGTGTTATACTGCGGCGGAAAACGCTTTTGTAAAGCTCGATCAAGCTGCTGAGTCAGGGATGTTTCTTGATTATGCGATCGCTGACCCCAGCGGAAAACTTTTAAATAAGTAGTCCGTTGCAGCGTCCAGACAAAGATCGACAATTCGATCGCCTCCGATAAGCGCAATCTCACCCCGTTAGGTGTATTTGTCTTGACACCGCTGGCAGGTTGCCAATCGGATTGTAACCACTGACAAACGGCGATCGAGTCGGGAGTCGGAATTTCTCTGTAAAGGATTTCTCTCATCTTGATTTAGCTATTACACCCAAAAATCGTCTGATTACGCTAGACTACACAAAAAGTTTTCTGAAAAAAGTTAAAAAAACTTTACATATCTAGATTAATACACAGCCAGGACCATCTGATTATGAATTATCCTATCCCGACTACCCCCGAAGAAATTGCCGCCCTCCGACAGCGTCCCGTCGATGAGGAGATGATCGCTGCTGTGATTGCGGGAATTATTAGAATGGCCCGCGCTCAGGGTCAATCTCTAGATGATCTGACTGAAGAAATTCTCGCAGAAGACCCGATTTTAGATCAAGTGCAGCGACGTTGGTTAAGTCAGCTTTTGACTAATGCTTGGCAAAATTTAGCCGGATGGATGTAGTTGAGCGATGGAATGGCTAACAATCACTCTCGCTAGTGTTTTGACCCTGTTAACTCCCGCAGGGGCAATTATCGATCGGGTTTTAGCCGATACCCTTCGCTCGCAAGTGGAAAAAGTGGAACAATTAGCCGTGAGAGTCGATAACACTCCCAATTATCAGGCTCTGCAAGGCAAAATCGATCGAGTTCGCATTTCTGCACGGGGAATTTATCCCCTTGCTGATGTTCGCATTGAGAAGATCGAGCTAGAAACTGAGCCAATTAGCCTCGATTTGCGGCGATTACAGCAAAAAAACGGCAATTTAGCCGCCGCTCTGCGCCGACCGGCTGCGGGGGCGTTGCATCTTGTCCTCACGGAAACTAATGTTAATCAAGCTTTACAATCGGCAGCGGTCAAAGAACCAATTCAGACCCTGATTAATAATCTGATTCCCTCTAGGGAAGAATTGGGCAGCACAAAATATCAATTTAGTCAAGCAAATTTTAACTTTCTTAATAATAATCGAGTTGCCCTCAGCCTGCAGCTGGAGACCCAAAGACCGGACGGCCCGGCAGCCAGCCTCGATCTTAGCCTAGAAGTGGGATTTAAGCTAGTGCAGGGGCGAAAAATCGAGCTTATTGACCCCACAGCCACTCTTAATGGTCGTCGCATCTCCTCGCGCCTTCTCAAAGGGTTTGCCGAGGGTATATCCACTCAGTTAGATTTAAAAAACTTCGAGAAACAAGGAATTATCGCCCGCCTTCTACAATTGCAGATCGACGATGATAAGCTGAGTATAGCCGCCTTTGGCAGAATTGAACCTCGATCGGGGAACCCCAATTAAATTTAACGGTCGGAAAACAGGAGATCCGAAGTGGGAATTATGAATTATGAATTATGAAGTGGGGTGGTGGGGAAGTAGGGAGACCACTTCGTGCGCGTTGCGGGGGGAGAATAAAAGCGTTCGACTGATAACTGATAACTGATAACTGATAACTGATAACTGATAACTGATAACTGATAACTGATAACTGATAACTGATAACTGATAACTGATAACTGATAACTGATAACTGAATTATGCCTAGTTCTCGCTCTAGTGATAAAATCTCTTTGCCTTGGATAATTGGTATCGGCCTCGCTTTATTTACTGCTGGTGGGGCCACTGCTTGGTTTGCCGTCCATCACCTATCTTCCTCCCAGAAAACCAGTGAAAACCCGATTGAATCTCCCAGTCCGGTGCCGATAAGTCAATCACCAATTGTTGAACCGCTTTCTCCTGGTCCAGTGAAGACAAATCCGACAGCAACTCCTGCAGCTATTCCTGTTAGGGAAACTCGACAGGTTTATTGGTTAAAAGTGACCGATACGGGTAATCAATTAGTCAGCCAAGAAATTACCGTTCAAAAAGCGGATAGCCGCGAGGGAGAGTTAACAGCAGTATTGAAGATTCTATTAGCTGGTCCAAGCAATCCTCAGGATATGACTACTATTCCCCCCGGGACTAAATTACTTGATTTAAAAGTAGATAAAACGGGAATTAAGATTAATCTCTCGCGGGAGTTTGGCAATGATGATGGACCTGATATGTTGATCGGTCGTTTGGCACAAATCATCTATACTACTACCGGCAAAGATCCCAATGCTAAAGTCTGGATTCAAGTGGAAGGAAAACCCCTAGAATTGCTAGGAGAAGGCCACGGTCTTGAAGTTGCTCAACCGATGACCCGTAAGTTTTTTGAGGAGAATTATCAGTTATAAGCTGCCCGGGCATTGAAATTTTTGGTTGCCATAGCAAATTGAGATTAACTAGGGGGATTAGTGGGGGGATAGGGAAAAAAAATCGGATAGGGAATTTTAATTCCTTCTTGCTGATAGCGTCGGTGTAGGAGTTTAATAAATTCGTGTTTAATGGTGAGGTGTTGAAAAAACTCCTCTTCTACCACCCTGAGATAAACCGTCAGCAGGATACTATAGTAATCGAATTTATGATAACGAATAAAGGGTTGATAGTCACCGAGGTTAGGTTGCAATAAATGGGCGATTTCTTGCATTACTTCTAGGGTGACTTTTTCGACTTTTTCTAAGTCACTATCGTAACTAATGCCCACTTCCACGGGAATCAGTAGGGAGTTATCCGGTAAACTATAGTTACGGAAACTAGAAGAAATGATCTGAGCATTGGGAATAACTAAAAGATTATTGGTAATTTCTTCGATGACTGTGCATCTTAAATCCACATCTCGCACATAACCAGCTTCTCCAGTTCTCAGTTCAATATAATCTCCCGGTCTAACTTTTTTAGAAGTGATAATATTAATCCCTGACATTAAATTAGCTAGGGTATTTTGGAGAGCTAAACCGAGGGAGACGCCCCCAATACCAAAGGCAGTAAGCATGGGAGTGATCGAAATGCCAATCGAGCTTAAAATAAGCAAAAAACCGCAGCTAAAAATCAGAACTTTGGCGAGAAATTCAAATAGGGAAGTTAGGGAAGAAATGCCATCATCTCCCGTGGTATAAAATCGTAATATTTCCACGGATAATTGAGCAATAACCCAAGTAGCCGAAGCTAAAAAAGCCACTAGCAGCAATTTTTTGCTCAGGAGAATCAGGTAGGGAAAGAGGGGAAGATTGGGAAGGGAGAGGGCAATATTTAAACCCAAAAGTCCGAACCAAAGTATGCTTAATCCACGAAGGGAACGTAAAACCCCTTCCGAGAAACGCAGGTTTTTTTCTCTGGCAATCGATAAAAGTTGACTGACAACGCGCTTTTCTACGAGCCATCCCAACAGCAGGAAACTGAGGACGATGGTGATAGGTAGGATAATATAGGGCCAATCTTCCAGTCTGGTTAATAGGTTCATTGCTAGAGGGTTAGAAAAAGATGTACTTTTGCCTTATATTATTCCCCATTTCCCTATCTCTAGCAGCGGTGGTGGAATTTTCGGGCAAAAAGTTGCAAAATGTAAAGAGAAACTCATCTTTCCTTTGGCGGCCTTCGTGAATAGTCAGTTACTTAAACCAAAATTCGGGCTTTATCGATTCTCAATGGTTATAATCGTGGTTTTGTTCCTGATTAGCACCTATTTAATCACCTTTAATCTGGCTAAGATGTCGGATCCCTACATTAAAGAGGTGTTATCCCTACAAGGTAATGTCAGTCGCGGTTACGAAATCTTTCAAATTAACTGTGCTGCTTGTCACGGTCAGTTTGCTGATGGTATCGTTGGACCAAGTTTAGAGGACGTTTCCCATCGAAAATCGAGAATTAGTCTGATTGAACAGGTAATTAGCGGTAAAACCCCGCCAATGCCGAAATTTCAGCCTGATCCTCAAGCTATGGCCGATTTATTGGTTTATTTAGAAAATCTTTCAAAAAACTGACTCTTGGCTGAGATTGATGGTAAGCTGGGACGCGTTGAAACTGGGTAGAGAGTGGGAAGTGGGGGAAGTGGGGAAGTGGGGACGGGGGGGGACGTGGGGGAATGGGGGAATGGGGAATTTCAACTAAAATCCGAACACCCCAAAACCCTAACACCCCAACACCTCGCGCAACGCGCACGCAGTGACCACCCCAAAACCCAACCCCTGAGCAACTGATAAATTTTACTTATATAGAAAAATTTTGCTTCTATTTGGGTACGCTAGTAGAGACACTTAAGGATAAATACTTATGTCTTGGCATTCCCAAGTTGAATCGGCAATTATCCAAGGGGATTTCTGGCAAGTTAGCCAGTTTTACGAAGAACTGATAGAAAGAGAACCCCTAGAAATTAGTCATTATTGGTATTAATGCCGGCATTAGTCAGGGTATAGCTTGGAGTGATGAAGAATATGTGCAGTGGGGAATTAAGTTAGGATTAGATCAAAATTTAAGGGAAGAAATTCGTTATCAATTACGTCAATCTCGTCATACATCTACCCTCTGGAATGCCAAAAAATTTACCATAGATATGGAAAAAGCCTACGAAGAAATTTGGCAAAATCATCACGATAACTAGCTTATCTATAAATGAGAAAATTTATCGGTAGCCTCAATTAAAGCACTACGAATTCCCACTTCTGTCATCGAATGTCCCGCATCGGCAACAATGATCAATTCCGCTTCCGGCCAAGCTTGATGTAATTCCCAAGCAGAAATCATCGGACAAACAATATCATAACGTCCTTGCACGATAACCGCGGGAATATGGCGGATTTTATCAACATTTTCGATCAGTTGGTTATCCGTCTCTAAAAAACCCTTATTGACAAAATAATGGCATTCAATCCGCGCAAAAGCTTCGGCAAAATTATCCTGACCGAATCTCTCGATTAAATTCTCCGCAGGAATTAATTTGCTGGTACTTCCCTCCCAAATTGACCAAGCTTTGGCAGCTTCTAGACGGATTTGGGGGTTATCGCTAGTCAGGCGCCGATAATAAGCTGTCAGCAAATCTCCCCTTTCCTCCGGGGGAATAGGTGCTAAATAATTCTGCCAAATATCGGGAAAAATATAACTGGTTCCCTCTTGATAAAACCATTTTAATTCTTTTTCTCGCAGTAGAAAAATTCCGCGCAAAATTAAGCCTAAACAGCGTTCGGGATGGGTTTGACTGTAGGCTAAAGATAGGGTACTTCCCCAACTACCGCCAAAAACTACCCAGCGCTCGATTTTTAATAATTCTCGTAGTTTTTCGATATCTGCCACTAACAGCCAGGTGTTATTTTCTCTTAACTCAGCGTGAGGGGTACTTTTACCGCAACCCCGTTGATCAAAAAGGACAATTCTCCATTTCTGTGGATCGAAATACTGACGATAAATCCCCTCAATACCACCTCCGGGCCCGCCATGGAGAAATACTACCGGTTTACCCTGGGGATTGCCCACTTCTTCATAATAAATTGTGTGGAGAGCCGATACTTTTAAGTAACCAGTACAATAGGGATCGATCGCTGGATATAATTCTCTAGTCATATTTACAGTCTTTCTCATTAAGATGAAGTCTAACCTAATTTGCCATCTCCCCACACCCCACACCCCACACCCCACACCCCGCTCCCCTGGTATTAGGCCCAGAGAGACCCTAATAGCTAAAGAAACTGCACGATTAGATACCAAAGTCCCTCACAGATAGAAGATAATCAATATTTATCAGTATTGGAAGCCTTCAGCATGGTTCATTTAACGCCCAATCCTAGCTATAGTTTAAGTCTCAAGATAGAAATCCCCAATCAAGCGGGAACCTTCGCTTCTGTCCTCAATGCGATCGCCGATGTGGGGGGGAATTTAGGGCAAATTTCTCTGATCGAACGCAATTTAAAGATTAGCACCCGCGAGATTATGGTTGATGCCGCTAGTACCGACCAAGCGGAACAGATTATCGCCGCAGTTAAAGCTCTACCGGATGTTAAACTCCTGAAAGTTTCCGATCGCACCTTTGATCTCCATCGTCGGGGTAAAATCTCCATTGAAAGTCGTATTCCCCTCACCTCCCAAGATGACCTGGCCATGGCCTACACCCCCGGAGTTGGTCGCATCTGCACCGCTATCGCCCACGACCCCGAACAAGTGTACTCATTGACCATCAAGGGCAACACCGTCGCTGTAGTTACCGATGGTAGCGCGGTATTAGGATTAGGAAATCTCGGGCCAGAGGCTGCCTTGCCAGTAATGGAAGGGAAAGCGATGTTATTCAAGGAATTCGCCGGAATTGATGCTTTTCCCATCTGTTTAGCCACCCAGGACCCCGAAGAAATCATCGCAACCGTCAAAAGAATCGCTCCGGTTTTTGGGGGTATTAACCTAGAGGATATCGGCGCTCCACGCTGTTTTGAAATCGAGAAACGTCTGCGAGCGGAATTAAATATTCCCGTTTTCCACGATGATCAACACGGTACAGCGATCGTTTCCCTGGCTGCCCTGATTAATGCCCTCAAATTTGTCAAAAAATCGCTTGATACAGTCAAAATCGTCATTAATGGTGCAGGTGCAGCGGGAATCGCCATCGCTACCCTCTTTAAAACCGCAGGAGCCACAGATATAATCCTCTGTGATTCCCATGGTATCCTCTCCCAAAACCGGGACGATTTAACCCCAGAAAAACAAGCTTGGGCCGTGGCCGCCAGTGGTAAGCTAGGGGATGCTCTCAAAGGCGCTGATGTCTTCCTGGGGGTGAGCGCACCGGGGGTATTGACTCCCGAAATGGTTAAGGGAATGGCTAAAAATGCGATCGTGTTTGCCATGGCTAATCCCATTCCCGAAATTCAACCGGAATTAATCAATGATTTAGTGGCCGTGGTGGCTACCGGACGCAGCGATTATCCCAATCAGATCAACAATGTTCTCGCTTTCCCCGGATTATTTCGCGGGGCCCTGGACTGTCGCGCTAGGGCAATCACCGATAATATGTATCTGGAAGCGGCCAAAGCGATCGCTTCTTTGATCACTCCTGCTAATCTCGATCGAGAGAATATTATTCCCTCGGTTTTTGATGGTCGTGTAGTTACGGCTGTGGCCGCCGCCGTTCAACAGGCTGCTCGTCAAGATGGAGTGGCCGGGGAATAATGTAATTATCGTGCAGGAGGGCAAGTAAACCGTGAAACCGATCGATGATATTCCCGAAGCTTTGCGGGACAACCAGTACAGAAAAACTACTAATCCTAATGGTCTAATAGCGATCGCAAGCGGTTTACTTGCTCTGGTGGGAACTGGCCTAATTGCCATAGCAGTCTTGAATCGTCCCCCTGCTACCGTAAAAAAACCGGTTATTAACCCCTCCCCCCTGATTAAAGCCACTCCTAGCCCCATTGAGAACATTCTAGGTCATTTACCCTATCAAGAGGCCCCGGAGACGGAATTAGCCCCTATTACTGGGGATGGTGGTATGCGTTTAAGGAAGGCAGCAGCCAAGGCTTTTATCCAGATGCAGAGTGACGCGAGAAGGTCGGGGGTGATTTTAATGCCGATTTCCGCATTTCGATCGAAAGCAACCCAAGAAAAGCTCTTTTTTGAAGTTAAAAAACAACGCAATCAGCAAACCCGCAAACGAGCAGAAGTGAGCGCACCTCCGGGTTACAGCGAACATCATACCGGTTATGCGATCGATATTGGCGATGGTCGCGCTCCCGCAACTAATTTAAGTAGCAGTTTTGCTAATACTGCCGCTTTTCGTTGGTTGCAAAATAACGCTGCCCAGTATAGTTTCGAGTTATCTTTCCCTGAAAATAATCCCCAGGGTATTAATTATGAACCTTGGCACTGGCGTTTTGTCGGGGATAGTCACAGTTTAGAAACTTTTTATAAAGCCCAACAATTAGGAAAACAAAAATAAGATAACCTTATCGGCAATTGTCTCCGGTAGGGGCGAAGCATTCGGACAATAACCTATCGCTGAAACCAGAGATTTTCTATCCGAATGCTTCGCCCGTACTTTTTCAATTTTTTATAAAGCCCAACAATTAGGAAAACAAAAATAAGATAACCTTATCGGCGATCGATGGCATTTTCTGGAATTAATTACTAAAATAGGATTATATTGTATTGTGAGTGTTTCTAATATGTCCAAGCCGGTAGAATACTTAACAAATGAGCAAGGGGAACGAGTTGGGGTTTTATTAGACTGGAACACCTATTCTCGATTTGCCAATTCATTAGGACTCGATGAAGATTGTTTGATTGGTTTGAGTGTGGATGAATTAAAAGCGCTGGCAAGTTGTCAATTGTCCCTCGTAGAGCAAACCCGTTTAGATGATTTAGTGACGAGAAATGCAGAATCTTTACTCTGCGCTGATGAAGTAGCTGAGTTAGATGAGTTGTTGGCAAAAACAGATCAATTAACAATTCTTAAAACTCGTGCCAGATATACGCTAAAGTGCTTGGAACAAGGTACGACGGCAGCGTGAGTGTTTATATTCGGATGGGGTTACAGCGACAAATTCGCACTCGCTTTGGTGATTGCTGTGCCTATTGCCGGACAGCAGAATTCCTAACGGCGATGACGTTTGAATTTGAACATATTCGCCCTCTTGCAGCAGCTGGGGAGACGGTGTTTGAGAATCTTTGTTTTGCCTGTCCATCTTGTAATCGTTATAAGGGCGATCGCCAGACTGCTATCGATCCAGAAAGTGAAGAAATAGTTGCATTGTTTCATCCCCAGTCGCAAGTTTGGGGGGAACATTTTGCTTGGAGTGAGAGCGGGACGGAAATGAGGGGATTAACAGCGATTGGTCGAGCTACAATCGCAGCCTTACAGATGAATCGTCCCGCCTTGGTTCGGGCTAGGGTAATGTGGGTTAAACTGGGTGAACACCCGCCAGATTTCCCTTGATTGCAGGGGGTTCGCTACAAGATAAATGATTGACTGGACTCCCTATCTCAAATCAATCTCGGACTCGGAAAAGTACGCCCAGTGGGAGACATTTTACACCCTCACGGACGTAGAGAGAAAAACACGCCCGTCGAAAACTGCACCTTTGCTAAGGGATTTGTGGGTACAGACGATTGAAAAAGAACCACAAAACCGACAAGAAAGACCAGAAAGACTAGAAAAACCCGAAAGATTCACGGTTTTAGATGGTTTACGCGAATATGCGGCTAATCACGTTCTTTTAAAAGGTCGTCCCGGTTCAGGAAAATCGACCGCTTTAGCCAGATTATTATTAGAAGAATCCGTAGAAGCCCAAAGCTTGCGCCCAAATCAACAAAATCAAGCTAAAATCATTCAAATTCCCATTCTCATCGAATTACGCTTGTATGAAACCTCAATTCTTGATTTAATTTTACAATTCCTGAAACGCCATAAATTAATTATTGATAGTAATACCCTAGAAAGTTGGCTGTTAGAAAATCAGAATTTTAGCCCATTATTATTATTTGATGGTATCAATGAATTGCCCTCGGAAGCTGCGCGACAGAAATTAAAAAACTTTCGCCAGCAGTATGCAGAAATTTCGATGATTTTCACCACAAGGGATTTAGGCAGCGACGACTTAGATATTGAAAAAAAGCTGGAAATGCTCCCCCTGACTGGACGACAGATGGAAGATTTTGTCAAGACCTATTTGCCTGAAAAAGGCGAAGAAATGCTTAAACAGTTGGGAAATCGTCTCAAGGAATTGGGAGAAACCCCCCTGCTTTTGTGGATGTTATGTGAAGTTTTTAATGAGAAAAGCCAAATTCCTGCTAATTTAGGCTTAGTTTTTCGACATTTTACTGAAAAAGTTTATCACCACAAATTAAAAGCAGATGTTTCTACTTACCAAGAATCCCGGGATTGGTGGCGAGAATTGCTGCAAGTGTTAGCTTGGAAAATGACCCAAGGGGAGTCAAAAACTGAGATTCAGGTGGCTATTTCCCGAACAGAAGCAGAGGAAGAATTAAGCAAATTTATCAAAAATAAAGGATTCCCAGAATATTACAGTAAGCAGTGGTTAAAGGATTTACTGAAATATCATCTAATTCACCTAGAAGGTAATGATAAAATCGCTTTTCGCCACCAACTGATTCAAGAATATTACACGGCTGAGGAATTAAAGAAAAAGTTACCCCATCTCAGTGATGAGCAGTTACAGTGGGACTATTTGAATTATCTCAAATGGACGGAACCTATGGCGTTGCTGTTGGGGTTATTGGATAATGAAACCCAAGCAAAACGGGTGGTTAAGTTAGGGTTAGAGATTGATTTAAAATTAGGAGCGAGGTTAGCAGGAGAAGTCAACTTTGAGTTTCAAAAGCAGACAGTGGGGTTAGTGCTTGGGTTGGATGTGCCGAAACAGTTTAAGGTGGAGTTATTGGGATTAACAAAGTCTAATCAAGTTGTTAATCAGTTAAGTCAAGCTTTAGAAGACTCTGATGGGGTTGTTCGTGGGAACGCAGCCGAGGCTTTGGGTGAAATTGGCTCAGAAACAGCCATTGCGGGGTTACTCAAGGCTTTAGAAGACTCTGATGGGGTTGTTCGTGGGAACGCAGCCGCGGCTTTGGGTAAGATTGGTTCAGAAACAGCCATTCCGGGGTTACTCAAGGCTTTAGAAGACTCTGATAGGTTTGTTCGTAGTGACGCAGCCGAGGCTTTGGGTAATATTAGCTCAGAAACAGCCATTCCGGGATTACTCAAGGCTTTAGAACACTCTGATGAGCATGTTAGTTGGAACGCAGCCTTCGCTTTGGGTAAGATTGGCTCGGAAGCAGCCATTCCGGAGTTACTCAAGGCTTTAGAAGACTCTTATGGTTCTGTTCGTGAGAACGCAGCCGAGGCTTTGGGTAAAATTGGCTCAGAAACAGCGATTCCGGGGTTACTCAAGGCTTTAGAACACTTTGATGGGTTTGTTCGTAGGGAGGCAGCCGCGGCTTTGGGTAAGATTGGTTCAGAAACAGCCATTCCGGGGTTACTCAAGGCTTTAGAAGACTCTGATAGGTTTGTTCGT
>NZ_CAIP01000035.1 GCF_000297435.1 Microcystis sp. T1-4 | reverse complement strand
GAAGTTTTTTCAGTAAACAGTGAACTGATAACTGATAACTGATAACTGATAACTGATAACTGATAACTGATAACTGATAACTGATTTAGGATTCTACCATTTGCAGAAATTGGGCTTCTGAAAGGGTTTTTATGCCTAATTTTTGAGCCTTTTTGAGTTTATCACCGGGAGCTTTACCGAGGAGAATATAATCAGTATTCGCACTGGGGGAACCGGTAACAGTACCACCGACATTAATAATCAATGATTTCACTTTCTCGCGACTGATTTTGCTGAAGGTTCCTAGTATAACTACGGTTTTTCCCCTTAGGGGATTTTCTGCGGATTCTTGACTCGTTTGGACTATCTCCGCTGCGGGTTGCACTTCTAAACTTGTGTCGGCAACCGGGATTTTTTCCGCTGCTACTACAGGGGTTTCCTTGGCAATCACCGGGGGGGTTTCTGGTTCTTCTACTACCGGAGTTTCAATAATAATTGCTTCTGGTTCATTAGTGTTAATGGGGGCAGTTGGTCGAGAAAAATCGTCTCTTTCTTGTTGGAGGTTTTGAATTTTAACCTCCAAAGCGGCGATTTCTTCTTGCTTAGTTGCTAACTCACCCTCAAACTTAATTTTTTCCTTTTCTAAAGCTTTAGCTGCCGTTTTTTTGGCTTCTAAACCTTGAGTTAGTTGGCGATTTTGTTGGCTTAATTCCTCGATATGACGGGAAGTTGTGGTTTCTAATTGGTCTTTTTCGGCACTTAACTGGTGTAGTTGAATCTCTAAATTAGAAATGTTTTCCCGATAGGTTTCTAGCTGTTGGGGTAACTGGGTTAATTCCTGTAATTGCCCTTCTAAATGGGCAATTTTTGCCTGAGAATCGGCCAATTGTTGGGGTAACTGGGTTAATTCCTCTAATTGCCCTTCTAAATTAGCAATTTTTGCCTGAGAATCGGCCAATTGTTGGGGTAACTGGGTTAATTCCTCTAATTGCCCTTCTAAATCAGCAATTTTTTCAGCAGCAGTGGTTAATTCTGCCGATAATTCCCCTTTCTGGGCTGCTAAAGCTTGTAACTCCAGTTTAGCTGCTTCGAGATGAGCGCCGAGACTGTCCTTTTCGTCGGTTATGGCTGTCACTTGAGCGACAGTTTCTTGGAGTTTTATAGTTAAATTGTCGCATTCTTGCCCTAAAGAGAGCGATCGAGTTTGACTTGCGGCTAAATCTTCGCTGAGAGACTTTTTTTGCTGCTCTAACCCGCTAATTTGACCCTGTAAGCTGGCTATTTCCTGCTGTCCTCGCTCATACTGTTCTGTTTGGTCAGCCAGATTCTGTTCTAAGGTTTGAATTTGACTTTGCCAGCTGGGAATTTGGGCGGCTAAATCGCTTAATTCTCGGTTTTTATGCTCTAAATCGGCCACTTTTGCCCTTAATTCCTCGGCTTTTTCTAGTTCTTGCTGTAAGAGAGCTTTATCCTGTTCTAGGGTCTGAATTTGGCTATAGAGAGAGGTGGTCTGTTTTTTGGTCAAATCAAATTGACGGTTAATTTCACCTTTTTGCTGCTCTAAAGTTTGAATTTGTGCTTCTAGGCTAGTAATTTGGGCTTTTTCTCGCTCTAATTGCTCCATCAAACCAGCTTTCTCTGCTTCTATTTCCTTAGCGGTGGTTTTCAGGTGTTCGATTTCACCCTCACCTATCTGGACAGCTTGCTGGAGGGACTGGAGAGAATTTTCTAAATCCGTAGCTTTGTGCTGTAATTGGGCGGAATGTTGTTCTATGTAAATTATTTTGGCGTGCAGCTGCTGATTTTCGTCTTTTAAGTCTGATTGCGCCACATCTAAACCCTTGACTTGAGCCAACAAATCTGAGTTACTTTGCTGTAATTGCGCTTGTGCGGCTAAAAGGGCGGTATTTTTGCTGACGAGACCAGAGCGCGACCAGAGGAATAGTCCACCGAAAACAGCACTTAAACCTAATCCTTCATAAATTAATTCGTTGAGCATATCTACCCTCCTAGACAAGCGAAAAACAGTCACCTAACCGAACTGATGCGGCAATTTTGGTTATAGACCTACATCTCTACTTATATCAGTTACGGGGTGCATTCGGGGGAAGGGTGGGGAAAAATTCACTTCTTTCATCCCGGTGTAAAAAGGTCCTGCTGCCAACCCCCTATATAACTCGGACTCCTTGTCCAGCAAGTCTTTCAGGAGTTTTCTGCACCTCAAGGAAGCTAGAGAGGGAAACTATCCCTTTTTGGATAAGTACCTAAGCAAAATTAATTACACATCCAAGCCGTCACCCGTCAGCCAAAAGCTTTTTGCTGTGACCAGTAAACAGTGAACTAAAAATTCAAATCTGATCCCGTCTCCCGTCTCCCGTCTCCTGTCTCCTGTCTCCTGTCTCCTGTCTCGACTGGGAAATTAATTTTGCACGACTACTTAGGGTCTGCTGAAAAAGTTTTTCTTGGGGGCAGGGTGTGGCCCCCCCAACCCTAGGGCTGTTTCATTCTCCCATCAGAATATCAAAAGTAAAAGCGATAACTATCAGGTAAAATGAGAAGTGACCGCCAACTTTTGAAA
>NZ_CAIP01000036.1 GCF_000297435.1 Microcystis sp. T1-4 | reverse complement strand
AGACAGAAATCACAGAAATGTTCAATCTAATCTTTATAGTTCTTCGGTTTGTGTTAGGCCATGGACGGGTTATAAAGGGCGATTTTTGTCAATTGTTTTCGATAACGTTTTTAAAACCCGACACCCCATACCCCGTCCCCAGAAAAAACTTTTTCAGCAGACCCTGGTTATTCTACCGATAGGACGGGTTGGCCGGTAGAAATGGCTTTTTCGACGATATCGGCGGCCATTTTCACTCCTCCAGTCTTCTGTAGCGCTTTTTGCATTCTCAGGGCATTTTCTCGGTAACTGGGGAAGGATAATACCTTTTCAATGGCCTTTTGTAAACGGGGAACTTCTAGACGGGAAATCGGAATCACTTCCCCTGTCCCCGACCATTTTATCCGAGCAGATACCCCCGGTTGGTCGTTAGCGATGGGAATGGCCACCATCGGTACAGCTTGAGCAAGGGATTCTATGGTAGTATTTAAGCCTGCGGGGGTGATAGTAAGAGAGGCTCTAGTTAAAAGCTCTAATTGGGGAGCATAGGGAACAACTAGGGCGTTTTTGGTCGTTATTTGAATGTTAGAGTCGGTGTTGCCCAAGGATAAAACTAATTGTACCGGCAAATCGGCACAGGCTTCGGCGATCGCATTAAAGGTCGATTGTAGGCGAGTTTGAATTGTACCGAGGGAAGCGTAAATCAAGGGTTGTCCGGTTAATTTTTCGTAGGGAAAAGGAATCGTTTTTCTGGTGGAGGAATCGTGAAAGGGACCCGTAAAGTGAAAGTGAGCGGGTAAATTTGACCGAGGAAACTCGAATTCGGCAGGTTGTTGGCTAATTTGGGCAAGGGGGGAATAGCGTTGATTGATGTTTTGATAGGGAATTAACCCCCATTCTTGACGCTGCCGGTTGATTAACTCATTCAGAGGACGCGTCAGAGAGTCAAGGAGTTTATAGCCAAATCTATTGCGAATAACCCCGATAAATGAGGGATTATAGTCCCAACTGGTCATAAAGGGCGGAATGAGCGGGTCACGATTTAAAACCAATGCCGAACAAAAACTGATAAAGGGAATAGCCAATTTTTCTGCGATTGTACCCCCTGAGGCGGAAACTTGATCGACAATTAGGGCATCAATTCCCAAGCGACGCATCTCTTGAGGGATAGTTTCAAAGAGGGTCGCTGTAGAATTAGTCACTAATTGTACCGTGCGTCGGACGGCGGCCGTTCCCCGTAATTGACCAATTTCGGCTAAATTTTGGGCTGATGTGCCTTTCGGATATTTGTCGGGTGCAATTGCCTGAAAATCTAACCCGGCTGCTTGCACCATTTCTTCACCATCAAGAGTTAAAAAACAGGTAACTTTATGACCGCGTTTTTGTAACTCTTTTCCTAAAGGTAGGAGAGAATAAATATGTCCAGAAGTTGTAGGACAGAGTAAACCAAAATGAGTCATTAAACACCTCCACAGGTTTTCTTTAATTCTTCTAGATTCCAGAATGCACCACCCAAGGCGGAGAATTGTATTCCTTCAAAGCAGTTACGCACAGCCCCCAAAGCGAGGGGATTAACTAGATAAATAAACGGGACGTATTCCTGTTGAAGTTGTTGAATTTCATTATAGATAACTTTGCGCTTCTCAAAGTCTAATTCTTGGGAACCTTTGACGTATAAATCGGCGATTTTTTTCTCCCAATCCGCCGCTTGCCAGCCTTGAATTGGCGGGCTGCCGGGTTGAGGTTGTTGGTTAAAAGCGTGGAGATTTCCATCTACATACCAAATATTGGGGGCGTGGGGTTCATTATCGCCGGTAAAACCTAAAATATGGGCCTCCCAATCTAGACTATTACTTAGTTTATCAACTAAATTGCTAAAAGCGATCGCTTGAAAATCCACTTGAATTCCTATTGCGGCTAAATCATTTTTAATTTGCGCCCCTATTGCTTCCCGGATTTTGTTACCCGCGTTAGTAATCAGGTTAAATCTAACGGGATTATTATCAGCATCGACTAGCAGATTATCACTATTATACTTAAATCCCGCCTCTAATAATAATTCTTTGGCTTTTTCGGGATTATAATCGTAACCTTTCAGGGTTTTATCGTAAAAAGGAGATTGGATAGAAAGAAAAGAGTTTTGTGCTTCTCCCAATCCTCGATAGATATCATCAATCATTCTTTGACGATTAATGCCGTAGGCAATAGCTTGGCGGAAATTTAAGTTATTAAACCACCTGGATTTAATTGGCTCTACTAGGGGTTTTCCGTCGCGTTTGCCTTGATTGAGATTAAAACCGATAAATTGGGTTCCGTAGGCAGGTCCCCCATTAAAAATAGTGAAATTTCCTCTTTCTTCTTCAGTTTTTAAGAGGGAGAAAAATTCGGGAGTTACCCCAATAGAATCTAAACTTCCCGAACGAAATTGTAGTAAAGTTGTATCCTGAGATTCAACAATTGCCCAAATTACTGAAGTTATATGGGGTAATTGTTGTCCCTGGTCATCTTTTTTCCAATAGTAAGGGTTATTCTCAAAAATAATCCTTTGTCCCGTGATATATTCTTTTAGTTTATAAGCACCATTAAAAACAATTTTATCGGGAGGAGTATCTAACCCCCAAGTGGAGAGAAATTCTAACCTACCATCGGGGCTTTTTTTCTGAATAGTTTTTTCTAAAGCGTGTTTAGGTAAAATCGGTGAACTGACAGCATCTAAAAAAGGAGCAAAAGGTTCGGGTAGTTTAAATTCGATTCTGCGATTATCTAGTTTAGTAATAACTGGAAATTCTTTTTTTAATCCTATTCTTAAACTATCGCGGTAGTTGTTAGGAATATCAGGATTTAGATATAAGTCTTTATAGGTAAAAACCACGTCATCAACGGTTAAGGGTTGACCATCTGACCATTTTAAACCCTCTCTGATAGTAAAAATAATGTTCAAATTATCATCGGAAATTGTCCAAGATTCTGCCAAGACCGGTTCTTTTTTGCCAGTAATGGGATTTTCTGTTAATAGTCCTTCGTAGGTTAAACCAAAAATATTCGGGGATTCGGCCGATAAAACAGCATTAAAGGTTTTTGGGTCACTTAATACCGATATGACCACTTGATTGCGTCTAACTTGATTACCACAAGCAGTTAGGGAAATCAGCAATAAACCAAAAATTAAAAATACCGTTAATCTGCGCCAAAATTTCACCATAATCTTTAATATTTTTCTGTCCGACTATCTAGAAGTAAAGACCTTGTCTGGCTATATACACCGAAACTGACCAAGCTGAAAGCCGCTGGACTGTTTCCTTGCCCCATCAATATAACAGGAAATGAGACAAAAAATCTCGCCTAGGAAAGATTGACAAAGGCGAGAAACCGTGTTTCCATCAAGAATGGGAAATAAAATCTAAGAACGTTGTTCGATCGGTGTATAGGGGACTTCGTGTTCTCCAGTGTATATTTGGGTAGGACGGAAAATGCGGTTAGTATTTAATTGTTCTTTCCAGTGGGCCAACCAACCGGCCACCCGGGAGATGGCAAAAATCGGGGTAAATAAATCACTGGGGATGCCTAATTTCCGATAGACCAATCCCGAATAGAAATCCACATTAGGATAGATACCTCTTTCGCCGTAGATATCCACCACTGCCTGTTCTAATTCTAGGGCGATATCGTAGTATTCATCGGAACCTAATTCCGCGAATAATTGTTCGGCAAGATTTTGTAAAATCGTCGCCCGGGGATCCTTAACTTTATATACCCGGTGTCCAAAACCCATAACTTTTTGTTTATTGGCGATACATTTTTCCACATAGGGACGAACATTAGCCACCGAACCGATTTCCTCTAACATTAACAATACTTCCTCGTTTGCCCCACCGTGGAGGGGGCCGGCGAGAGTTCCCACTGCTGAAGCGATGACACCGTAGGGGTCGGTTAAAGTGGAAGCCGTCACCATGGCCGAAAAAGTCGAGGCATTCATGGTATGTTCGGCGTGGAGAGTCAAACAGACATCGAAAACCTTCGCCGCTAAATCCGTCGGTCGTCTTTCCGTCAACATATAGAGGAAATTGGCCGCATAATCAAGACTATCGTTGGGCTGAATGGGATGATTACCTTTGCGAATCAATTGAAACGCCGCCACCATAGTCGGGATTTTCGCTAATAGCCGGACTACTGCCTGACGGATATAGTCGGGATTATCCAGGGCCCGCCTGGCATAGTATAAACCCAAAGCCGCCGCCGAAGTTTGTAGCGCATCCATGGGATGGCCTTTTTCGGGGAAGCATTTCATCATGTCTTCGATACGGTACTTGATGCGTCGATGATAACGGATTTCATCGGCAAATTCTTCCAGTTCCGCCCCCGTGGGCAGAACACCCCAGATAAGGAGATAGGCGGTTTCGAGGAAGGTACTTTTTTCGGCGAGTTCCTCAATCCGAATGCCCCGATACTCTAAGATTCCCTTTTGCCCATCCACAAAGCTGATACTCGATTGGGCGGCGGGAATTCCTTCTAAACCTGGCCGATATTCACAAACTGTCATAGTTCTAACTTTCCGTGGCGAAGATTAAGCCCTAACGCTAACTTACTTGATCTTTCCACCCTTACCGAAATTTTATAGAAATTCTTCGGTTCTGCCTCTCCTGTTCAGGATTGGGGAGAAGTGGACGGAAATTACCCCTATTTAGCGATTGCTTCGTCGATTTAGTCAACCCTGCCCTAGCGCATTTTTTCTGGGCTTACTGTTCCGACTCTAGCTAGAGGACTTGATATTTATCTACTTTCATTGTAGCGAGACTATCTCGATCGATTGAGTAGATCAATAATTTTTTTTAAGTTTCTTCGGGATTAATATTTAACTCCCGCAGTTTTGCCGCCAATCGTTCGGACCGTTGTCGTTCCGCTTCGGCCCGTTGACTTTCTGCCTCGGCCCGTTGACTTTCCGCTTCGGCCCGTTGTCGTTCCGTTTCGGCCCGTTGTCGTTCCGTTTCGGCCCGTTGCCGTTCTTGGTTGTAACTGGTGAAAGGTTGACCATCGGGATAATACAAGATTAACTCTGGTTGGGCCAATTGAAAACGGATGCCCAAGCGAGGACTTACCCAATTATCGAGATTTTCCAGACTTTCGAGCCGATTTTCCCGACGAATACAGCCACCTAAATCATTTTTATCGGGATTATAAATGTAGTATTCTTCCACACCATAACGGTCATAAAACAGTAGTTTTCTGGTCATTTCCGTTTGGGTATTACCCGGAGAGAGAATTTCAAAAACCACTTGCGGGGGGATATTTTCTTCTTTCCACTGTTGATAGGAACCCCTTTCCCCTTTCGGTCTGCCAAAAGCTACCATGACATCGGGTGCTTGTCGAGTCTTATTATCTCCCTCCACGGGATACCAGAGTAAATCACCGGCGACGAAAACATCGGCATTATTGGCAAATAACCAGTCTAAATTCGCTTTTATCGTCGTAATCCAGCGAAATTGTCTTGTATTGTCGGCCATCGGTTTACCGTCGCTATCGGGATAGACGATTGTGGTTTTCGGGCTGTCGTCGAGTTGTCTAACCATTGCTTAACCCTAGAATTTCGTCTTTGCTTCCTTAATAGTATAACCTTACTATAAAAAATCGGAGCAAATATTTAGGGATGGTCATGGTCCTAAATGCTGTTTAACAAGTATAGGAGAGTGGGAAGTGGGAAGCGGGTTTTTAAAGTTCGATTAGGAGTTAATCACACTATGAAAAACGGATTTGGTAGAATTAATCATAGAATTGGCGCTTGGTGCCTGGATTGTTAGTTTTATTTTTTTGACCGAATTACTAACCGCAAACACGCACTCTACAATTTACAATCATTGGTGAGCGCACCAATTAATTAGGAGTCTAACCCATGAGCGGCCCCACCATCGAAGTTCCCGCTTACAAACTCAACTGAAAACCAGAAATAATCAACCCTCATCTAAGAGATTGCTATTCCTAACCCATAAACGAAACTGTCGAGTAGAAAATTATCTACACACAGCCAGTAAAAGAGTAATAGATTGGTGTATTCGACCTCAAATAGGGACGTTAATAATTGGGCATAATGAGCGGATGAAACAATCTCTTAATCTAGGAAAAAGTAATAATCAACAATTGGTCAATATTCTCCATAATAGATTAATAGAAATGTTAACCTATAAAGCTCAATTAAAAGGGA
>NZ_CAIP01000037.1 GCF_000297435.1 Microcystis sp. T1-4 | reverse complement strand
TTGGATTGAGTGATAAAATTCGGAAGTAATGCCCAATCTTAGCCGAGAGTTTCCCCGTAAAAATCCCAATTGGTAGATTTACAAAAATGAGATGCAGCCTCGGTCGTCGGTCGTTAGGAGAATTAAGAATGAATAATAATCAATTAAGGGGTATTAAGTAAGGAGTGTTCAATGGCATTAACAGTGCTATCTTTTCCCTGATTAATGTTTACTGATAAACCGGTAGGCGTGGCTTTAATTCCCAGCCATAAACTGCTAAAAATTCCTTTAATTTATCGGGGTGTAAATGGAGGTAATCGGGATTAACTTCATCGATAATGCCAATACCGCCTAAATCCCGCGCTCCTGCCGCTAAACAATCCAAGAGAAAAAGAGGATCGGGTACTAGATTCGGGGGAATTTGAATGACAATATCTGTGGGCAAAATTTCCCTAGCTTGTCTAACTAGAGCGGGTAATTTTTGCAGATCAAAAGGATTATTTTGCCACCGTTCCCTTTTGCCCGGATTATAGGGTTGTAGGATCACTTCTTGAATATGTCCCCAACGTTGATGAATAGCGGCAATAGTTTCTAAGGTTACTAAGCGATCGCATTCTGTTTCACCAATTCCTAATAATAACCCCGTGGTAAAAGGAATTCCTAATTCTCCCGCCCATTGTAACTGTTCTAAGCGCAGGGATGGCACTTTACTAGGGGCATGACGATGGACAGTATTTAATAAAGTCACTGTCATTTGTTCTAACATTATACCCATAGATAGATTGACATTTTTCAGTTTTTCCATCTCGGCAAAAGTTAAAATACCTGCATTGGTATGGGGATAAAAACCCATATTTAAAGCCAATTCTCCCAAATTATAAATATGCCGAAACCATAACTCTCGATTGGCTGCTAAAGGATGAACTTCCCCGCTAAGAATTAAAATTTCCGTAATTTCCGAACCCTGCAAAGCAGTTAAAATCTCTTTGGCTTTTTCCAAACTTAACCAGCCATCAGTGCCTAAATCCCTGCGAAAATTACAATAACTGCAACGATTGAAACACTCGTAGGTAGGTACAAGGGTATGAGAGGGACTATAGGTGACAATTCTTGACATTTTTTTCAGAATTGGAGTTCATTACGAGCATTCAAGGCTCTTCTAGGTTCTGTGTGATAAGTTTAATTGACATAGGATCGGTCGATCTTTGTGTCCTTTGTGTCTTTGTGGTTCGTTCCACCCCCTCGCTCTTGAGAAATGTATCTTAGAATACATTTTACCCACCAAAGCTGGGAGAGCCCATTCAAGGGCGATAAAATTTGCTATCGTGGGAAGAATTGCTGTTTTATTGACTCAAAAACGCTCTCCCTTTTCGCTTCCTCCTATGATTTTCGATCCTGCCAGTCTTCCCTCCCATCGTCAAACGATTCGCCCGATTAGCGCCACGGCCCTGCACGGAATTGTATTTCAAGATAACAAATTAATCGCTATCGACGCAAAAAACGGCTATTTATACCAAATTGCCCTCGATACTGGTCATACAACCGTACTTAATTCCCATCGCTGGCAAGAATTCGTCGGGACGACGGGATTGGCAATCGATGATCAAAATCACCTCTGGTTTACCACTCGCGAAAATCTCTACTGCTGCACTCTCGAAGATTTTACCCCGAAATTTTTTACCCGTCTTCCCTACACCGCTAACGGAGTCGCCGTAACTGGTAACACAATTTATGTCACTTGTCAACGTTCTGGACAAATCTTTATATTTGATCGCCAATCGGGACAGGAAATTACTCGTTTGTACGCGCCTGGTATCGGCATCGAAAATATCACCATTCGCGGGGAAGAACTTTGGCTAACGGATACCCTAGAACAAACGGTTTACTGTCTCGATCGCGCCACGGGAGAACAGCTTTTTAGCATGATAACTCCTTTTGAGTCGCCGACGGGATTAGCATTTTATCGCGATGCTAACAGTGGCAAGGATATTCTATATGTGGCCTATGCTTTTCAGGAACCCTATATCCGCGATAATCCCAATTCCGAACAGGTTTACGAACTTAGTTATCGTCCGCGGACTTTTGTCCATCCTCTATATTTTCACTACGATCCCGCTAAAAAATACACCCTTTCTAACGGTTATCTGATTGAATTATCCTACGTCGAGGAATTGGAACCTCTCTATAATGTCGAACTCAAAAATGTGGAATGGCGCATCGCTTTACCCTTAGAAACACCGCGGCAAAAAATTCGCAGCGTCGAAGCGGTGGGATTGCCTTTTATTGAAGAAATTGAGGACGGGCAGCGGGTGGCAGTATTTAAGTTCGAGCAAATAACCGCCAAACAACGTCATATTTTTGGTTGGAAAGTACTATTAGAAGTGTGGGGAATTAAATACCAAATTACTCCCAAAGATTGCGAAGATTTACCCGACTTACCCGCCGATTTTCCCGATCGCTATTTGATCGATAATGATGACCTGGCCATGAATACAGAAATTATCCTCAATGCTGCCGAAGAAGCGACTGGTCGGGAAACCAATCTACTCAGAAAAGTTTATAGTATTCGTAACTACGTCTATGATCAGCTTTCCTACGGCATCAAACCCCACATCGACACCCCCGATATTGCCCTGCGGCGCGGAGTCGGTTCCTGTGGGGAATATGTGGGTTTATTATTGGCTTTGTGTCGTCTCAATGGTATTGCCTGTCGCACGGTAGGACGCTATAAATGCCCACCCCATCCCCTCGAACGTAATTTACCCCTCGAACCGGATTACAATCACGTCTGGATGGAATTTTATCTGCCCTCTATCGGTTGGGTTCCCATGGAGTCCAATCCCGATGATATTTTTGAAGGCGGTCCCTATCCCAATCGTTTCTTTATGGGTTTAGCTTGGTATCATACGGAAATTGCCAAAGATATCCCCTTTGAACGAATGCTCAGTGAAGGACAACCGGTGTTAAAAACCCAAGTTCCCATCGGCGATTTAGCGATTAATCACGTTCAATTCATCATTCTTGAGGAATTAGCCCCAAAAGACTAGAATTCTGAGCCATCATCTAGGATGCCCATTTCTCTATCTCTTTCTTCTTTGAGTTCTTTGACCATTTGCAAACCCGCACCCACACAGAAGCCCAAGGCTGCCCCAGCACCGGCAAAATAACGTCTATAGATGATTTGATAGTTATAGGGATTTTTATAGTTGACTTGGCTGGGATTGCGTTCAATGCGGCTAATGCCATAACCGATACCTGCTCCGACTAAAGCGGTGACTAGGCCTGAAAATAGAACTAGACGAAGGTTCATGATCTTATCTCCCGATGGACTCTGACTTTAGATTATCGCTGAAAATTAGTTAATGGCAAGCGATCGCAATAATTCGTTATCAAGTGAACCAAATCGCCTACAAAGCTAGAACTGTGGATAGGAAACCATAGGATTTATCGAATCGTCAAAAAACCAATTTTTCCCTATAGGTAGTTATTGGTAAAAGTTAAGGTGATTTATCTATTACCAGACTTTTTTTACTCCTGTAGGTAAACCAACTCGCATAAAAAATCTAGCGAAAGCTTGAGATAAATGTTCACGATAGGGAGGACGTAAACGAAGTCGAGGTTCCTGTTTATTTTGCAAGAAGGATTCCAAAAAAGTTCTCGGTAAAGTGTACACATCATGAAAATCAACTATTCGATGAGTTAATTTTAGGTCGCCGATTTCTCCTTCGTTGAGCATAGAAAGATTCCATATATAACCATTTTTAATATCATCACAATATCTCCCCCACGCCTTGGCCGTAGGATTTTGTTTCATATTGTTCATGGCCTGTTCCCAATTTTCTTGATATTGGCTGAGAGCAAAGTGAGGGCAAAGGATGACATTGTTGACTTTCTTGTTTTCTAAGTCGCAGCCTTGAGTAATGACAACCACATCAATCTCAGCTACTTCCACTAAGGATCGAAGTGTTTCAATTTCTGTTTTATTGCTTACCTCAACAGGTTTAGAAGCCCAACGAACCACAGGACAATTAAGAATAATATCCCCTTGGGTCAACTCAACATTTGCATCTACCGCCTCATACCAAAGGTCATTAGTTATCATCTTCGAGTCGATAATTATCAATTACAACACAAGGTTTCCAAGTGGGTGTTTCCTGAGATTTAATATTCACTTCTTCAGAAAATAAGATTTTCGGTTGATGAGAAACTACAAAAACTCCTCTACAATCCAGTTCATCATCATTATCTTCTGCTGAGTCTATTGAGCAGGATTCTGATGATAAAGCTGTAGGTAATTTTACCACTTCTATCAAGGGTGGTTGTTCGTAGGAGGGTAATTGTTTACTGTCTGTTTCCACTTTCACGTTAACTGCCTCGTTGACTAAGTTGGGCGATTAATTAGGTTATACCTCAATATCTAGGCTAACTCAAGCCGGCGGGCTGATTTGCTCACACTTTACATCCCGTAAAATGGTAGCACTTCCCACCAATGGGGACGTTTTCCCCCTTACCAGCTAAATTGAGAATATCAGGGGCATTGATGCCTAAAGGGAGAGAAAATGTATTAGGCTAAAAACTAAACTATTTTGGCAAGATTTCTTTGAAGACCTCCTCAGCCTACTTATTGGTTTTCCACGGTAGTCGCGATCCGCGTCCAGCCATGGCGGTGACGCAATTAGCAGCCTTAGTTCGGGAAAAAATCAGTCAACCCACCGAAAGATTGGCAAGTAAATCGGAGTTTAGCCCATCTATAGCGGTTCTAGAAGCAGATAATCGGGTATTAGTAGGGACTGCCGCCCTAGAATTAGCGATAACACCGCTCCATCAACAAATAGAAGCTTTTGCCCAACAAGCACAAAGCCAAGGATGTAACCGATTGCAGATTGTCCCCCTGTTTCTCCTGTCGGGGGTTCACGTTAAAGAAGATATTCCCGCAGCCGTGGCTAAAGTGCGATCGCCGATTAAGCTAGAGTTAAAGCCCCATTTAGGCAGTTATCAGGGCATACAATCGCTGTTATCCCGACAATTTGCCGATTTAAGCCCCCAAGATCGCATTTTACTGTCCCACGGTAGTCGTCGCCCCGGCGGTAATCGGGAAGTGGAAAATCTAGCGGCGTTTTCTGGAGCAATTACAGCTTATTGGTCGATAGAACCGAGTTTATGCCAACAAATCGAGAGTTTAATCGCTCAAGGTAGCCAAAAAATCGCTATACTGCCCTATTTCCTCTTTGCTGGTGCAATTACGGACGCGATCGAAGCCCAAGTTTTTGAACTATCACAAAAGCATCCAAATGTCAATATGTTTTTAGGTAAATCTTTGGGAGCGACGGGGGAATTAGCCGAGATTATTGTTGAGGAAGGATGTGGATGAAGCGGGCAGCGATCGCTCTTGGTAGTAATTTAGGGGATTCGGCGACAATTTTAGGGCAAGCTTTAGGGGAATTAGAGCGAGTCAAAGGAATTAAACTAGAAGCTCATTCCCAATGGTATCAAACCGCGGCCGTCGGGCCGCCTCAGCCAGATTATCTCAACGGTGGCGCCATTGTGCAAGTGGATTTATCGCCCCTAGATTTACTGCATAAGTTATTAGAAATCGAGCGGTTATTCGGGAGAGTCCGACGGGAAAGATGGGGACCGCGTACCCTCGATTTAGACTTAATATTTTATGATGACCTGATCTTAGAAACACCCGAATTACAGATACCCCATCCCCGCTGCCGAGAACGGGCCTTCGTGCTGCTTCCCCTGGCAGAAATTGCCCCCGATTGGCGAGATCCCGTAACCGGAAAAACTATCCTTCAGCTATTGGGGCAATTGGGATTGGCGGAGTAGGATGTTAGGTGTTGGGGTTTTAGTGGAAAACTTCCCTAGTTTCTTTTCACTGATTACTGGTTACTGTTCACTGATCACTGAAAAGTCTTCCCCTAACCCCAGATAACCTCATCTCAGTTACCGCCCCGAAACTCTACAATAAAGGCAGCAGCATCAATAAACAGTTAAAAAATCAACCGTGACCAAGACCCCATCCCTCCAGGAAACTCATTACAATCAGGCTAAAGCTAGTTTACAACAGGCCTTAACTTGGTATGCCAGTTTTCGCCGCCATTGGAATTATCCCCCCGATCCCCAACTTCAGGCCGCCGTTAAAGAGGATTTGCAGTCCTTAAAATCGGCCTTGGATAAACTGGATGAAACGGTGATTCGGGTGGCAGCCTTCGGGTTAGTCAGTCGCGGTAAATCCTCGGTGGTAAATGCTTTAGTCGGTCAAAAAGTCCTGACAACTGGACCCCTGCACGGGGTGACACGCTGGCCGCGATCGGTACGTTGGATACCAGCCACGGGTAAAATTCAGATAGAATTAATCGATACCCCCGGATTGGATGAGATTGAAGGGGAAGCACGGGCGAATATGGCCAGAGAAGTCGCTAAAAGTGCCGATTTGATTTTATTTATCGTTGCGGGGGATATTACCCGCACCGAATACGAGGCCTTAGGAGAATTGCGCCAGGCTAAAAAACCGATTATTTTGGTGTTTAATAAGATTGATCTCTATCCGGAGGCTGATCGCCGTCAGATTTTTCAGCAGTTACAGAGATTAGGAACCAATCGGGACGAAAAAACGTTAGAAGATTTGTTAACTAGCGATGAGATAGTTATGGTAGCCGCCGAACCGCAACCGATTCCCGTCCGGGTGGAATACCCCGATGGGCGCGTGGTGACTGAGTGGGAAACCCCTCCCCCCCAAATTGAGGAGCTGCAAGATAAACTCTTAACGATTTTAAATCGGGAAGGGCGATCGCTGTTAGCCCTCAATGCTTTAGTGCAAGGGCAAGAAGCGGAGGAAAATATCGCTAGAAAAACCCTGGAACTCCGGGACAGTCAAGCGGAGGAAATTATCTGGCAATACGCGAAATATAAGGCTTTAGCGATTGCGGCCAATCCGATCGCTATTTTAGACCTACTAGGGGCTTCAATCGTCGATTTGACTCTAGTTCGGGCTTTAGCTCGTTTGTACGGCTTGCCAATTACCAGTCACCAAGCTGGTCAACTCTGGCGGACGCTACTTTTGAGTAGTGGGGGGTTGCTGGTGGGGGAAATCCTCGGCAGTGTGATTATCGGTTTGGGCAAAACGGCAGCGGCAGCGACGAGTATTTTTGAAAATCCCACCTCTTTAACCCTCTACGGTAGCACCGCTCTCCTACAGGGTGCAATTGCTGCTTATGGAACCTATATAATCGGGAAAGCCGCTAAAATCTATCTAGAACGCGGTTGTAGTTGGGGGGCATCCGGACCGAGTACGGTGATTAATCAAATTCTCGCTCAAGTTCATCCGCAAACTATTTTATATCGTTTACGTCTAGAGCTAGAACAGTGATTTTAAGGTAAAAAGGAAAAAAGGCAACAGTGATCAATTAAATATTTCCTACTGACTCCTGATGACCGACTCCTAATTTTAGAAACTTAATTTTTGACAACGACAACTAGCTAGAAATATTGAGAGAAAATCATGTCTGCTGCCCATAAGTCCTATATTCCCGTTCCCGTTTCTCGCCAAAAAAGCCAAGGCAGTCAACACCGTCCCCAGTCACCAGTAAATCAGGCGACCCCAACGGTCAAACCGACAACTAAATCGGTGGTGAGAGTTCCCGTGGCCCCGACACAAAAACAATTAGCCTCGCGTCAATTACGTTCCCTTTGCCTCCTAGAAAGAATAGTGGCCGTGATTACTTTTTGTCTGTTGGGTTCGACTCTGGGAATATATGCTTGGACGGTATATATTCCCAAGGTTTGGGACAAAGAATTTGGTAAACTGGAAACACTGCAACGTCACGAGCGCCATCTTTTGGCCACCAATGAAACCCTTAAACATCAACTAGCTCAACAAGCAGAAAAACCCGAAACGGGATTAACTCATCCCCAACCCTTCCAAACTATCTTTTTACAGCGTAAATCTGCCCCGAATCTGAAACCGTCCCCCGCTTCTCAATCCCAATCTACCGTCATTTCTCGGCCCAGAAGTGCCTATTAACAGTTATCAGTTATCAGTTATCAGTGGGTAAGTTAACAGTTATCAGATGTGAGTTTTTAAGTGTGCAGTATTAAATAGGAGTTTCCTACTGTCTTTTCACTGATTACTGGTTACTGATCACTGCTCACTGGTTACTGCTTACTGCTCACTGATCACTGAAAGATACTGCTCATGACTGACACAAAAAGACCGCGATTTAGAAGCAAAGAAACTCGATCACCCTCCGGCAGAATCCGGGACAGAAAGTCCTATTTAAACGCCAAAAAACGGCAAAAACAGTTAAAAAATTTGCCTTTGGGTAACGGGCGATTGGTGGCGGTGTGGTTGATTTTAGTCATGGGTATTGTCGGGTTAGCTTGGCGACTGTACCAATTACAAATAGTCCAAGCACAGGGATTGCAAAAAAGAGCCAGACAACAGCAAACTACCAGTATTAGACCCTATATTCCCCGACGGGCGATCGTCGATAGTAATGGTAATGTTTTGGCGACCGATCGCTTAATTTATACTCTTTATGTACACCCAAAACTGTTTGCTATTCCGCCGGCAGAAGTGGCTGATAAATTAGCTCCTTTATTAAATATTCCCACGAATCAACTAATTCAAAGATTTAAAGAAAAAGAAACAGGAATTCGTTTAGCCAATCAATTAACCGAATCCGTGGCTAGGGGCTTAAAACAATTATCTCTTGACGGTGTAGAATTAGAGGAAAAATACGCTCGTTATTATCCCCAAGACGATGTGGCTGCCGACGTGATTGGCTATGTAGATAAAGAACATCGTGGCCAGGCAGGATTAGAGAGAGGTTCCAGTCAGTTATTAGAAAGAGATCCTTTTTCTGTCAATACAAGACGCATGGGAGACGGGCGAATTTTACCAGCTTTTGTTCCTGATGGTATCTTTCAGTTTGATGAATTACAGTTAGAAGTAACCCTCGATTTAAAACTACAAAGAGCCGCTCGCACCGCCCTACGAGAACAGCTAAAAAAATTTAATGCCAAACGAGGGGCTGTCATCGTCATGGACTCCCTTGATGGTTCTCTTTTAGCCCTAGTTTGTGAGCCAACTTTTAACCCCAATGAATACTATAAAGCCAATGTAGCCCTATTTAAAAATTGGACCGTAGCCGATCAGTACGAACCGGGGTCAACTTTTAAACCAATTATTGTCGCCTTGGCCATGGAAGCGGGGTCCATTAAAGCTAATACGGTAGTCAATGATCCGGGGGCAATTACCGTCGGTCCCTGGACGATTAAAAATGCCTCTAAACAGGGTTATGGGGCGCTAGATATGGCCCGAGTTCTGCAAACCTCTAGTAACGTGGCCATGGTGCAAATTGCCCAAAAAATGGGGCGAGTTGATTTCTATAAAAGTTTATTAGGATTGGAAATAAATCAAAGGGTTGGCGTAGATTTACCCGGAGAAGTGGCAGGATATCTCAAACCCGAACGAGAATTTCTGGATAATGCCATTGAATCGGCCACCGCTTCCTTTGGTCAAGGTTTATCCCTAACGCCCTTAAAATTAGTACAATTGCACGGTGCGCTGGCCAATGGTGGCACCCTGGTGACTCCCCATGTGATCAAAGGATTAGCCGACGACCGCGGCCGTTTGCACTGGCAGCCCGATTATCCCAGCAAAAAAGTCTTTTCTCCCACCGTGGCCAGGCAAGTGGTGGAAATGATGGAAACCGTCGTCAGCAAGGGGACAGGGGAAGCAGCCCAAATCCCCGGTTATCGCATCGGAGGCAAAACGGGAACAGCACAAAAAGCTAGTCCGACGGGGGGTTATCTACCTAACGCCAAAATTACCAGTTTTGTCGCAATTTTACCGATCGAATCGCCCCGTTATGTGGTTTTGGTGGTGGTGGATGAACCCAAGGGGGCGAATACTTTTGGTTCCACTGTTGCCGCTCCCGTGGCAAAAACGGTGATGAATACGCTCATTTCCCTCAAAGGTATCCCCCCCACCTCCAAGGTCGCTCCGGCGGGTTCTGCGACCAATAAACCCCCGCGGCACGATTAATTTAAGTCTTGAGGAGAAAAGCCGCTAAATTGTCCAGTAACCCCCATTCTACATGGGGCTTAATTATTTTTGGACTTGCCGATTTCAGAGCCGATTGGGGAGTCGGTGGTCGGTCAAAGAGGCCAACTCTAACGCGGTAAACAACCTAAACTCTGGCCAGTATTGGAGCGGGTGTAGGGGTTCCAAGTTCCTAACTCCCGGGAGGAACGACCACAGAGATAAGAGCGTTCTAAATCGCTCAATCCTTCCACCTGACTGAAATCGGCTCCTTCTAAATTCTGGATCTGTTCTAGAATTGCACCGGTTAAGTCCGCACCTCGCAGATCCGCAAACTGTAACTCGACCCCAACTAAACGAGCGTCCCGCAAAAAGGCCCCGGTTAAGGACGCTCTTTGCAAGTTAGCTCCGCTTAAGGCCGCAGCTGCCAGATTTGCTCCGGTTAGGTCGGCCCCGCTTAAATAAGCTCCCCGGAGATTAGCACCACTGAGGTCGGCAAATCTAAGATTAGCATTATTGAGATAAGCACCGGTTAAATTGGCTTTTGGCCCGATTGCTCCCGAATTTTTATAATCATAGCCTTCTGGCCAGCTGGTTGTCCCGTCGTAGACAGAGAGGGAAATTTTCGCACCAGTTAAGTCAGCACCCTGCAAATTAGCTCCACAGAGGATGGCGCGATATAGTAAAGTGTCTCGTAAATTGGCCCCCCGGAGATCGCTACCGCGCAGATTGGCCCGGCGTAGATCCGCAGCCTCTAAATTCGCCCCGGTGAGATTAGCCCCAGCTAAATCGGCCCCCAAGAGGATTGCCCCCGTAAAATCGGCGTTTTTCAAGTCCATTTGACTTAAATCGATCCCTTCGAGATTAGCGGCACTTAAACTTTGTCCTTTATCCCTGGCCTTGCGGACATCATCGGGACTAGGAGAAACAAAATTCAGACGAGCGATGAGGGGGTTCATAGGGGTCTGTACCGATACTCTTTAACTATCATACTTTAACAATGCACTTTTAGAGATTAGACCTCTTGTAAAAATCAAAAATTGTTGTTGGGGTTAGGAGTCAGTAGCCAGTAGTCAGTAGTCAGGAGAATTAAGAATGAATAACAATCAATTAAATGGTCTATTTACAAATTTTATCTCATTTAATCCTTATTTTTGCTGTTTTTGAACCATGAAAAATTAATTATGCAAGACAGAGAAATATTATGGGGCTGTCATTGCCATCTGGCTCTATAGTGGGTTCAAATCTCGTATAACTCCTGTAACCATCTCAAAAAAATTGCCGATTGGGGATGGGAGCGATTAAGTATTTTTTGTTTGACTGCATCGTGAAGTTGTTTCCCCGGCGGATCTTGCCAAGCTAAATAGGTATGAATATTAGCCTTATCTCGATGATAATCCCTATAGGTTGCCCCTTGTTGTTTTGCTTCTATCACCTTGTTTTGTGTATATTGCCAAAGATTATTATCGGGAACTAAATAGGCTAAAAAAGTCTCTAACATTCCTCTAGATTGATTGTCAGGCATCATCCACACACCGAATTTTATCGCCGATTCTAGAGTTATAATTAATCCCGCTGCTGGTAAATTTTGAGGTAAGTTAGGTATATTTGGTGAACAGGTATTATATAAACTTTTCTAACGATTATCAGGTTCTTCGTCTGCATCTATAATAATTCCTAAATGAGTTAGTCCGTTAGGAGTTTTTAGTTGTGTAGAGATGTATTTAGGTTTTAGTAAATTTTCAACACCATCACAATTTATGATATTCAATGGCTCTTCCCCTCTATTCCAAGTAACTCCATTTGCTGCCATTAACTGGGGAATAACTCTCAATTCCTCCGCACCTTCCACTAATAACTTTTTTGTCTCTATTTTAGGCATTGTTACCGCACCTCAAGATTACTTGTAGCGGCAATAACAATTTCTTCTGGATCAAAGATTACAGATTGTCTTTTTTCCCTATCTAGGGCTTGCTGAATAAATCTAAAAACCTTGTTGGCTAAGATTTTTAGATTTTTTTGCCCTCAAAAAGTGCCAGACATAAGAGCGATCGAGGGCAAAATTTTGGCACTTTTTCCCCGAAAATTAGGTAATTGTGGGGTGGACTGAAGCAATTAGTCCTAGACTTCCCGAAAAGTCTATTTTATTTCAGCTTGTTGTTAGGGATATGCTCTGGCTAATACGCTTTTAGTTATGATACGCGGAAAAGTTCCGGCGATGGTGCTAAAATGGTGTGATAA
>NZ_CAIP01000038.1 GCF_000297435.1 Microcystis sp. T1-4 | reverse complement strand
CTTCTAACTCTAAGGCGGATGCGACTTGCTCAACACTTAACCCTAATGCCAACAAACGGGGGACCGCCTCTAGTGCTTTGTTTAGTCTGCCTTCCTGACGACCTTCCTGACGCGCTTCTTCGCGCACATCTTGAAAATACTGAGGGGGTCTGACAACTTTTAACACCTACCTACTTAAAACTGGCTAGGGGGTGGAACGAACCACAAAGACACAAAGGACACAAAGATTGATCGCTCCTATATAGGGTTTGCTGAATAAATCTAAAAACCTTGTTGGATAATATCTTTAGGCTTTTTTGAAATCAAAAAGTTCCGGGTCTGGGAGTGATCGGGGGGAAAATTTAGGCACTTTTTCCCTGAAAATTCGGTAATTGGCCACCTCAAAACCAGTAAAACCCTACACCCCACACCCTGTCCCCACGAAAAACTTTTTGCCGCAAACCCTACTTATAGCATCATTGGATTTTACTAACATTGAGAATACTTAAACCAATGATTTTATCCCCTTGATAACGAATAATCACATCATTATCTGTTAACTCGCTATCATCCGCCGGTAAAGATGGTTGATGAAAATTAATATACAAAACATCTGCTTTTGCATCATAAGCTGTCCAAAAATCTTGCTGAGGCAGAGCGTGAATCATCTTGGCGAAGTTAAGATAGGATTGAATATTAATGCTAGTTATGGCCATATTTGTTTCCTCTTGGTTAATTCACGAAGACGACGGGTTAAATAAGCAGTAATAATAAATCCCCCATCTAATAATTCTCGATAAACAACGATTAGATATTTTCCAGAAACTATTTGTTTAACTGCCAACAATTCCTGCTGGTTTCCTACTAGGATTTTCTCAGGATAGCGGATGGTTTCCAATATCTCCGCTTGATACGATACTAATTCACTATGTCCACTGATAATGTGTTTCCATCTCTCCTCTGTCAGACGAATTAAAACCCCATTCTGAGAAGTTGCATGAAGATTCATAGGTTCCGATTCAGTGCTAATAGACCTTTAAACCACACTTTTAACCCGATGAACCCTATTCCACCGTGACACTTTTGGCTAAATTGCGCGGCTGATCCACGTCTAAACCACGACGGGCCGCGATATGATAGGAGAGCAATTGTAGGGGAATTACTGTTAAAATTGGCGATAATAATTCCTCAACTTCCGGCACATACAACAAATCATTAAAGACTTTCGGTGCTTCCGTATCGCTGTCGGCAACTACTCCCAATAACCGCGCATCCCTGGCTTTTGCTTCCTGTGCATTGGAGAGAACCTTATCATAAACTATCCCCGGCATCGCAATCGCCACTACGGGAACTTTTGCATCTAAAAGCGCAATCGGTCCGTGTTTCATTTCTCCAGCGGGATAGCCTTCCGCATGAATATAACTGATTTCTTTGAGTTTTAAGGCCCCTTCCAAGGCAATGGGGAAATTAATCCCCCGTCCCAGGAAAATAAAGTCCTGGGTGTCATTAAATTCATGGGCTAATTCTTCGATCGCTTTTTCCTGTTTTTCTAAGACAGTTTCGATCGATCTTGGCAGCGATCGCATTTCATTAATAATTTGCTCGATTCTCTCTAAAGACAGAGTTTGACGACGATAGGACAAATCCAAAGCTAAGAGATAAAAACCCAATAACTGGGCGGTAAAACTCTTAGTTGCCGCCACCCCGATTTCGATCCCCGCTTGGGTATTAATAATCTGATCGACCATTTGTGCTAGGGTACTTTCGGGGCGATTAGTAATCCCGATAATCCGGGCCTGATATTTTTTTCCTAACCCTAAACGACGCTGTTTTTCTGTTTCCAACGCCGCTAAAGTGTCGGCTGTTTCCCCAGATTGTGTCACCCCGATGGTTAAAGTATTGGGCATCAGGGGGGTGGGGGCATAGCGAAATTCCGAGGCGTACTGTACCCTTGTGGGAATACCTGCCAACTGCTCAATCAAGTATTTCCCGACTAAACTGGCGTGCCAACTGGTTCCACAGGCTAAAATCTGAATATGTTCTAAATTTTCGTAAATTTCCTCAGAAAAATTAAGATTTATCGGGTTGACATTATCCCCATTTTGTGCATTCCAATGGGGATGCAGATAGGTCCCTAAACAGTCGCGCACCACTCCCGGTTGCTCGTAGATTTCCTTGAGCATGAAGTGACGATAACCCTGTTTTTCTACGGTGGTCGGACTCCAATCGAGAACTCTGGGGTTTTTACGGACTCTTTTCCCCTCAAAATTATAAATTTCTACTCCCAAGGGTGTTAACCGAGCGATTTCGCCATTATCCAAGGACAGCACCGCCCGGGTATGGGGAACTAAAGCACTGACATCGGAGGCACAGAAAAACTCCCCTTGACCGAAACCGATGATTAAAGGGGCGTGTTGCCGCACGACAATCAATTCATCGGGATAATCGGGACTAATCACCCCTAGGGCAAAGGCTCCCTCTAAACGTTGAATTGCCCTTAAAACTGCCTTGAGGAAAGGACTCACCCCCAAGTCTTCTTCATCGGTAGGTTTGGGTAGATAACTGGCGATTAGATGGGGAATAACTTCTGTGTCGGTTTCCGAGTCAAATATACAGCCTTTTTCCTTTAATTCTGTTCTTAATGCCTGAAAATTTTCGACAATGCCATTCTGTACCACTGCCACCCGTTGATTATTATCGGTGTGGGGATGGGCATTACTTTCTACGGGTTTGCCGTGGGTTGCCCAACGGGTGTGACCGATGCCAATTTGGGAGGGATTAACTTCCTGTTCTAATTTTTCCCGCAGATTGTAGAGTTTTCCCTGGGCGCGGACTCGATGTAATTCACCTTCGAGAATTGTGGCAATCCCTGCCGAATCATAACCCCGATATTCCAAACGTTCCAAACCAGCTAGGAGAATATCGATCGCTGTTTGGGTTCCGATATAGCCAACAATTCCGCACATTCTTTCGCTCACCCCATTTAGGCTAAGTCCGATCTATTCTATCGCAAGCGTGGCGCTTGTTTGCTTAGAGCCTAAAGACGCAGGGGTAAGGGTAAAGTTTCCCCTATAGGAGAGTGGGGTGTGGGGAGAATAAATAAAAGCAATATAGATCACCCAGCAGCATATTCTGTTCTTTTTGTCAAAAAAACTTTCCCTTTGCAACAAAACTACACAATTAATTGATCAACGGGTTGGCTTAAAAAAGGCTGTATAATCCCCAGTTATTGCTGTTGCTGAATAGACCCGTGTAGATTTAGCAAGGGTTTTTAGGATCAACAGACAGCTAAAAAGCCTAAAAAGCACAAAAAGACCCATCATTTCATACTGCGAAATTATACCATAATCGCTGGAAGTATTGCAACCTCGTAAACAAATGAGAAGTATTCTCAATAAATTCTGAAAAAATCATAAATATTGCGAAATGTAAATTTAAATATTCTCAATTATTAAAGCTTGTTTGATATAAAAAACTTATCAAAGGTAATTCAGTCACCGAATCTGCTGGGATGAGTCCAGAAAAGTTTTAATTTTTGCGGGCCTAAGCTAAGACGCATTTTAACCGTCTATCCTGAGATTAGCTGAATCTGACCCCCTTGCCCCCCGACCCCTAGGGTCGTTTCATTCTCTCAAATCCTTATCTGGCAACGTTTTTAGTCGATTTCTCGGAAATATATATCTGAAAATTTTTAAAAACGCCGTGCTTTGCTTGCCTCATAAGCGATTAAAGGTAGCAAAAAAAAGAATTAGATTCGGAGAATGAAACAGCCCTAGGGGTGTGGGGTGTGGGGAAGTGGGGAAGTGGGGTGTGGGGAAGTGGGGTGTGGGGTGTGGGGTGTAGGGTGTGGGGAGCTTTTTCAGTAAAAAGGCAGCTCCGAGCTTATGAGAGAAAATAGTGACCGGCAGATTTCTAGTCGATAATTAGGGAGATTTTCCCCGTCACCGAACCAGTTTCTAGCAATTGATGGGCGCTGATAGCTGCCGCTAAAGGGAAGGTTTGGGAGAGATGAATAGTTAACTTTTTCTCGTCAATTAAACGCGCCCCTTGTCTGAGAATTTCTGTGTGATATTTTTGCGCTTCTGGCAGTCCCATCAAAGCCGGGGTTAACATTAATTCTAAACTAATCCGCAAATTGCGATCGCGGGCTTCTTTCCAGCTGCCCGTAGGTTCCAAAATCGTCACCAGATCGCCGTACACTCGCACCGCTCGGCAGGTTTGCCCAAAAGTTTCCCCTCCCACCGTATCAAAAGCGATATCTACCCCTTTCCCTGCGGTTTCTTGAAGTATCGCCGCGACAAAATCGGTTTGTTTGTATAAAATCGGGTAATCTGCCCCTAATTGCCGCACTAAACGCTCTTTATCGCTATTTCCCACCGTCGTATAAACTTTAGCCCCCTTCAATTTCGCCAATTGAATCGCGACATGACCAACACCCCCGGCCCCGCCATGGATAAGGACGCTTTGTCCCGACTGGAGACGGGCGCGATCATAGAGTGCCTCCCAAGCGGTGATTAAAACCAAAGGTACAGCGGCCGCCTCGGCAAAAGAAAGAGATTTCGGCTTGTGGGCTAGATAATCCGCCTCGATTAGGGCATATTCAGCATAATTTCCCGTGCCGGCCCTGCCCAGTCCGCCGCTACAAAAGTACACTTCATCCCCGGGGCGAAAATCCTGCACCGCCGCCCCAACGGCCTCGACAATTCCCGCCCCATCACAGCCCAAAATGGCTGGCATTTGCTCGGGGTAAAAAGTGCCGCGTTTACGAATTTTTGTATCAATAGGGTTGACACCAGCCGCTTTTAATGCCACTAAAACCTGATGCGGTTGACTAATTTTCGGGGTGGCGACTTGCTGAAGCTGCAGCACATCCACGGCAGTCATGAGGATAGCTTTCATTCTATCTATTCGGGATTAACCCACATTAACGTCTGGCCAAATTCTACCGGTTCACCGTTAGCGACGGCGATTTCGACGATTTGCCCGGCCACTTCCGCTTCGATTTCGTTCATCAACTTCATCGCTTCGATGATACAGACCGTTTGCCCCACCCGAACTCGATCGTTTTTTTCCACGAAGGACGGTTCATCGGGAGCGGGAGCGCGATAAAAAGTGCCAACCATGGGAGAGGTAATCGCCAACCATTTTTTATCAATAGCGGCGGCCACGGGTTCGGCAGTGGGGGTTTCTGGGGCCGGGGTAGGACTGGCGGCCACCACTGGAGGGGCGACTGGGGCCGTCACCACCGGCAAGGGAGCGGGGAGAGGACTAAGGGCAGCATTAACGGTTCCTTTACGGATATTTAGCTCTAAATCCGTACTTTTCAGGCTAAATTCACTGATATCCGTTGCTGCCAGTGTTTTGATCAGTTCTCGAATTTCGTTGTAATCAATAGTCACCGCTCTGAAATCCCCCCGCAAATAAAAAGCAACAAATCCAAATTCACACCCACTAAACCGTCGATTTTTCCCATCTAGCGGCTAAGTTTTGGGAAACAGGCTCAGAAACACTGGCTTTAGTCCTAAACCCGTCCCTAATGCCCCATTTCTGGGCTTCTGATCACAATTATTCTCGTCCCAGATAGGAACCATCCCTGGTGTCCACTTTAATCCTTTCACCGATGGAAATAAACAGGGGAACCATCACCTGCGCTCCCGTTTCTACGATCGCCGGTTTGGTGCCACCAGTGGCCGTATCTCCCTTGACTCCTGGGTCCGTATCGGTGATTTCCAAGATTACCGAGGTGGGCAATTCCACATCTAACACTTGCTCATTCCAAAAGAGAATATTGACTTCCATTCCTTCTTTCAGATACTTGGCTCGATCGCCCATCTGTGCCGGGGTGAGAGTTGCTTCCTCAAAAGTCTCCATGTCCATGAAGACAAACTGATCGCCTTCTTTGTAGGTGTGCTGCATGGTCCGCTTTTCGATCGTGGCTGAGGGTAAGGTTTCCCCCGCCCGGAACGTCCGTTCTACCACGTTGCCGGTCTGAACATTTTTTAACTTGGTTCGCACGAAGGCCGATCCCTTACCCGGTTTGACGTGCAGGAATTCCACCACCCGCCAGACAGAGCCATCTATCTCAATGGTCGTGCCACTCCGAAAGTCGTTACTCGAAATCATGAAATGCTGTTTAGGCCAAGAAAGATCAACATTCCATTTTACATACTCGCCGTACCGAAAAAAACTTTTTTGCGGGAATTTGTCCCCATCGAAGCGAGGTGGACTAATACTAAATCCGTTGAGTGTAGGCTATATATCAGGACAGGCAATAGGCACTCTTGCAATAGGCAATAGGGGCAATAGATAATCCGGTTTTAATAACCGGATTTAGGATAGCCTAGGGGCAGCAGCTAAAAGTAAGTTAGAATTAATTGACTGACTGACATCTGAGAAGCGATAGCAACCATGACGGGTGTGGACTTACAGCAATTATTACTAGAAAAATGGGGTCGTTCCTACGATATCCAGCTGCGACGCATCAAAGATAAGGTTCATGTCCAGGTAATGTGGAAATATCTCGAACAAGCTTCTTTTCCCCTCTCCGAGTCTGAATATCTGGAACATCTCAATGCGATCGCTAATTATCTCCACGAATGGGGGGGTTTTAGTCAATTCCAAGCTTTTATCCGCGAAACTCGCGAGCGTCCCCGTCTCGGTAAAGCGGTTAGTCTGGCCTTAGATTTAGGTGAAAGGGCCTCGGAATGGCTGATCAGTGATCAGTGATCAATTTGAGATCAGGCAAGAGGCACTCTTGCAAGAGGCAACACCCCTCCTGGCCCCCCCCGATGTCGGGGGGGTTGGGGGGGCGGGGGAGATTCAGCTAATCTAAGGAGAGGCGGCTACAATGGGTCTTAGCTCACCAAATCCCTTTCTAAGGGTACCGATTAACTGCCAATCCAACCTGAAAAACCCTGTTATGTACTGTTTCTCCCCACTCCCCCACTTCCCACTCCCCCATCCCCTTCTCTAGACACAAAAAAGGCGTTAAGCTTAACCTCAACGCTTGCCTTTAATCTAATGACAGTGACTAGCTCTTGCGACGAACGAAAGCACCAGCACCGGCAACGGCTAAGACACCGAGGATAGCAGAGGGTTCGGGGATGTAAGTAGTTTGTCTGAAATCGTTGGTGATACTGTTAAGTGATCCGTTAACACTAGAGACAAAGAAAGTGTCTCTGACGTAAAGTTTCAGGATATTCGGATCAACTGGAACCGTTAGGCCAGGAGAGCCAATGCCACCAATATCAAGGCTTTTAGCCTCCGAGGTTCCGACCAAACTCGTCCCGCCGAAAGCATCTGACCAAACCGTCTTGTTCAGAGAGACACCGGAATCAGTCTGGCCAGTTGTGGTATAGCCAGCGCTGAATGCTTCGAACATCTTCGTCAAAAGTTCGTTGTCGGGAGTGTTGGGGTTATCAACGATCTCGATCGTGTAATCTATGACATAAGGGCCAGCTAGACTGGTCAGAGGGGTAGCTGGGGTGAAGGTCACGGTGTGCAAATCGCCCAAGGGCAGCACGGTTTCCGTAATGGTCAGAAAATTGGCCGGGTCATTTATACCAATGCCAGTTGAGGAGATGTGTGTAAACAACTTGTCCCCTTTTCGGCAAGGATTGGTCTTGAAATTGTTGAAACTTTGTGGTAAACACACCGCCTGCGCCTGCACGGGGGCAGCACCAGCAAAGCCGAAAGCGGCAACGCTGCCAGCGATAGCAAGAGCGCCAGTGGTTAGTTGTCTAGATATGTTGGTGATCATTTTAAGTTGTTTGTCAATTTATTAATTAGGGCAGTAATGCGGATACCTCCGTAGTCTAGAATAGTTATGACCTGGGAGCATCTGCCCCTTGGCATAAGTAGAAATGCTTAATGAGATCAATAAAAAAGTTAAAAAAGGCAACCATTTAGATAAGCACAGCGATGACGAAGGACTTGCGGTACATTACCAGATTCCCAACTTGCACCAGTCAAGTTAATGAAATGAAAAGAAAGTGAGATGCTCCCCAGTAGGGTGCGTTAGCGTAACTCACCAAAAACCTTTCTTTGTGGTGCGTTACGGCAATATTCAGAGCTTGATTTTTGCCCTAAAAACAAGGGATTGCCTAACGCACCCTACCCAACTTTAAATGCGTCTTAGCTTATCAGTGACCAGTGGGATTGTTAAGTGAACAGTATACTGCATTTAAATTGCGTATTGGATATTTTAATACAAATGCTCGAACTCGCCACTCCCCCACTTCCCCATCCCCTTCTCTAGACACAAAAAAATGCGTTAAGCTTAACCTTAACGCTTGTCTTTGCTCTAATGGCAGTGACTAGCTCTTGCGACGAAGGAAAAAGCCAACACCAGCAACAGCGAAGATACCCAGGACACCAGAGGGTTCGGGGATGGTTAGGGGAGGTGATGCAGGTGTATAAGTGTACTGAACCGAAGCACCGCAACCAGCCGTCGTGCTTTGGCTGGCAGTTATATTTCCGCCGCCACCCATAACCGTCAGACCACTCATGCTGGTGCAGGTGACACTAAATGTACTTCCTGCCGCACCGAGGAAATTAGACAACGCACTATTCCCAGTAGCTGGGAAATTGTACACTTTTGAGGAACTTGGGGTGTAAGGCCCGAAGTTTCGCGTCTGATTTGCTGAGTATGTTTGGCTACCACTAGAACTGGAAAAAGTAAAGGCGGGATCTCCATTGTCGGGGTTGGTTATGGTAATGCCATCGCTAAATGTAAAAGAAAGGTATGCCATACTAGTAATGCTGGCAGTTTGGGTAGTGTTAACGGTGTTAACACCAGAGAAATTCTGCGTAGCTCTACCAGACAGTGTTAATGCAACTCCTGTCAAAGTCCCCAAGCTACTATCAAATTTGCTCAAAGTATTCGTTTGATTGATTTCGGTACTTTGCTCGGCGTTGGTAAAGCTATAAGTTAGAGTGGCAGCGTTGGCTGCACCAGAGCCGACAAGTCCTAATCCGAGAGCGGCAACGGTGCCAGCGATAGCAAGAGCGCCAGTGGTTAGTTGTCTAGAGATGTTTGTGATCATTTTGATTTGTAGTTGGTAATAGGGCAAAAAACGGATATCGTTCAATAACAAACTTGCAAAAGATGGGCTGTAAAATATCACTATTGCACTTTGACAAATAGTAATACGGTATAGATTAGAAGCAGAAAGCAATCGCAATAATGTTATCTACTGCGACTATCATACAGCCCGTATCTAAAGACTTGTGTGATTTCATTTAGTCAAGGAAGTGTTTATGGTCACAGGTAAGCTGCAACGCAGATCATCATTGAACCTCGACATGATATTATGTCAAGACTAAACGTTTTTCTAGTTAAGAAATCTACCCAAATAAAAATGATTTTAATTGCCTGATATTTTTTCTGTGAAATTGAATTAGCAACGATAAGTAGGTGGGTGGAATTAAATATAAAATGAACGTAGGTTGGGTTGAAGCATGAAACCCAACGCCCGCATGGGTTACGCTACCGCTAACCCATCCTACAAATAATTGTGCCTACCTACTTAGATAGACATTTCAGTTATAGAACTATTTTGTTAGTACACAGCCGAAAAGGAAGCTGTGATTGGGTGACAATTTTTGCAGATGCCTATCGGGGTTTGCGGCAAAAAGTTTTTCCTGGGGGCAGGCCTCGGCCGTCGGGTTTTAGCCATTTTCAGGAGGGGAAAAAGCCTAAAAGTCTGATCCAACAAGGTTTTTAGATTTATTCAGTCAGTCCTAGATAAGCTGTTCCTAATTCAAATTGCTTGTTGAGACGAGGCAAGAGGCGCTCTTGCAAAAGGCAACTCTGAATGGGAGGGGAGGTCGGTGACGACCTTCTTCGACCCCTAATCCTCTGGAAATGCGTTGCAAGGGAGACCCTTGCAACGAGGTAAATAAAAACAATTATGACTATAGATAATAGTCTATTCTAGTTCCCGACAATCGGCCGGCAAAGAACTAAGATCAAGATTAAGGAACCCCCTACCGTTAAAGCTGATGAAATTACCCCGTCTTGCCACTTTAATCATTGGTCTGAGCTTTATTTTCGGATTAATGTTGTGGTTAGTCAACTCTATCTATCGTCTTTACATCCAGATCGCCTTTACCGCTCCTATCTTAGCCAATATTCTGCTTTTACTCATTATCGGACTGCTGGGCTTGCTAATATACGTTCTTTTGTACTACTTTTATCTGCTGCCCCAGCAGCAAAAAAGTCGCCGCGGATTGCGTTCTTCCTCCCGTCCACCCCTAAAATTACCAGTAGAAAAAACCGAGGCCGCCGGGGAAACCTTAAAAGCTATCCGGCAACAAGTGGAGCAAATTCAAGATAAAGTAACCCAACAGGTTTTTATTAAGCGTTCCCAAGAAATTGAGCGAAGTTTAGTCAGAAAAGAAGTTAAAATCATTGTTTTCGGCACGGGATCGGCGGGAAAAACCTCCCTAATTAACGCCCTCATCGGTCAAATGGTGGGCAATGTGGAGGCAACCATGGGAACCACGGAAAAAGGGGAAACCTATAGTTTAAAAATGAAAGGTGTGAATCGGGAAATTCAAATTACCGATACCCCCGGCATTCTCGAAATTGGTGCGGCCGGAGGTCAAAGGGAACAGTTAGCGCGACAATTAGCCACGGAAGCAGATTTACTTTTATTTGTCATCGATAACGATATTCGACAATCGGAATACGGCCCTTTATTGCGTTTAATTGATATTGGTAAACGTTCTCTCTTAGTCTTTAATAAAATCGATCTCTATAGCGACGAAGATCGAGAAATGATTTTAAAACAATTACGAGAACGGCTAAAAGGAGTGATCCTTTCCGCCGATATTATTGCCGTTACCGCTAATCCCCAACCAGTACAGTTAACCGGTGGACAAATCATCACACCAGAACCGGATATTTTAGCTTTAATTAAACGTTTAGCTTCAGTTTTACGGGCCGAAGGGGAGGATTTAGTGGCGGATAATATCCTCTTACAATCCCAAAGATTGGGGGAAGAAGCTAGGAAAATTATTGATCGCCAACGTCGTCGCCAAGCTGATAAAATTATCGATCGCTATCAGTGGATCGGTGCGGGAGTGATTGCGGTGACTCCCTTACCAGTGTTCGATCTGTTAGCAACGGCGGCGGTTAATGCTCAAATGGTCAGAGAAATTGGTCAAGTTTATGGCTGTGAAATTAACAGCGATCGAGGCAAGGAATTGGCTCTATCTTTAGGCAAAACTCTAGTTAGTTTGGGAGTAGTGAAAGGAGCAGTAGAATTATTAGCCAGAATCCTACAATTAAATTTTACTACCTATATAGTCGGTAAGGCAATTCAAGGGGTCAGTGCCGCCTATTTAACCCGCATTGCTGGCAAAAGTTTTATTGAATATTTCCGTCAGGATCAAGACTGGGGTGACGGTGGTATGACGGAAGTGGTACAAAGACAATTTCAACTCAGTCGCAAGGAAGAATTTATTAAGTCTTTTGTGGCCGATGCGATCGGTAAAGTGGTACAACCTTTTCAGGATGATTGGCAGCAAGAAGAAGTTTTAGAAGCTACTCGCGAGGATGATTGGTAAAGATCGAACCTTGAAGCGATAGGCAAAATTGTATAGTAATTGTTACAATCGTTTTGGGGTTCCACAAGGGCAAAAAAAGATGCGACAGCAAGTTATCGACTGGTTAAAAGAAAACGTCAACGAACACCGTCTGCGCCATATTCTCGGTGTGGAGACCATGTGTATTGATTTAGCTCGTCATCACGATCTCGATACCGTCCAAGCAGGGCAAGCCGGGTTAATGCACGATCTGGCTAAATTTTTCAAGCCCAAAAAACTGCTAAAAATGGCGGAATCGGCGGGAATAGACGTGGATAATATCTGTGCATCCCATCCCCACTTACTCCACGCCGACGTGAGCGCAATTGTCGCCAAAAAAGAATTTAACGTTACCGACGAGGAAATTCTCGAAGCAATTCGCAATCATACCCTCGGTAAACCCAATATGAGCGATCTTAGCTGTATAGTCTTTATTGCCGATGCCTTGGAACCCAATCGCGGCGATACACCCGAATTAAACGCCCTACGACAACTCAGCTATCAAAATCTCCATAAAAGCGTTCAACAAACCTGCGATTATTCCCTAAAATATCTTTTAAGTAGCCATTGTCCCATTCATCCCCGCACCGTGCTAACGCGCAACTGGGCGTTACAAATTGTTAAAGAACAACCAACAGAAACTAAAACCATTGATTAACATAATCTCAAGACTCGCTTACAACCACCTCAGCCAAAGGATAACCACAACCTGAATGACCAATCCCACTGGAATTATTACCCCCATCGCCGAAAATCTCAAGACCGAAAATTTTCTAGAGACAATTGTTACCGCTGCCGAGGACAAGAAAGCAGGGGACATCGCCATCCTGAAAGTCGCCGATATCTGTTATTTAACCGATTATTTTCTGATTATTACCGGCTATTCTACCACCCAAGTGCGAGCGATCGAGGATGCGATCGAAGCTGCTATGGAACTAGAATGGCAACAATCCCCCCGACAAGTGGAAGGAAAAAGCGAAGGTAGCTGGATCCTGATGGATTATGGCGCTATCATTGTCCATATCTTTTTACCAAAAGAGCGAGAATTTTATAATTTAGAAGCATTTTGGGGTCATGCTCAACGGATTCCTCTACCTAGCGACCATTTAGAGGAGTAGAATCCATGAAATCCTCCCTTGATTTCTGTCCCGTCCCGGAAGAACAGCAACCGGTTAACGAGTACGAACAATTAAAAGAATCTTGGTTTTTCCGTTGGGCGACGCTAGATGTAGCCTCTTATACAAAAAAAATTGTCTGGTTATGGTTGTGGACATGGTTAATTGTCGGACCGATTGCCGCCGCTAGTTTTCCCCTCAAAAAGGCCCCTTTTCTCTTCTTCTGCGCGGGGATTTTTGGCTCGACAATTTTGGTAGGATTGGTGTTATTGCGCTTGTATTTAGGCTGGATCTACGTCTATGATCGCTTGCAATCGGAGAAAGTATTTTATGAAGAGTCGGGCTGGTACGATGGCCAAATCTGGACAAAAACCGCCGCCATTTTAACCCGCGATCGTTTAATCGTCTCCTATCAAATCCAGCCCATTCTCCAGCGTTTACAAAAAACCGCCCTGATTTTAGGGGCAATTGTCGCTATCAGTGGTCTTTTCTGGCTATTTTTCACTCACTAACCGCAACCAATCACCAATCTGAATGAATAGGGTAAAACGTTCACCAACCCACCGATTAGAAATTCATCTCCTCCGGGAAGGTATTATTGAATCGGTTCATCATGTCGAGGCCGCTATTTGCGATGACCGCGGCCGGGTATTATCCACCGCCGGCAGCGCCGAAACTAGCGCCTTTATTCGTTCGGCCCTGAAACCTTTTCAAGCACTGGCTGTCATCAGTACCGGCACCCTCGAACGCTACGATCTCAACGATAAGGATCTAGCCATTATCTGTAGTTCTCACCAAGGCACGGTGGAACACGCCCGTCAAGTCTTTAATATTCTCTGGCGCGCCGATATCGATCCCAATGCCCTGCAATGTCCCCTCCCCGAAGGCAAACCCAGTCGCTTGCAGTACAATTGTTCTGGCAAACACGCCGGGATGTTAGCAGTGTGTCAACAGCGTGGCTGGCCGTTAAATACCTATCTGCGGCGTTCTAGTCAGATACAAAAGCTAATTTTAAGCAAAATTGCCGAATTATTGGGAATGCCGGGGGATGAATTAATCAGCGCCCACGATGACTGCGGTGCGCCCACCTATTCAATGCAGTTGGGGCAAATGGCCCATCTCTACGCCCAGTTAGCCTCTGGCAACCGTTTAGACTTAGAAAGAATCGTCCGGGCGATGACCTATCATCCCCGCATGGTAGCAGGAGAAGGGGCTTTTGATACGGAATTAATGCAGGTTAGCCAAGGGGAAATCGTCAGTAAAGCCGGGGCCGAAGGGATTCAATGTATCGGGCGCGTCGGTGAAGGTTTAGGATTAGCAATAAAAGCTTTAGATGGTTCCAAACGGGCTAAATATGCCGCCGCTTTGCAAATTCTCAAACAGTTAGGCTGGATTACTCCCAATGTGGCCGAATCTCTCTCGGAAAAATTCCTTAAAATCGGCAGTTATACCCGCTTGGAAGTGGTGGGAGAAATGGCTTTGTTATAAATAGTGGGTTGACCAAGGGTAACACATCAAAAACTTTTCTTTTTGGTGTGTTAGGGCAGTATTTATATCTTAATTTTTTTCCTCAAAAACTGAACTTCGGAGTACAATACCTATGACTAAATTAATTCAAGAAACTTTCGAGCAAATTGCACTGCTTTCTGAAGAACAACAAGATAGCCTAGCAACCTATCTAAAAAAACACCTAGCTGAATTTTTAGAAGAAGCGGAAAAAGAACGACGAATTGCAGAAGGGACTTATACCATAAGTGATTTTAACCAAAAAACTTAACAAGCTATTCAGAATATTGAATAACAAAAAAACTTAACTGTTTGCAAGGATCAAGTTGAACTATATCAGCAGCTAAGAATTTAATGTTATTAACCATTTTTGAAAATCGCTTTAAGAAAGATATTAAACGACTGCAAAAACGGGAAAAAGATATGACCAAACTGAAAAATGTCATTGATAAATTACTTGAAAAGCAAGAACTAGAACCTAAATAGGGTTTGCTGAATAATGTTAAAACCCTTTTAAAATAAGGCTTTTAACAGGTCAAAACCCTTTTCTGCAAACGTTAGGACAGATGAACTTCTTTCTTGCCTTTGATGTTTGTTTTTACAGATAAGACTTAGCATTCGAGATTAGTCAAAAATAGTTTGACTAGAGAAAAAAGAGGTGTGTTAGATTTCATTAACTACCAGGGCGGCGATCGCAATTCAATTTATTTTAACCATACCTCTTGATTCAGGATTAAATCCTTCTGGAAAACCAGTGGAGCAAGGGTAACTCAAGGATAAGCTTTCACACAACTTGGGTGAAGTGCTTGCATCAGTGTATTTCGCATCTTGCAGATTAGCTCTGTATAGTGTTGCCATTTGAAGTTTTGCTCCGGCTAAGTCAGAAGATTGAAGATTGGCTTCAACCAAGCCAGCACTATGGAGGTTTGCTCCCCTCAAGTTTGCACCTCTCAAGTTTGCTCTAAACAAATCAGCTCCTGCAAGATTAGCAATACGTAACCTAGAACCTTGAAGATGCGCTGCTGCTAGGATAGATTTTTGAAGATTCGCTCCCTCCAAACTAGAGTTTTGAAGATTTGCCCCTCGTAAGTTGGCATTTTTGAGATTTGCTTGCCAGAGATCTGCATTAGGCAATTGAATATTTTGCAAAAAAGCGTTCGGAGCTTCTAAGCCTTGTAAACTCTCCGGGTTCCATGTCAACCAGAACCAAGGGAATCTGTGCCGTCCTGGAATGCCTGGAGAGGCATTTAATAACTCAAGGGCTTGAATTCGTCCTCCGCTACCTTTTTGCTCGTAAGCGGCAGTAATAACTGTCCACGCTTGAGTAACGTCGGAGTTACGCTGTTTTTGCTCCCCGTAAGTGAGATAAGTAATAGCGGCAATTAAAACAGCTAGATTTGATATTGGTCCTAACTGTTCTAACAGCTTCAAGGTCTTCTGACACGTCTTCTTAAGATGATCAATCATTTGCGCTTTAGCCATCAAAACTCCCGATTGCTTGAAGATTGCCCCATGAAAGCTTAGAACCTCGACTGCTACAAAAGTTAATTCAAATCAATTCCAATACCTATTCAGAAGTGGACTGAACTGGCATCACCAAAGGGTGAGCAGGCCAAATATCGATTATACAAAAACTTTCTCCATAACACTCCTGAGAGTAAAGATAATTGGAAACTTTCAGCATATCACCCCATTTTAGCACCATCGCAGCGAACTTTTCCGCGTATCATAACCAAAAGCGTATTAGCCAGATTAAACAACCTCTTTTAAGTAGATTCCTAACAACAAGCTGCAATAAAATAGACTTTTCGGGAAGTCTAGCACTACTTGCTTCAGTCCACCCCACAATTACCTAATTTTCGGGGAAAAAGTGCCAAAATTTTGCCCCCAATCGCTCTTATGTCTGGCACTTTTTCAGGGCAAAAAAATCTAAAAATCTTAGCCAACAATGTTTTTAGATTTATTCAGCCAACCCTAAGTTAAATTTTGAGTTGATCGATTAAATCGCGCATAATTTTGGCCGAATTATGTAACTGTTCCGTTTCTCTGGGACTAAGAGCAAGATTCAGAGTTTTTATCACTCCTTTCTCGTTAACCACCGAGGGAATACTTAAACACACATCTTTGAGACCGTATTGACCATCGAGGAGAGTGCTAATAGTGAGAATTCTTTCTTGGGAACGTAAAATTGCTTTAACGATATCCGTGGTAGCTAAACCGATCGCATAGCTAGTATAACCCTTGCGTTTGATAATTTCATAGGCGGCGTTTTTAACCTGAAGAAAAATTTCTGTTAAGCTTTCTTGGTCGGCTGCGCTTAAATCCTGCCAATCTCCTTCGAGTAACCTTGCTCCTCCGATATTAGCCGAACTCCAGACAGCAAGCTCACTATCCCCGTGTTCACCGATAATATAAGCGTGGACGTTACGCGCATCTACATGGAGTTGGGTGGATAAAAGAGAGCGTAAACGGGCAGAATCTAGCACCGTACCCGAACCAATCACCCTAGAAGGCGGAAAATGGGTGATTTTAAGGGTAACATAGGTCATGATATCGACGGGATTACTCACCACCAAAATCAAAGCACTGGGGCAGTAAACAGCCACATCCGCAAGAATACGGCGAAAAATCGCCACATTTCGTTCAAGGAGATGTAATCTGGTTTCTCCCTCTTTTTGGGCAGCCCCGGCAGTAATAATCACCACATCGGCATTTTGTCCCACATCGGCCACGGTTCCCATTTTCAAGTCTGTGGGTTCAATAAAAGGCATTCCGTGCCTTAAATCCATCACTTCCCCTTCGACTTTATCCGTGGCGATATCTTGCAGAATTAATTCATCAAAACAGTCTTGAATTAACATCGAGTAAGCGCAGGCCATCCCCACCTGACCAACACCGATAATCACCCCCTTGCGAGGACGCAGAGGTGCGGGTTTTTCAGCGTAGGGATTGGGAGTAAATATTTTATCTAGCATAGATTTTGGCAGTTATTGGCTCGGTAAGCCCATTTTAAAGGGAAATGGTTAATATCAGGTAAAAGGAGACTATAAAGAGATTTTGAGGACGTTATCGGCCATTTTTTTCTGGTCAGTGGTCGGACAAATTTCTTGTCTTTATTCCCTGACCCCTAGTTTAAGAGAATTGAGGGCCGCTGACAGCTTCAGGCTATATCCTAAAATTAGGGATAAAGTGACAGTAGGAGGCGAACCGATGATCTATCACATCACTACAGAAAGAGGTTGGCAAATAGCTCGTGAAATGGGGGAATATCGGGCGTATTCCCTAAAAAATGAGGGATTTATCCATTGCTCCACCTTAGAACAAATTCCGAAAGTTGTGGCCGCTTTTTATCAAAATCAGCCAGATTTGCTGGTTTTAGCCATTTCTCTCGAACAATTGCAGTCCCCATTCAAATGGGAGCAGCCCCAGCATCCTAACCCAGAAAGTGCCACTTTAGAGCTAGAAAAAGAGACCTTTCCCCATATTTACGGTGCTATCAACCTAGAATCGGTGGTTTTTGTCAAACCCTTACAGGAGTTGCTCAATTCCTAAGTAGGGATGCACAATTATTTGTAGGATGGGTTAGCGGTAGCGTAACATGAGC
>NZ_CAIP01000039.1 GCF_000297435.1 Microcystis sp. T1-4 | reverse complement strand
TTTGTCTTTAAATTTAAAGGCTGATTTGGTAAATTCGGCACTTCCTCCTTGATGTTTTTTCTTAAAGTTAGGATACTTAGTACGACCAGCAAAGAAGTTAGTAAAAGCTGTTTGTAGGTGTCTTAACCCTTGTTGTAAAGGTACACAGCTTACCTCGTTTAAAAAGTTTAATTCTTCTTGTTTTTTCCAATGGGTTAGCATTGAAGAAGTTTGAGCGTAGCCTACTCTTTCTTGTCTTTCATACCAAGCTTGTGTTCTGAGATGGAGAGCTTTATTGTAAACTAATCTTACACAGCCCAATGTGCGCCGCAATAGCGACTCTTGTGTTGGTGTGGGGTAAAATCGAAACGAGTAGGCTTTTTCCATGTCTCACATTTTAGCATATATTTCGTAAATGTGCTAATATTTAACAGTAAAGCCGTCGTAGAACGACGGGGTTTCAGACCCAAATTTTTCGATGACCGGAATCTATGAGCCTATCGACTCCCACCGTTACCGCCATCAATTATCCCGATGCTACCATCACTAGGGCCGAACGCGCCCTCTGTTGTTCCCCTTTCCGTGTCACCCTATTCGCCGCTATGCTTGAGCAAAGTGTATCACTTTTAAGCATTCCGGGTGCTGGGGGTTTAGAGAAAGGTTATACTTCCCGACTGCTGACGGAAGCAGCAGCGGAAAGCTATCTTCTCTGGTTGATTAAGGTGGGAATTTTGCGGCGCGAAGTAGATGGACAGGGGATAACCGATAGTTTTCGTCTCACTCCTTTAGGGAGAAAATTAATAGAAAAATGGCAACCCCAAGGGGACTTTTTCCCTAAACCCACTTTCTGGCAAAGATTTTTAAATACTCTGCAACGTTGGTTTTCTTTTTAATGCTGTCGGGTGTCAGTTATCAGTTATCAGTTATCAGTTATCAGTTATCAGTTATCAGATGTGAGTTTTCAGTTATTAGCCTCTTGCATGAGTGCCTGTCCTTATAAGTAGCATATACTCAACGGATTTAGTATCAACTGATTACTGTTTACCGATTACTGTTCACTGAAAATACTCAATAAAAAAACTAGATGAAAGCAATTATGGTAGTGGGGACAACCTCCCACGCGGGTAAATCTTTTTTAACTGCGGCTTTATGTCGTTTATTCAACCGGAAAGGCTGGCAAGTAACACCCTTTAAAGGTCAGAATATGGCCCTTAATGCCTATGTTACCGCCGGAGGGGGAGAAATGGGTCACGCTCAGGCGGTGCAAGCATGGGCCGCGGGGACAATCCCCCGGGTAGAAATGAACCCAATTTTATTAAAACCCCAGGGAAATATGACCTCTCAGGTGATTATTAAAGGCAAGGCTGTGGGTGTCACCACGGCAGCGGATTATTATCAGAATTATTTTGACCAAGGTTGGCAAGCAATTAAAGAATCTTTAGCTAAATTATCAACAGAATTTGATCTAGTTGTCTGTGAAGGTGCGGGAAGTCCGGCGGAAATAAATCTCAAACATCGGGATTTAACTAATATGCGGGTGGCTAAATATCTCGATGCCGCTACTATTTTAGTGGTGGATATTGATCGCGGGGGGGCTTTTGCTCACGTCGTCGGTACGTTAGAATTATTAGAACCGGAGGAAAGAGCTTTAATTAAAGGTATTGTGATCAATAAATTTCGCGGACAAAAATCTCTCTTAGATTCGGGGATTACTTGGCTAGAAGATTACACAAAAATTCCCGTTTTGGGAGTTCTTCCCTATAGTGATATCTTTTTAAGTGCCGAGGATTCTCTTAGTTTACTCGATCGACCCGCCCAAAAACCTAAAGCTGAACTAAATATCAGTGTCATTCGTCTGCCTCATATCGCTAATTTTACTGATTTTGACCCTCTCTGTGGTGAAGCAACGGTCAATGTACGTTATCTAGAATTACAGGAATCTTTAGGTGATCCCGATGGGGTAATTATCCCCGGCTCTAAAACCACTGTTGCTGATTTAATTGCTCTTAATCAAAGTGGTATGGCTAATCAATTACAAGCCTATCACCAAAGGGGAGGTATTATCTTTGGCATCTGTGGTGGTTTGCAAATGTTAGGGCGATTAATTCTGGATCCTGACCATCGAGAAGGTCCCGATAGTGAGGCAGCTGGCTTAAATTTACTGCCCTTAAAAACGGTAATTACTGCCGAAAAAATTACCCGTCAACGACAGGTTTTATCTAATTATCCCCAAGCTGGTTTACCAGTAACAGGATACGAAATTCACCAGGGAATAAGCGAATGGGAAAGTCAATCAGGTTATCAAAAAATGTTCGAGGAAGATGCTAGTCTAGGAATTGTCAATGATTCTCTGTCAATTTGGGGCTGTTATTTACATGGTATCTTTGATAATGGTTCTTGGCGAAGAACTTGGTTAAATCATCTACGTCAGCGTCGCGGTTTATTGTCTTTGCCTACGGGAATTGCTAACTATAGTGAACAAAGAGAAATAACCCTCGATACTATGGCTAATTTACTGGAAGAACATTTAAATCTTAAACCTATTTTTTCTCATTTGTAAGGAGAAATTATGACTATTGCAGTGCATTTTTTACCCGATGATATCATCATAGAAGCGGAAACCGGAGAACTATTATTAGATGTGGCCAAAAAAGCAGGAATTGACATTCCTACCGGCTGTTTAATGGGTTCCTGTCACGCCTGTGAAGTAGAATTAGATGATGGCACTCAAATTTGTAGCTGTATTACTGGTATCCCCGGCGATCAAGATTCTTTAACCGTTCATTTATACTCCGATCCGCTCTGGTAATTGTTCGGGTTTTCTGATAACAGAATTCAGCTATTACTGTTAAGTTTCCGACTTCTAACTCGGAGAATACTGACTCGGAGACTTCTCGCCTAGGAGAAGGTTTTTAATTTTTGCACCATGTCCATTGATAATAGTATATGCAATATATTGACATTATAATATAATAGCTCGTATCAATGGGAGGTAAGAATAAATTTTACCAAACCCTTGACAAAAGTTACTTTTTGTAATACCCTGCGATAGTGGTGATACCATAGAAAACACTTACATATTAACTATTTTAGAATATGTCAGATTATTATCATTATCAGAATTCTTGCTGTGGGACTGCCCACGCTTATTTGCTCCCCTCTCTAAGTCAGATTTTTGCCGATCTTGCTCCTCCTGAAAAGCGTATTTTTGACCTCGGTTGTGGCAACGGTTCGATCGCTAATTGGTTATCAGAAAAAGGATTTCAAGTCAGTGGCTGCGATCCTTCCGAATCGGGGATAGCAGAGGCAAAAAAAGCCTATCCTGAGCTTGATCTACACGTTGGCTCGGCCTATGATGATCTGGCTAGTAAATTTGGTACTTTTCCGCTGCTAATTAGTTTGGAAGTGGTAGAACACGTCTATGCCCCGCGCGATTATGCTAAGACGGTTTATAATCTGCTGCAACCGGGGGGATATGCGCTGATATCCACTCCCTATCATGGTTATCTCAAAAATTTGTTCCTAGCGGCTACGGGTAAGATGGACGAGCATTTTACCGCTCTTTGGGATCACGGACATATTAAATTTTGGTCTGTTAAAACCATCACAGAACTGTTAACAGAAGCTAATTTATCGGTAGAAAAAGTCTATCCTATTGGTCGTATTGCTCCCTTAGCAAAGACGATGATTATTCTCGCTCGTCGGGGTCAATAAATCATACTAAATCCTATTTAAAAGGTATAGGAGAGGTGGGATCAGGGAATTTGAGCATTTGTACTAAAATTCCCAATACGCAGTTTAAATACAGTACAGCTTAGTCAAACTTGGGAACAATCCAAGCCGCTATAATAGCCAATAAAATAACAATCTCTAGGACTTTATATAAGTTAAGGGATTGTAGCCACTGCCAAGTATTGGCTAGACGCAAATTTAACCGCCATTGACGTAATTGAGATAACCATAATTTCGGATTATCTTGTTCACGAAAACGCCATTTAAGAATAGATAATAATAGGGGAATCCCTCCCACTTTAGCAGTCATGAGTAGGTGCAGGATCAGAACTACCGCCATAATTAACCAACTGAGCAAATGGGCATAATACCAAAAGTGATTTAATTCCCCTTCCGGTAGCCATTCGGAATCCATCATCCGGCCACTATACAAGGCAAAAGTTAGGGCAAAAAGAGTCAAAGTATTGACTAAACGATGGAGACTGTACCACCAAATCGGCCGACCAAATTGGGTTAATTTGTTAAGAGAATCACTCTGAATTAATCTTTTGTTGCCCCGACGAAAAGCATAGATAGCAAAAACGGGAAAAATAATCAGAGTATAGAGGCCAAAAGTGCCATGAATACTTTCAATTTCTCGATATTCTGGTAAGGGCAGTTTTAACCAACGACCGTCAAAAGTATCATAAGTCCAATAGGCCGTAACCATGGCGGCAATGAGAGCAATTCCTGTTAATCCGTGCAGAATTCGCAGTAAAAGAGGTTGATAAGGTTGATTAGTTTTCATCGACTCGATCGATACAATAGGGGAGGTAAACTTTGCCCAGATACTATGTTAACTCATCCTTGGCTCGTCGCTATTCTTCTCAATACCGTCCTCCTCGGAATCGCTGCAATTGCCCCAAAAAAGCTCTTAACTCCGATGGGTTATCTCCATGCTTGGGTTTTAGGGGTAATTGTCTGGGGAAGCTTGGGATGGCGCGGTTATCTAATTGTTTTATTCTATTTCCTCGTCGGTTCTACTGTCACCCGCATCGGTTTAGCGCGCAAGGAAGCGGAGGGAATCGCCGAAAAAAGAGCGGGGGTACGCGGTCCGGAAAATGTCTGGGGTTCCGCTTTAGCGGGGGCAATTTGCGCTATCCTCAGTCTTTTTACCGCTTCTCCCTGGGATTACCTGTTAATACTCGCTTATGTGGCTAGTTTTAGCACTAAATTAGCCGATACTACTGCCAGTGAGGTGGGCAAAGCTTACGGTAAAACCACTTATCTGATTACTAATTTTAAATCCGTCCCCCGGGGAACGGAAGGGGCTGTTAGTTTAGAAGGAACGCTCGCCGGTTTGCTGGCAGCCACGGCTATTTCCCTGTTAGCATGGGGTATCGGTGCGATCGATCTTCTGGGTGTGTTATGGTGCGTAATTGCGGCATTTATCGCTACCAATATCGAAAGTCTCATCGGTGCTACCCTACAAACTCGCTTTCTGTGGTTAACTAATGAATTGGTCAATGTGATCAATACGGTTATCGGTGCGATCGTGGCTATCCTGTTAAGCTTGTTCTGGTCTTTCAGCTAAAATTAAGTGACTAAAGAAATATCTATGCTAAAGTGGCGTTTTTGTGCATTGTCCCTGCTGTTACTGCTAATTACTGCCTGTGGGACGGAAAATCAACCTAATTCTAGTTCTACCACCGCAAATAGTCCCGATGCGGGCCGCTTGCAAACGGTGAAAAATCGCGGTAAGTTAATTTGTGGCATTAACGGAGAAGTGCCGGGGTTTAGCTTTGTTAATGAAAAAGGCGAATATTCGGGCTTAGATGTGCAAATTTGCCGAGCTATTGCGGCGGCTCTCTTTAATGATCCCTCCAAAGTCGAATATCGTAAACTTAGCCCCCAAGAGAGATTTACTGCCGTACAGACGGGAGAAGTGGATATCCTCAGTCGCAACACCACCTGGACGATTAACCGGGATACCGCCCTGGGGATGGAGTTTATCACCCCGGTTTTCTATGATGGTCAGGGAATTATGGCCACGAAAGCCAGTAATATTAAGAAATTAGAAGATTTAAGCGGAAAGTCCATTTGTGTGCTATCGGGAACCACCACAGAACAAAATCTGGCCGATGCCATGGCAAAAGCGGCAGTGCAAGGTTATAAACCGATCGTTTCCGATGATGTGGAGGCTTTATATACAGCTTATCAGGCGGGGCGCTGTCAGGCCGTCACCTCCGATCGCTCCCAATTGGTGGCCCGGCGCTCGGTTTTTCCCCGACCACAGGATCATCAATTATTAGAAGTGGTAATATCAAAGGAACCCTTGGCCCCGGCCGTGGCCGATGGTGATCCCGCTTGGTCGAATGCCGTCCGCTCGATCGTTTTTAGTTTAATTCAAGGGGAAGAATTCGGGATTAACTCCCAAAATATTGCCACTTTTGCCGATAGCAAAGACCCCAGTATTCGGCGCTTTTTGGGTATCGATGAGAAGTTAGGCGAAGATATGGGTTTACCCAATGATTTTGCCCAAAGAGTCTTAAAACAGGTGGGTAATTACGGTGAAATTTATGATCGGGAAATCGGTAAACCCCTGCAACTCGATCGAGGTTTAAATAATCTTTGGACAAAGGGTGGTTTATTGTATTCTCCTCCTTTTCGTTAATTTTAAGATTGTGTTTCCTGACGGGGAATATAGACTCCTAAGGCCGCTGGAATAACTCGAAACATGGCGGGAGTAGTGCTAGTAATTTCGCCATCGGTGTTGATACTATGGGGTTTACGAGTCTGAATTTGAATTTCTTTCCCTTTAAGAGTTCTCACCCAAGATAATAAACCCTGTTGTCCTCGCGGTAATGTCCATAAAAGCGGGAAAATTTGCCACCAGTGTTGAATTTCTAGGCTATATAAATCTAATCTTTGATCGTCGATTTGGGCATCATGAGCGATCGGCATTCCTCCCCCATAATAACGGCCATTTCCGATCGCTATTTGTAGGGTTTTAACTTTGATATTTTGGCCATCAACACGGATCATAGCGGTAAAAGGACGGGTTTTACTTAATACCTGTAGGGCTGTCCAAGCGTAGGCAAAAATTCCCAAGCGTCGCTTTAAACCCTTGCTCAGTTTTTGGGTAATTTTCACACTTAATCCTAAACTAGCCACGTTGAAAAAGTATTTATTATTTACCCAACCTAAATCGATATATTTTAAGTTACCTTCCGCAATAATTCGACAGGCTTCGGCAATAGAATTCGGTATCCCTAAAGTCCGGGCCAAATCATTAGCCGTTCCCAAAGGTATAATACCTAGGGGCAGTTGAGTTTCTACCAACATATCCGCCATAGCATTGAGAGTCCCATCACCACCACCGACGATAACTAAATCAATATCATAGCGATATTTTTCCATCAAAAAAGGTATATCTTCTACCTTTTTCAAAGGGACGCTGATAATTTCAAAATCCCAATGATTGAGCAGATCGACAGTTTGAGCAAAGTTTTCTTTACCCTTGCGCGAGTGACGATTGATTAGTAGTAAAGCTCTTTTAGTCATAGGTAAGTTTCTCAGCAGTGCAGGGATAAAGGTTATGTAATTAAATCAGAAAAAATATCGGGTGATTGTCAATAATTTAGCCCCATTGATCACTAAATTTTAGTTTAATAGCCCTTTCTTGGAGAAAATGTTCTACCATTGCCTCTAGGTGGGGCTGCCTGAATAAATCTAAAAACCTTGTTGGATCAGACTTTTAGACTTTTTTGCCCTCAAAAAGTGCCAGCCATAAAACCCCACACCCCACCAACAAACTTTTTCAGTAAGTCCTATGTATAATAGCAAATTCAGACCCCTCAAGGCCATGAACCGAAGATAATGGCAGACAATTACTTGATTTTACTGATAACGGGCGTTTTTTCGGGCTTATTAGCGGGTTTATTTGGTATTGGGGGTGGCACTATCTCCGTGGCGATCCTGTTAAATTTGGGCTACAGTTACGGGGAATCGGTGGCTACCAGCAGTTTAGCGATCGTTTTCACTTCCCTAGGGGGTACGATCCAAAATTGGCGATTAGGTTCTCTCAAATGGCAGCGAGTTCTCCTCTTAGGTTTACCCGGGATTTTTACGGCATTTATCGGGGTCTATCTGGTCAAATCTAGCCCCAAACACCTCCTAGAAGCGGCTTTTGGTTGTTTTTTACTGCTCAATATCTATTTAACCAATCTCAAGCAAAATTTAAGCCAAAAAGAGCCAGTTTCTGCCCTTAGATTGCATCCTAATCTAGCCTGTCTGCTAACCGGAGGAATCGCTGGATTTCTAGCCGGTATTTTCGGAATTGGCGGTGGGGCGATCATGGTGCCACTACAAATGATTTTTTTGGCAGAAAAGATCAAAATCGCCATTGTCACCAGTTTAGGTGTGGTTTTACTCAATTCGATCGCCGCCTGTTTCGCTCATGCCCAAGCCGGTCATATTCTTTATCAAAAATTTGGGTTAAAACCCCGTCGTTTTACGACGGCTTTTCCTGATCTTTGATGTAGCACTTAAGAACTTCCAGTGGCGCACCTCTCAGTTATCAGTTATCAGTTATCAGTTATCAGTGGGTAAGTTATCAGTTATCAGATGTGAGTTTTTAAGTGTGCAGTATTAAATAGAAGTTTCCTACTGTCTTTTTACTGATTACTGATCACTGATTACTAACCGACTTGGCATTATTGACAGACCTAGTTAAAATATAGTACAAACACACACATCTTAACTCAATGAAAGCAAGGTATCAATACCGCATTTACCCAACAGACCAACAAAAGAGGTTTTTGTCTCAATTGTTCGGGTGTGTGCGCGTTGTCTGGAACGATACCTTATCTTATTGCCAAGAACTCTATCGACAAGGAGAGAAAAAACCTAAATACACTGAGTTATCTAAAAGACTAACTCAAGTCAAAAAAACAGAAGAAAAACAGTGGTTAACCGAGGTTTCTTCTATTCCTTTGCAGCAGTCCTTGAGAGACTTAGAGACTGCTTACTCTAACTTTTTTGCATCTTGTAAGGGAGAAAGGAAGGGAAAGAAAGTCAAACCGCCTAAGTTTAAAAAACGCAAATCTAAGCAATCAGCGAGATTTACCGATAACGGCTTTACCGTTAACCAACACCACGTTACTTTAGCAAAAATCGGTGATTTAAGAATTGTTTGGAGTCGTCCATTACCCTCTAAACCTTCTAGCGTCACCGTGATTAAAGACGCATCAGATCGCTATTTTCTTAGTTTTGTTGTCGAGATTCAGCCCGAAATACTTCCTGATAATGGGGAGTCAGTGGGAATTGATCTAGGGATTGCCACCTTTGCTACCCTCTCAACAGGGGAAAAGATAGACGCACCGAAACCGCTAAAGAAACGATTAAAACGACTAAGAAAAGCACAAAAAAACCTTTCTAGAAAACAGAAAGGAAGTAACCGACGGGAAAAAGCTAGGAAACGAGTAGCTAAAATCCATGCAAAGATTAAAGACACTCGCACTGATTTCTTGCATAAACTATCCACTAGAGTTGTTCGTGAAAATCAAACGATAATTTTAGAGGATTTAAACACATCGGGAATGGTTAAAAATCGTAAGTTATCCCGTGCCATATCAGACTTAGGATGGCGTTCTTTCCGAGATATGCTATCGGCAAAATCTGATAAATATGGGCGTGATTTTCGGATAATTTCCCGATGGGAGCCAACGTCTCAGCGATGTTCCTGTTGTGGGAATATCGGCGGGAAAAAAGCGTTAAATATCCGTGAGTGGGAATGTCTTTTTTGTGGAACTTTCCATGATAGGGACATCAACGCAGCAATTAATATCAAGGTCGCCGGTGGGCAATCGGAGACCTCAAAAAACGGACGTGGAGGAAAGTGTAAGACTTCTGTTAAAGAAGCAGCATCCCGTGAAGCGTCAACCCATCCGAAGATCGTTCAATTAAGTTTGTTCGATCTGCCGGGAATCACCGTCCGGCCCCGGCGGTGAGGATGTCAATTCTTCATCCGCGCTTGCTCTTAGACCGGATCAACGGACTGGTTAATTTCTAACCCTTCCACTCTCTCCCTGATGGGCTTTTTTCCGGATTCATCAATAAAAAACGGCGAATACTTGACAAATTCGGGGGGGGGGTAGAATTATGATGCTTATTACTATTAAGCAATGATTTATGGGGTATAAATAGCAATTTTTCCCCATTCTTAGCCATGAAATTAACTTGTCAATTGATCAAAAATGACTAATCAACTGCTAAAAGCCCTTTGCCTTCCTGCGGTGACTTGTGCCGTTTTCAGTGCCATTCCCGCCCATGCCGCCATTTTTACCGCTACCTATACGGGTACTGTTTCCACTGCTGCTGTCGATAACGTTACTGCCGGTGATACTGCGGTTATTACCTTTCAGCTTGACAATGGGGGAACTTCCCTGTTCAACCAAACATGGACCGCGAGTAACATTGTGAGTGTCACCTTCAATTTTGGTAATGGGGCCCACGTTACTACCTTTAATCCTAATGGGGGTAATGGGTTGACTACTAGTATAGGAAGCTTTGTCACCAATGCCTTAGGACAATTAACGGCTGTTCCTTCTGCTTGGACTGATAACTCTAATGTCAATGTCGTCTCAACCAATTCTACACAAACACCTAACGCATGGTTCCTGGATGGGGGCAATAGCGTTTACTATACTAATAATTTCTCCAACACTGTCAATTTGACCAATGTATCAGGTAATATCGTTGCTGCTAACTGGACCATTCAAGGCACCCAGACACAGACAACCCCGGAACCAGGCACCCTTTTAGGCTTATTAGCGGTGGGTTCTCTGGGTGTATTGGCTCGCAAACGGCAATAAATGACCAATTCTATGGTAAGGAAGGTTTAAAAGCCTTCCTTTTTGGTTAGGGTGGCGGTATAGTGTTATCTCCCTTTTTGTATAGCTCTAACCTGTTTAACCTCTAATTCTAAGGCGGATGCGACTTGCTCAACGCTTAACCCTAAGGCTAACAAACGGGGGACCGCCTCTAATGCTTTGTTTAGTCTGCCTTCCTCAATGCCTTCCTCACGACCTTCCTGACGACCTTCCTGACGCGCTTCCTCGCGCACATCTTGAAAATACTGAGTTTGTTTTAATTCATCTAAACTAAACATAGTTTCTATCTCCCGACGATAGGATTAACAGGACCTCCTAGACATGAGGACAGAAGAAGATTATCTCCCTTTTTGTATAGCTCTAACCTGTTTAACCTCTAACTCTAAGGCGGATGCGACTTGCTCAACACTTAACCCTAGGGCTAACAAACGGGGGACTGCCTCTAATGCTTTGTTTAGTCTGCCTTGCTCAATGCCTTCCTCGCGACCTTCCTGACGACCTTCCTGACGACCTTCCTCGCGACCTTCCTCAAT
>NZ_CAIP01000040.1 GCF_000297435.1 Microcystis sp. T1-4 | reverse complement strand
GAAAAGAGGGGAATGCTTCCGGCAAAAAACCCCACAGAAAACGGGTTTCTTGAAGAAACCCGTTTTCTCGAGAAAAAAAACTGGAGCGAGCGCTTTTCGCCACCCCAGTGCTGTCACGGAATTCAATTCTGTATCTAAATTAACACATTATTGGCAGCAAGCATGATTAAGGAAATTGGAAATTTTTCCCAAAGGGGTTTCCAAAGGCTGTAACCTTGACTGACAAGGGATTTCGAGCCTGATAAGGCCAAAGTTTTTGGAGTCTATCCTCGAAAATTAAACCTCGGCGCTGAGATGTTCACCCAGATGAACGGTTTTCACCCACTTTAAACGTTTAGGACGCAAAGCCATCCGCAGGCTGACACTGGGAATAATAATAAACCAGTGCATCATATAAATCATGCCGCGAATGGTTTGAGCAAGGATGTCTAAACCGAGAGCGAAAGTGAATTTTCTACCCGTATTGACTCGGATTAATCCTGTCACCATCCCCCAGAGAGAAAGGGAAAGAGCCAAACCAGTTAAAGGCGTTAAAATCGGAGCTTGGTGCTGGGTAATTGTGATTAAAAGATCGGGAATAGCGGCCGCAGGTAAGATATATTGAACGAGCAAAAAAGCAATTAAATCAAACTTTTTCGGCCAAGGCATGGGAGACTTTAAAATCGCTTTCCAATAGTCGAGATAACGCTGAAAACCACCTTCGGCCCAACGATTGCGCTGATGCCATAAAGCGATCGCAGTTGTCACCCCTTCTTCCGCTACTGCGGGAAAATTTAAGACATTAATTTTCCAATTATCGATATGGAGACGAATAGTTAAATCAAGATCGTCGGTGATCGTTTGTTCATTCCAACCCCCGCAACGATTTAAGGCACTACGTCGGACAAATTGACCATTTCCGCGCAATTCTCCGATCCCTCCCACCGCGATCCGTTGCTGTTGGAAACAGCTATCAAAGATCATTTCTACCGCTTGTCCTTTGGTCCAGAAGTTTTCGGCGGCATTGGCGATCGCTTTTCGCACCTGTACCGCACCCACTTCTCGATCGTCGAACATCGGCACCACATGACGCAGTAAATCGGAGGATAATCCCGCATCGGCATCGAATACGCCAATAATTTCCCCGTTAGTCAGGGATAAAACCTGATTCAAGGCGCCGGATTTGCCACCTCCGGCATTAGCAGGACGATGGAGAATTTTTAATTGGGGATATTCTAAAGCAAGGCGATCGAGAATCGCACCCGTGTTGTCGGTGCTATAGTCATCGACGATCCAGACTTCTAACTTATCTTGGGGATAGTCTAGATGACAGAGATAATTAACCAGTTTCGTGATTACGGTTTCTTCATTTTTGGCCGCTACTAAGAGAGAAACCCTGGGGACAGAGGCTAAATCCTGATCCAGTAAGGGAATTGGCGGCGTTTCCGGTTTGGTGAACAGCAGCCGCAAAGCTTGCCCCGATAGTACCATAGTTAGGGCGATAATTGCCCAATAACCCCAACTAAGCCAATGAAGTCCGATAATTATTGTCCAGACCGCCATGAGGCTAAAAGCTGCTTTCTGTCTGCGTCCCGATCGGCCTTGAAAAATTTCGCTTCTAAATTCGTCCTCCTCGTCTTCGGGATCGGACCAGTCAGATAGGAGGGAACCAATCGGGTCTAATTCTTCATTATCATCCTCTTGCGACCAATAATTTTCTGCCATAATCGACTCAGGTTAAGTAATTGTTCAAATAGAAGCTTATTTCTTGCTTTATCTTACCGAAAATTGTTAAAATTTTTAACAGAATCTTAAGTTTTTTCGGCAAAGAAACCCTAGTTTTTCAAGCTATTGGTTTTTTTTCCCCATAAATGCGCTTTTTCGGCTAAGATTGCTTTGTTTACATTCGTTGAGAAAATTTAACATTTATCCCCTATGTCAAACCTGCTCCTCTGTGTCGGACTGATTTGTGGCTCAATTATTTGGGTGGAGATCGTGCGTGATTGCTATCATGCTCTGGCCCACCATTGGCAGCCCCTTTATCGTCTGCACGTCTGGCATCATCGGGTTTTTCGTCCCGATCTGTCGGTAATGAGCGAGGAAATTTATCGTCGGGCCCACTGGTACAATGATGTACCGGAGGCCTTGGTCATGTTGGCTGCCAGTGTTTTACCGGTACTAATGGCCTACTCTTGGGGTTTCGATCGCCCTTGGTTGGGTTGGTTAGGCTCCCTTTATACTTTGGCTTTTCTCAGCACGGCGATCGGTCGAGGTTTAGGTATCGCTAATCTGGAGGAATTAACCGATTTAACCCATCGTCCGGGGCAATTTGAGAGTTTACCGGCTCAATGGCGCGTTAATCGTACCTACCACTGGCGACACCATTTTGATAACCAAAAGGCTTATTATTGTGGAACTTTCACCTTTATGGATAAATTGATGGGGACGGCACTTTCTCTCAAGGGCAAAACGATCGCCATTACCGGGGCGAATGGAACCTTAGGGCGATCGCTATTAAAGTACCTACAACTGAAGGGAGCCAAGGTGATCGCGCTCACTTCTGGGGAGAATGCGATCGCCATTGAAATTAACGGCGAATCAGTACCTGTAAAAACCGTGAAATGGCAAATCGGCGAAGAAACGCAACTTGAGGACCTATTTAAGTCTGTAGATATACTGATTTTAAATCATGGCGTTAATGTCCACGGCCAAAGAACCCCAGAAGCGATCGAATTAGCCTACCAAGTGAATACTTTTTCCGTCTGGCGTTTAATGGAATTATTCTTCAAAACTGTCCGCACTAACGAGCAAATTGCCCGCAAGGAAGTCTGGGTGAATACCTCGGAAGCGGAGGTTAATCCTGCCTTTAGTCCCCTCTACGAACTCAGTAAACGGGCGATCGGTGATATGATTACCCTGCGTCGTTTAGATGCCCCCTGTGTGGTGAGAAAGCTAATTCTTGGTCCTTTTAAGAGTAATTTAAATCCTGTGGGTATTATGTCCGCCGATTGGGTGGCTAAACAGATTATCAAGGCGGTACAAAGAGATAGCCGCAACATTATTATTACTATTAATCCCTTGACTTTTATCACCTTCCCAATTAAGGAATTCTCTGTTTCTACCTACTTAAAACTATTTACTCGTTCCCCAAAAAATCAGGAAAAACCCTAACTATTTATCCTTAATCGGGGATCAGGACTATTTTTCCGCGCACTCTTTCCGATTCACTATAATTATGAGCTTCTACCACCTGGGAAAAAGTATAGGTGCGATCGATTCTAACAGTTAATTTTCCCGATTCGATCGCTTCTTTGAGAAATTGCCAGTCAGACGCTTGTGCTTGAGCAAAAAATATCACTTTCCCTTTTTGGGGCAACCAAGCACCGAGATAATTTAGGAAGATAATTCCGGGATTTGGGAGGGTGGTTATATAGGTGCCTTGGGGTTTTAAAAGCTGACGACAGTGCCAAAAAGAAGACTTAGCCACAGCATCGAAGATTATATCATATTTCTGCTCAGTTTTTCTCCAATCTTCTTGGGTATAATCGATAACTTTATCGGCTCCTAAAGAGGTGACATAATCGATATTTTTGCTACTACAAACTCCATCTACTTGTGCGGAGAAAATTTTTCCTATCTGCACGGCAAAGCTACCCACTCCTCCCGATGCACCATTCACTAAAATCCGATTTCCTGCTTGAATACCGCCAAAATCCCGCAAGACTTGCAAAGCGGTAGAAGCGGCTAAAGGAGTGGCGGCAGCTTCAATAAAACTCTGATTAGGCGGTTTTTTAACTAACAGGGAAGCGGGAATAATTGCATATTCAGCATAGGTTCTACCCGGTAATTGATTGAGAAAACCAAAAACCTCATCTCCGATCTGGAATTGTTCCACCTGACTGCCTTTTTCAACGATAATTCCACTATAATCAAAACCTAATTGCAGGGGAAATTTATTACCTGTGGCTATGTTGAGCATTCCCCGACGAATCTTCCAATCAATCGGATTAATTCCCGCTGCCATAATCTTAATTAAGACTTCTTTCCCTTGGGGAATTGGCTTTTCTATTTCGGTGTATTGGAGAACATTACTATCGCCATAGCGATTAATGATAATAGCTTTCATAATTAAGAAAAAAGTTGATAAAATAGTAAAGGAGCAAAAGTAATGACCAAGAGAACAAAAATCCAAACTCGTCCCGCTAAAAGATTATAATCTTGCCCTAATCTTGACCAAGATTGACCGGCGATAAAATGGCCGAACAGAAACTCAAAACCCACTGTTAATACTAACCAAATTAAACCGATAGTAATTGCTTGACCGGACGATTCTAGACCCAAAAAATAGACAAGAGTGCCAATATAAAGACAAAAAAAGAGGATTCCTGTCAGGGTAGAAATTTGATGAGCGCGTAGTTCATCGAGATATTTTCCGTAGGTGGTTTCTCGGAGGATACCGTTACTAATTCCTATTACGATCATCGGGAGCCATGCGACAATGTAGCGACTAATCATAAGTTGTTGGTTTAGAACTCGCTCTAATTGGATTATAGCTATATTTGGCTGATAACTTGAGATATTTTGGTAAAAATTAAGATTGTTACTTGCCTAAATTTTCAGCAAGATAATCAACTAGCTTTTTCACTGTTGTAAATTCTTGGCATTTTTCGTCTGAAAGTTCTAGATCGAATTCTTCTTCTAAAGTCATGATTAATTCAAGTGTATCAAGTTCATCTCCTCCCCAATTTGATAATAAGTCAGACCAACTATTCCGGACAAAAGAACTACAAGAACTATAAGAACGATAAGAACTATAACTACCGACGTTTTCCTTAGATTTTAAATAAAATAGTTCATCATCAATAGGTATCTCAGACTTTTCCACATCTAATTGATCACTAATTATCTCTTGAACTTTGATAAAAATTGCCAGTTTTCGTTCATTGTCTTGTGACGTTATTTTCTCGGTATCATCATTGTTTTTATCGTTAATAACAGCATTAGCTTTTTGTGATGCTATTTTAATAGCTTTCTCTTCATTGATTCTCCTTGATTCCAATAGACTGGATTGACTGAAAAATAACTGATATCTCATAACTTCAATTCTAGAATTAATTAAGTTTCGTATTATATGAAATTCTACTTTATGACCACTTTCCTTGTAAATTCTTGTGGCTAAATCCCAAACAATCTGATCGCGGTTTGCTTCTAGCTGATTTAATTTTTCTTCACTCAGAGATACCATATCATCTAAATACTGATTGATCATCATTGCCAGAATTTGCATCTCATAATTTTTGCTATCTTCATTCATTTGATTAGATCCTCTGCTGCAAAAAATCTCAACCGTATTATATCTCAAGATAAATACTTTTCTAAAAAATTTAGCTTATCAACACCGATCAAGCAATTTATTGGTTAAAACTATAAGTAGGGAGGCACAATTATTTGTAGGATGGGTTAGCGGTAGCGTAACCCATCGGGGCGTTAGGTTTCATGCTTCAACCCAACCTACGTTCATCTTATATTTAATTCCACCCACCTACTTAAATAGGGCGTTTCTCATAAAGATGAAGTATAAACCGATCGGGTATCGTCTCGGAGTCTCCCCAAAACGAAAACCTCATACCTCACCATTAAGATAACTGCCATAAGTGAGGACAGGGGTGACAGTGGGGTAAATTGTTAATTTTTTTGGGGATTTAGCTAAATTATCCGAAAAATGTCACACTAGAGGTAGGGGATCATCAGCGATCGATCATCAGCTTTCAGCAATTTTTGGCTATTTCCCCAGGGTATTGCTGGCAGCCGGTGGGAAAAAAGATTAACTTCAACCCTGACTTTATCTGCTATCGAGGAGGTTAATTCGATGAATAATACGGAAACACTCTCAGTCGATCGGGATACCAACAAACTCTATAATAAAATTCTCGTGGCTGTGGATTATCAAGATGTCACTCCAGAGGTATTGAATACGGCTATTCTCTTAGCGAAAACCTACGCTAGTGAGTTGCGGATTATTTATAGTCTGTCCAAACCTTTGACTCCCTACACGGAAACTTTTATTTATGGTAATCTGATCGGTTATGGTGGTGGTTATCCCTCCGATATGATCGCCTTAGAACAACAAATTACCGAAGAAATGCAGGCGGAATTACAAGCTTGGTTAAACAGTTTAGTCGATCGAGCTAAGGAAGATAATATCACAGCCCGGGCTGATTATTACATCGGTGATCCGGGACAGAAGATTTGTCAAGTTGCCCAGCAAGAGGGGGTAGATTTAATTATTGTGGGTCGTCACGGTCGATCGGGCTTATCTGAGTTAATCTTAGGTAGTGTCAGTAATTATGTGGTACATCATGCTCCCTGTTCAGTTTTGGTGGTACACATCACTCGTTAATTAGAAAGGGTTGAAATCCATTTTTTTCTGTCCATTGAATTGCTCCATCTCTTCCTGTCCAGTAAGTCTTAATCCCGGCCTTTCTCAGTTGATTTCTGACATTACGGGAGAGATTGTTAGTGATAGCGATCGCTGTTTGTGGTCGAATGGACTCTAACCATTGTTTATCTAGATTGCTTCCCTGCCATAATAACACTAGGGGGCTAAATTCTTGGGATAAATTAACGGGATTTTTCGGGTTGATAATCCAGAGCCAAGATTGATTTTTTACCTGAAATTTAAATAAATTTTTCTCGATCAATTGTCCAGTAATTTCGCCGAGATTAAATTTTTCTAACTGGGATAAATTAATAGTTTTTTGGATCGGTATGTCCTCAGTAATAGTTGAGAATTGCGCCGAATTATTAACGGTTATTGCCCCTTGTATTTGATTAATTCCCTCCTGTCGCAAAAAGGGCAAAACTGTATAACGGGCCGTTGCGGGTTCCTCTCCATTAATTAAGAGAGTATTTCCTCGATTTTGAATAATGATTACCGGTTGCGATTTGGTGGCTAAAACTGTCACCTGAGTTAAAGTTAAATGCTGATAAATAATCGGGATTAAAATTACAGCGAGAATAAATAAACCGATTAAATGCCACCGTTGACGAAACCAGATATTAAAGCAGATTAAGGTAAGGCAAATATAAATAATTAACATCACTCCTAAAGATAATTTACCTGTGGAGTAGGTACTAAAAGGAAGCAGACTAAAAAAGGTGGTAATTTGCAGTAATAACTCTAGAGGGTAATAGAGAATACTAGCGCCGATACTGCCCAAAGGGGGATAAATTAAGCCTAAAAAAGCAGTAAAAACTCCTCCTAAACTAATTAGGGTAACTAGGGGGGTTGTGATAATATTAATCGGGATATTATAAAGAGCGATCGAGTTAAATGTAAACATTAATAAAGGCATAGTCCAGAGACTAGCAGCTAGACTAATAGCTATAGGTTCAGTGATTAAATTAGGTAAATAGTCAATTTTATTTTTCAGTAAAGGAACAGTAATAATTAATCCCAAAGTCGCTAAAAAACTTAACTGAAATCCTAAATCCCAAATCCAGAGAGGTTGCCATAATAATAGAATGTTAGCCGCTAGTAACAGGGAACCTAAACTATTAACTTGTCGATTATAAAGCAGACCGATTAATGCCCCAATTCCCATCAAAATCGCTCGCAGGACTGAAGGTTGTAACCCGGTTAAAGTGCCGTAAATTATTAAGACAGTAAGGGCAATAATAAACTGTTGTTTGGGGGATAAATTGCGAGTAATAGTTAAAACAAATCCCAACAAAATAGCCACATGAAAGCCAGAAGCTGCTAAAATGTGAGCTAATCCAGTTTTAATAAATAAATCGGTGATTTTTGCTGGCAAATTAACCGCTTGTCGTCCGAGGGTAATCGAACTTAATAAAGTCCCTTTTTCTTGGCCTAGTCCTTGAATTTGTGCCTCAACAATGCGCTGACGAATCTGCCAAACTCCCCAATTTGGTGACTTTTTGTCGATAATTATTTCCCCTTTTAAACCAGCAAAAGCACCCCGATGCGCTAGATAATTAGCAAAGTCAAAAGCATTGGGATTATTGGCACGACGGGGACGATAAAGTAATCCTTTAACTGTTATTTCTTGTCCGGAATAAACCTGATTTTCTGCTAGATTTGGGAGAGTAACGTAGAGTTTACCTTCGGATTTTTCTGTGGGTAAATTCCTAAGGCTAAATTCCTTTACTTCTAACCAAAATTGTAAATTCTCTCGGCGATTGAGACGGATTTCTGATATAATACTCCCCGTGATTTTAATAGAGTTAACTACATTATTTTTTAAAAGATGACTGATATCGTTTGCGGTGGGGTAAGGAGTGCGAATTTCCAGATAAACAACGGCAAATATAGCTATTAATCCCGCTATCAGCCAAATTTGTTTCGGGGGACTTTGCCACCAAAAACGACGGATAAAAGTTGTGGTTAACAGGGTAATTAAACCAAGAATAACAATCCTAATTACCACTTCTTGCCATCGGTTTAACTGGGGACTAAAATCTAGCAGACCTGTAGATAATAATCCCAGAATATAGGCTAAACCAAGAATAACGCTATTAGGGCGATTCATAGAAATTTTTGTCGTCAAAGAATTTCAGAATTAGGGAACATTATTTTTACATAATATCAGCGAAAATCGAGATTAAAAAGTAACTTAGCATAAACACTATGGGGATCGTTAAATGTAGGTAACTTCAATAATTCCTGCTGAAAATTTTGCCATTCCTGCGTCAAAGGGTGATTATTTTTAGTGAGAGGAGGAAGATAGGTTTGCAATAAATCAGAAAAAAGTTCTTCTTGCCAACTTTGCGATCGAGGATATTCTTTAAGACTCCAATCATCCCCTAATTTAGCTGTTTTGGCCGCATATTGTACTGCCGCTTCTAGACCACCAATTTGATCAACTAAACCAATTTTAACCGCATCTTTTCCCGTCCAGACGCGACCTTGGGCCACAGTTCTAACCTTGTCTGGGGATAATTTTCGCCCCCGGGCCACCGTCTCGATAAATAAATCATAGAACCGATTAACTGCCGCTTGATAAATTTCTAATTCCTGGGAATTTTTCGGTCTGGTAATAGTAGATATATCGGCCAATTTTCCAGTTTTCACCGTATCCCAATCGATGCCATTATTATTAGCAATTTTCTGAATATTTAACAATAATCCAAACACACCGATCGAACCAGTAATTGTATCACTATCGGCAAAAATTCTTTGACCCCCCATGGCGATCCAATAACCCCCGGAAGCTGCCACATCACCCATAGAAATAATTACTGGTTTTTTCGCATCTAAACGCTTAATTTCCCGCAGAATCACCTCAGAAGCAGTGGCACTTCCCCCCGGACTATTAATTCTCAAAACTACCGCTTTTACCTCTTCTTTCTCCTGTAATTTTCGCAGTTCCTTCGCCAATTTATCCCCACCAATTTCGCCTCTATCTCCCTGACCTTCTACGATTGTCCCTTCTGCATAAACTATCGCTATTTGATTGCTACTATCTTCCTCCTCATCGAGAGAACTAGCATAATTAGCTAAAGAAATCTGCGAAAAAGAGTCAGAATTTACCTCCTCATTAGTTTTATTTTTTGCTTCTCCTGTTAACTCCTTTGCTAAAACAATTACTCGATCTAAATAGGCCACTTCATCGACAAAACCCGCCGTTTTCGCTGTGGTGGCTTCCAGAACACCTTGAGTATCAGAAATAGTTTGCAGCTGTTGGGGGGTTAAATTGCGACTTTTGGCCACTGTGGAACTATAATTAGACCAAATTGTATCGAGTAGGGTTTGCAGCTGCTGACGATTCTGGACACTTAAATCCTGACGCGTATAGGGTTCCACCGCACCTTTAAAAGAACCCACTTTTACCACTTGTACCCCCACACCATATTTTTCTAGTGCATCGGCAAAAAAGGTTTGTTGACTACTTAAACCATTAATTTCCATTCTCCCCACGGGGTTAATAATCACCTTTTCAGCAACGGAAGCGAGATAATATTCCTTTTCCGTCCATTCCACATCGTAGGCGATAATTTTTTTACCTGATTGGCGAAAATTTGCCAAAGCTTGCCGCACTTCCGTCAGGGTAGCATAGCCATATTCACCGACAGTGCCGCGGCCGTAGAGTAACAGACCGACAATATTATCATCAAGGGTGGCCTTTTCGATCGCCGCTATTACCTGTCGTAAATTTAAAGTGGTCGCACTCTCACCGGTCAAACTATCGGCTAAACTGGAACTAGGGGGAGCATCGCTGATATTGGTGGCTAAGTTAAAAACTAAGACCGATTTTTCCTTAACTGAGGAGCTATCGCTAGACATAAGGGAAGAAAGCAGTAAAAATGCTAATCCCCCCACACCTAAGACCGAAAATGCCAATAATCCCAATAAAGTTCCCAAGCAACTAGCGAAAGTTTGTTTAAAAAACTGGCCCATCGGTTTTCATCTGCTACTAATTATCCTGTTTCCTATTGTAGGGATTCCCCGCCCAGAAACAAGTTTTTTATTTACGAACAAATGTACTTAAAGTCTTGGGGATAGTGACTGGAGTTGTGAGATGTCAAGGGATCGGCTAAGATTGTGATAGACAATTTCCAGTCAAAGAGATGAATCAATTAAATTGAAGATAGATTCTGTCTTTGATCCCCCCTTCCCCCCTTGATAAGGGGGGTGTCTGGCAATTTTTAACACCTACCTACTTAAAAGAGATGAATCAATTAAAACCGAAACTCGTCAATTATCCAGATTGGGAGCGAAAAGAACAAATTAAACGAAATCGTTCGGCTTTGGCTATCTTAGAACAAAGACGACAAAAACGGTCACAAATAACCGATGAGCAAGACCAATAAATTTCCCAGTGTTTGCTCAATTTTCAGACCGCGATTGATAATGCTCGTCCTTTAGGTTTAAAGCTTTATAGCCTTGGCTAGAAACTCTAAAGATTGGCAAACAAACGGCTGATAATTACAATATTGATGTGGATATTATTAAGTAGCTGGACACAATTAATTAGACATATCTAACTACCTCTTGCATGAGTGCCTTTTGCCTATCCTAACTAAGAAGTTAATTTTGTCCTATTACTTATTCTTGCTCATTGGCAGTTATAAAAAAACAATATCGGCTCTCTTATTCTTTGTGTGATAAGTTTAACTTATATGGTAGCGATCTTTGTGTCCTTTGTGTCTCTGTGGTTCCTTCCACACTACTACTAATGTCAAACATTTTCAGGGATTTGCAGAAGCTTTAAATTGGCAAGATATTAACATATAACAGCTTTAAGCTTGATCATTTTTTCACTTTAACTACTTAATCTTATGCAGTTTATTGATCGCGCCGAAATAGAAGTAGAGGGGGGTAAGGGAGGTGATGGAATTGTCGCTTTCCGTCGGGAAAAATACGTCCCCGCTGGCGGTCCGGCCGGAGGTAATGGGGGAAAAGGTGGTTCGGTGATTTTTGTGGCGACTCAGAACCTGCAAACCCTGCTAGATTTCCAGTATAGTCGCTATTTTAAGGCCGATGACGGTAAACGGGGCGGCCCTAACAACTGCACCGGAGCCAACGGTAGCGATCGCATTATTAAAGTTCCCTGTGGTACAGTGGTTTACGATCTCGATAGCGAGGAAATTATCGGCGATTTGGTCACTCCCGAACAGACTTTAATCGTGGCTGCCGGGGGAAAAGGGGGATTAGGCAACCGCCACTTTTTAAGTAATAATAATCGCGCACCCGAATACGCTTTACCCGGTTTAGACGGAGAAAAACGCCATTTACGCCTAGAATTGAAGTTATTAGCGGAAGTAGGACTGATTGGGCTGCCCAATGCGGGAAAATCGACCCTAATCTCCGCCGTTTCCTCTGCTCGTCCCAAAATCGCCGATTATCCCTTTACGACTCTTATCCCTAACTTGGGAGTGGTACGCAAACCCACGGGAGATGGGACGGTATTCGCCGATATTCCTGGATTAATCGAGGGAGCGCACCGAGGAATCGGCCTAGGACACGAATTTTTGCGCCATATCGAACGCACACGCCTGTTAATTCATCTTGTCTCTTTGACATCAGAGGACCCGATCGCCGATTATCAAATTATCCAAGGGGAATTAGCCGCCTATGGTCGAGGCTTAGAAAAGCGCTCGCAAATACTGGTTTTCAACAAAATTGATGCTGTGGACGAGGAAACGATAGATAACTATCAAAAGCAGTTTGCTAAAATAACCAATGCCGAGATTTTGACTATTTCCGCCGTAACAGGAGCCGGATTAACCACTCTACTCGCCAAAGTTTGGCAGCAATTAGAGCAACTGGAGAGGGTCGAGGTTGAAACCCCTTCCCTGTTTTCCTAAAATCGCTCGTTAGTTGTTGAGCTGCCGGGGTGCAGGTGGTCGGCGATTGCTCGGCCTTCTTTCCGTACCTTCAAAGTTACCATTAGAACGACGGGTGCGGCGCTGTTCGCCTTCATTTTCGGCCGCATAGACTTCTAGATAAACAGAGCGACCCGCACTCGCGGCCGCCATTTCTAGGGTAGTTCTAATCGCCTGTAAATTGCGTCCTCCCCGGCCGTAAACTTTGCCTTTATCGACATCATCGAAGGCTACACGCACCCAAAGACGTTCATTTTCCTTACAGCGCTCGATATCCAATCTCAGACTGGCTGGATCTTCCAAAAACGGCTCGATCATAAATTTCACCAGTTCGAGATAATTGGGGGTACTAGGCATTGATTTTCTCGAAAATTTTCTGTTTGGTGAGAATGCCGCGCACGGTGTCCGTCGGTTGCGCTCCTTGTTGTAAGCGTCGGATGATTCCTTCTTCATCCAGACGCACTTCATCGGTGCGAGGATTGTAAAATCCTAACTCCTCTAGGGGACGACCATCGCGACGACTGGTGCTAACGGCCGCAACGATACGATAACTGGCTTCGCGTTTTTTACCAAAGCGTTTTAGACGTAATTTGATCATGGTTACTCAAAAATTCTCCTTTCCGATTCTAACTCATCCCAGCGGTATTTCCACAAGTGGCGATCGAGGGAACGGTCGGCAGCCATTGGCTATTATTGAAAATAACGCCTATATCTTAATGGTGAGGTACAAAGTTGAAGTGTGTTAAGTAGGGAGGCACAATTATTTGTAGGATGGGTTAGCGGTAGCGTAACATAATCGGGCGTTGAGTTTCATGCTTCAACCCAACCTACGTTCATCCTAGATTTAATTCCACCCACCCACTTAGTTTTGGCTAACACACCCGAAATTAAGATTAAATTAAACCTCTTGCATAATTAATTTTTTGAGGGTTCAAAAACGTCAAAAATAAGGATTAAATCGCACAACATCTGTAAATATAGCGTTTCCTAAGCTAGTGAGGTACACATATTTTTCGGATCTTCTAGGTTCTGTGTGATCAGTTTAACTTACAATATGATCGATCAATCTTTGTGTCCTTTGTGTCTTTGTGGTTCGTTCCACTCACTCGCCAGCAGTACTGTATCCTAGAATACATTTTACCCACCAAACCTGGGAGAGCCTATTTTTCTTCCCTTTTGACTTTTGCCTCTTGCCTTTTGCCTAAAACCCATAACTTTTGTACCTCAGCAGACTGAAAAACGCTATAGACCATTTAACTGATTAATGCTCATTCTTAATTCTCCTGACTACTGACTACTGGCTACTGACTCCTAACCCTAACAACAATTTGTGATTTTTACAAGAGGTCTAGTTTTTACCCTTATCTAACCGTAAACTTTCCCATAATACTCTTGATATTCTTTGGATAACAAAGGTTGCCACCAATCCCGATGATCGAGATACCATTGAATGGTTTTTCTTAATCCCCCCTCTACCGTTTCTTGAGGTTGCCAACCTAATTCGGTGCGAATTTTACTGGCATCAATAGCATACCGGCGATCATGTCCAGGCCGATCCTTAACAAAAGTAATTAAATTCCGAGCGGGTTTCACGGGTAAATCGGTGGCCAATTCATCCATTAACTCACATAACATCCTGACTAAATCGATATTTTTTACCTCATTATTTCCGCCAATATTATAGGTTTCTCCCGCTTTTCCTTTGTGAATAACTGTATCTAAAGCTTGACAATGATCCCGCACATATAACCAATCTCGAACATTTTGACCATCACCATAAACGGGTAAAGGTTTACCCAAAAGAATATTAATACACATCAAAGGAATTAACTTTTCAGGAAAATGATAGGAACCATAATTATTAGAGCAATTAGTAATAATTGTCGGCATTCCGTAGGTATGAAAATAAGCTCTCGCTAGATGATCACTCCCCGCTTTTGAGGCAGAATAGGGACTATTAGGAGCATAGGGAGTAGTTTCGGTAAAAGCCGGATCATCTACTCCTAAACTACCATAAACTTCATCGGTGGAAACGTGCAGAAAACGATAGTTATCGGGTTGATGATTACTTAACCAATGTTGCCGAAAACTTTCTAATAGAGTAAAAGTTCCCACCACATTAGTTTGTACAAAAGCCCCAGGTCCAAGAATCGATCGATCCACATGGGATTCGGCAGCAAAATGAGCAACCGTATCGATATTTTCACCAGCAAATAATTGATCAACTAAAGCTCGATCGCAGATATCCCCTTGCAGAAAACGAAAATTCTTTCTATCTTTCAGTGTCGCTAAATTATTCAAATTGCCCGCGTAGGTAAGAGCATCAAGAACAATGACACGATCCTCAGGATAATTCTCGCACCAATGATGAACAAAATTCGAGCCGATAAATCCTGCTCCACCAGTAATTACTATGTTTCTAGCTTGATTTTCTGTCGCCATGGCCACCTCTAGCAAAAGTTCGCTACTTATTTTAGGCTTTTTTGCCTTACAATTCCTGCTCGAAAGTGATCTGATCGGAGCGATAATCCGGCGGTTCAACGTGAATTAAAATTCTCACAGGGCTAAATTGTTGGGTTAATCTTGCTTCTACCGCTTCCGTGATCCTGTGAGCAGTTTCCACATCTTGAGCGGAGACAACTAGGTGCATTTCTATAAATACCTGTCTTCCCACCACTCCCCGAGACGCGATCGCATGACAATTAAGCACCCCCGGCACCTCCATCACAATTTGATGAATCACTTCAGGAGCGATCGCCATTTCATCCACTAACAAAGGTAAATTCTCCATCAGGACTTTCCAACCACTGCTAAACACCAAAAAAGCGACGGGAAAGGACAAAATCACATCTAACCATTGTAATTGGGGAATATTAGCCGTATTGCCCACCCAAACCCCGACTAAACCCAATAAAACCGTAATTGTCACCCACACATCACTCATGGTATGCCTAGCATCGGCAATCAAAATCGCACTACCGACACGCTGCCCCACGGATCTCTCATAATAGGTGACAAAAATATTCACCCCTAAAACGATAATTAATAGCCATAACTCAGGACCTGCAATCTCGACAGGTTTTCCTCCTTTGATAATACGCATGATCCCCCCTTGCAAGATTTCAAAACAGGCAATCCCCAAAAAGGCGGCGATCGCCAAAGCTCCGATCGCTTCGTATTTTAGATGTCCGTAGGGATGATCTCGATCTGGATAGGGAGAGGAAAACCGCATCGCTACTAATCCCAAGACATTATTGGCACTATCGGTGACACTATGGAGAGCATCCGCTTGCAGACTTAAAGCACCAATCCTCAAACCCACCCCCGCTTTGATCGCCATAACCAAAATGTTCAGCAGCAGGGTGATCCAGAGAACTTTTTGGACGGTAGCCCGATTATCTTTTAAAACAGCCACAGGATTATCAGTTATCAGTTATCAGTTATCAGTTATCAGTTATCAGTTATCAGTTAAGTAGGGAGGCACAATTATTTGTAGGATGGGTTAGCGGTAGCGTAACCCATGCGGGCGTTGGGTTTCATGCTTCAACCCAACCTACGTTCATCTTATATTTAATTCTACCCACCCACTTATCAGTGGGTAAGTTATCAGTTATCAGGGAAATTTCAACTAAAACCCCAAAAACCCAACTACTTGAGGGTTGAAAAAGGGCAAAAATAAGGATTAAATTGCCTAAAGTCGGTAAATAGACCATTTAATTGATTATTATTCATTTTTAATTCTCCTGACTCCTGACGACCGGCTACTGACCCCTGACCCTAACAACAATTTTTGATTTTTGCAAGAGGTCTGGTCATCAACAATTGATCAACTCCCGAAATAATAGACTACCATCGGTCAAATTGAGCAGCGGATCGGCGGCCCGCTCGGGATGGGGCATCATTCCTAGCACATTTCCTGCTTTATTGGTAATTCCTGCAATATTATTTAACGATCCGTTGGGATTTCCTGACTCATCAACCTCTCCTGTGGGAGTACAGTAACGAAAGAGAATTTGACCGTTATCCTCCAGAGATTTTAACGTATCTTCTGCGGCATAATAACGCCCTTCCCCGTGGGCAATGGGCAAATTAAGCACCTGTTGCGTTTGATAACCTCGCGTCCAGACAGATTGATTGTTTTCCACTTTTACTGGCACTCGATCGCAGATAAAATGTAAATCCCGATTACGAATTAACGCACCAGGTAGCAGCCCAATTTCCGTTAATACCTGAAAACCGTTACAGATGCCTAAAACTAATTTACCTTTTTCGGCTTCTTCTCGGACAGTTTTCATTGCTGGTGAAAATCTAGCGATCGCACCACAGCGCAAATAATCGCCGTAACTAAATCCCCCCGGCACCACAATCACATCCACATCCCCTAGCTCCGTCTCTTGATGCCAAACATAGCGGGTGGGTTGCTGAAAAATCCCCTCCGTCACCGTTGCCACATCTCGATCGCAATTCGATCCGGGGAAAACAATAATCCCAAACTTCATAATTTTTAACTTGGTTAATTCATTGTGCAGAAAGCTCTCATCAGATGGGTGTTGGGGTATTGGGTGAATTTCCCCATTTCCCCATTTCCCTATCCCCTAATCTCTATCCCCTATCTACTGACAATGCAAATCAAAGCGATAATTTTCAATCACAGGATTAGCCAATAGTTGATCGCACATTTGATCCAATTGTGCGCGGGCGCTGGTTTCATCCGCTGCTGTCACAGTAAGCTCAATATACTTACCAATTCGCACCCCAGCCACAGTATCATAACCTAATTGCTTTAATCCCGACTCTACCGCCGTACCCGCCGGATCGAGAACCGAAGGGCGCAGGGTAACATAAATACAGCACTGATAATTTTTTGGCATAGAATTAAATTTGATCGCTGACCTTTTTGATATGAAATCCCAACGCACCCGATCGCAAGAGCGCATTATCCACTTACTCAAAACCTTAAATCGGGCAGTATCCGCTCAGGAATTGTTTGTGGAACTCCGTCAGCGTGACCAAAATATGGGGTTAGCCACTGTTTACCGCGCCCTAGAATCCCTAAAGCTACAGGGTGCGGTGCAGGTGAGAACCCTAGCCACAGGAGAATCCCTCTACAGTTCCGTTCAGCAGGACCAACACCATCTTACCTGTATTCATTGCGGCCGGTCTATCGTCTTTAATGAGTGTCCCGTTCATGAATTGGAAGAAAAACTCGAAAAATCCCACCAATTCAAGGTTTATTACCATACTCTCGAATTTTTTGGACTTTGCGATCGCTGTCACCCCAGTTAAGTAAGCTGTACTACATTTAAACTGCCTATCGGGTAAATTTAGTACAAACGCTCGGACTGGCAACTCCAGCCCTGCCAACTCCGGTAAAGTCCTACAGGGATTAAACTGTTGTTTGTCCTTGGGCTGTTTTCAGGGGGATTAACTCCGGTTGACTGTAGTGATGATGACTGTTGAGGGGGGATAACAAGGGAAAAAAGGGCTGATGTAAACTGATTAATTGGGCTAGGGTTTTCTTGAGATGGGGACGGGGAACGATCGCATCGACAAACCCGTGTTTTAACAAGTATTCCGATGTCTGGAAACCTTCTGGCAATTTCTCGCGCAAAGTCTGTTCAATTACCCGTTTACCGGCAAAACCGATGGTAGCCTTCGGTTCAGCGATAATAATATCTCCCAACATGGCAAAACTGGCCGTGACTCCCCCCGTGGTGGGATTAGTCAAGACGGGAATATAGAGTAATTTTGCTTCCCGATGCCGGTTAAGAGCGCCAGAAATCTTGGCCATCTGCATTAAACTTAACATTCCTTCCTGCATTCTCGCCCCGCCAGAAGCGCAGATAATCACCAGGGGTAAACTTTCATCGGTAGCTCGTTCCGTCAAACGACAGAGTTTTTCTCCCACCACCGATCCCATGCTACCCCCCATAAAACGGAAGTCCATCACCCCTAAAGCTAAGGGTAAACCGTCGATTGTCCCCGTTCCCGTTCGCACAGCATCCGTCAGACCCGTTTTTTCTTGGGTTTCTCGCAGGCGATCGCTATAACTTTTCCGATCGCGAAATTTGAGCGGATCCGTCGGTCGAATCTGTTCATCGAGGCAAGTCCAAGTATTAGCATCCACTAACTGGCGAATTCTTTCTTCACTTTCCACCCGATTATGATGACCGCAATCGAGACAAACCAGTTGATTAGCTAATAAATCCTTCGTATAGGCCAAAACGCCGCAATTTGGACATTTTGTCCACAAACCATCGGCTATTTCTCGTTCCTGTTGTTGTTGAACCTTGGGTTCTGTTTTTTGGCGATTTGCAAACCAATCAAATAGAGACATAGTTTAAAATAAAGACAATTTATCGACTTTCCTCTAGAGGACTTAATAACAAAAGTGCTGTCCAGCGATCTTGGGGACGCACTTGTAGGGCGGCCTGATGCCCCTGGCCGCAATAAATACCAAGGCCAATAGCGATAACGCAACTGGGGATGTGGTGAGCTTTGAGCATTTCCTGTAGCCAATCGGCTTACCCTAGACTGGGGGTTGTTCTAATCGTGATCCAAGACACGGAAGACTATTGTATCAAGATTTAATTACAAGATAGCTTTTTTACAACAAAGGGAAAAAAATGCTTTGATAGGCTGAGATGATCTTATCACTCCAAAAGACACTCATCAGAGCGCCGAGGGCAAGAAATGGCCCGAAGGGTATAGCTTGTTTTTTGGCCATTTTACCGAGAAAAATGCCCGTCATACCGATCGCCGCCCCGATAGCACAGGCCAGAAAAGCGGTGACTATTAATGCTTGCCATCCTAACCAAGCACCGATCATGGCCGCTAATTTGGCATCTCCTCCCCCCATGGCCTGCTGTCCGAGGGCAAAACTCCCCCCCCACTGGATCAGATCAAATAACCAGACTCCTAAAACCGCACTAGCGATCGCTGAAAAGAGATAGATAACAGTTTGATTATTTTGCCAACCTAGGAAAGTCTGGAAAACTATCCCTAAAACTAATCCCGATTGGGTGAGGGAGTTGGGAAGCGTCATCGTGTCAAAATCGATCAAAGCTAAGGCTAATAACCAACTTAGCAGAATCCAATGGCCGAGGGTCTGCCAAGAAAAGCTAAAATCTCCTAAAACCAGACAAAATAACAAACCGGTCAAAGCTTCGACGGCTGGATAACGCACAGAAATCGGGGTTTTACAGCACCGACAGCGACCCCCTAGCCATAACCAGCCGAAAACGGGTATATTCTCGCTTTTACCTAACCTATGGTGACATTTCGGACAGTGGGAAGGAGGATAAACTAGAGACATCCCTTTAGGTAATCTATAGATGACCACGTTTAAAAAACTGCCCACCGAGGCACCAAAAGTGAAGACAAAGGCAAAAGTAACTAGATGAAAGAGGGTTTCCATCCTTAAACTGGCAGATAATTAATTAGTTTGTCATCGTCCATTATAGGGGATAAAGATGCCCCTGTCTCCCCTCTTAAGCATCCAGTAATAATACTTCAGTCTCATCCCTAAAGGTGAATTCTCTTCTGGGCTTTTTTAGTGGATAATTAGCGGATATCACCCTAGATAATGGGGGTAAAACCCCACTATCAGCCTCAAGGATAAACTGACAAAATTAAATCATCCCAGTCAACGAGGACAAATTAATGAAACCGATTGTTGAATCTTTTTACAACTGGTACAGCAGCAAAATCACCCACCCTAAATATCGTTGGATTATCATTCTGGGAACTATGGTTTATCTTTTTAGCCCCCTCGATATTTCTCCTGACATTTTCCCGATTATTGGTTGGATCGATGATGGTATTGTCCTCACCCTTTTAACTACGGAATTATCGCGATTAGTTCTTGATTATCGCACTCGCCGTCCAGGGAGAGTAAATAATCAAACTGAGGTTTCTTCCCCCACCAATACCGTTGATACCGATGCTGTGGAATTCTGAATTCAGGAGATTGCTTTTATTTATTCTCCCCATCTCCCCTCTCCCTGCTCCAGCACTCCCATCTCCCCCCGCAACGCGCAGGAAGTGGTCTCCCCCACTACCCCACTTCCCCATCTCCCCACTCCCTAATTCATAAGGCTCTTCGGTTTTTGTTATGCAATGGACGGGATTATAAGGAATGAAACCCTTATAGAGACAGACATTGCTGCTATTTTTGTCAACTGTTTTCGCTCTAGAGAGAACTAATCAATTAAATCTCTTGCCAGATAAGGATTGAGTCGATTTATGCCCCCCTATCGAACCATAGCAAGTAACGAAGAGCCAAGAACCATAATTCATAATTCATAATTCATAATTCCTTAAACTTGAATCAAAGAACTATCGACGCTGGCCAACAGTGTTTGCACTTCCTCATCGCTGGTTTGGGAAAAGTCATCATACCAAAGAGAAATCGATCTCAATTCGTAGGGTTTATGTAGGCAAATTACTCGATCGACTAATTTTTCTAATTGCTCACACACTTCCACTGGCGCAATAGGAACGGCAATAATAATAGCAGCGGGGTTTCTAGCTTTCAGGGTCAGAATCGCCGCTTTGATCGTTGCTCCCGTAGCGATACCATCATCTACTAGAATAATCGTTTTTCCCGTCACGTCTGGAAAGGGTCGCTCCCCTCGATACAAGCGATCCCGTCGCTCTAATTCGATCATTTCTTCCTTTGCTACCCGTTCCATCATCGCCTGCGATAGGTGCAAGTCTTCAACGATACTTTCATTGATTACCCGCACACCATCTTGACCGATCGCCCCAAAAGCTAACTCTTTTCGCTCTGGTACACCTAATTTTCGCACCAAACACAGATCTAGGGGTAAATGTAACCTTTGGGCAATTTCAAAGGCGATCGGAACCCCCCCCCGGGGCAAGGCCAAAACCAGCGCCCTAGCACTATTGGTATATTCTGTCAAGTAAATAGCTAATAGTCTCCCAGCCGACCGCCGATCTTTGAGCAGATAAGTCATAATGCCCTCCTAGGGGTTAATCCCCGTGGGGATCCCTAGTCTCCCCTGCCTTTATTCTATATTTCTCCGCTCATCTCTAGCGGAAATGTTAAGAAATTTAGCGAAGGCTTGACATTTTTTCGGCTAACCGCAGTTTTTCCAGACCGGAGATCGGCTAAAATCTTAGGCAAAAGGGTTTTGTAAAGTTGGGTAACAAACATGAATCAAAGTTTAAGTGATGCGCTAGAGCCGATCGCCGCCGCCTTTCGCAGTCTCGGAACTCCCGAACCGATCGTTCATTGGGGACATCCAGTCATGATGGGAATTGTGGTTTTAGTTATGGGTAGTTATACTGCCTATGCCGGTTGGCAAAGCCGTTTAAGCCAAGATGGGGAAGTAGTGGCCAAAAATCGGGCTGATCACCGCAAACTCGCCCCCTGGCTGTTTTTATTTATCGCTCTCGGTTACACCGGCGGTATTTTATCCCTAGTCATGCAGAAACATCCCATCCTGGAAAGCAGCCATTTCTGGACAGGATCCGCCGCGATCGGTTTATTAGCTTTCAATGGATTATTATCCCTTACTGGCTTCGCTGGCGGCAAAAAAGAACTTTTCCGGACTATTCACGCCTATATCGGCAGTATTGCCCTGATTTTACTGCTAGTTCACGGTGTTTTTGGTCTTCAGTTAGGATTATCTCTCTAGTTGGTTTATGGCTTCGGGTGGGCCAATTCCCACCTGGAAATTTTTCACGGCGGCAGACTGTGGCCAAGGCCAATAATTGAAGAAATTATGACTTTAAGCGCTCTTGTCGGGATTCTGCGTTTAGAATTAACAGGTAATTTACCAAGAAAGTAAAGTATCGTCACGCAACGAGGAGATAGATATTTTGAAGAAAGTAGAAGCGATTATCCGACCCTTTAAACTTGAAGAGGTGAAAATCGCCCTAGTTAACGCGGGCATTGTCGGCATGACCGTCTCCGAAGTTAGAGGTTTCGGTCGTCAGAAAGGTCAATCGGAACGTTATCGCGGTTCCGAGTACACCGTCGAATTTCTCCAAAAACTCAAGATCGAGATCGTCGTCGAAGATAACCAAGTCGATATGGTCGTCGATAAGCTGATTTCGGCGGCGCGTACTGGTGAAATCGGAGACGGTAAAATCTTTGTCTCCCCCGTGGGACAGATCGTCCGCATCCGTACCGGAGAAAAAGACCTCGAAGCGATTTAACCCCCCGACAGGGGATGATAGTACAATGCTGTCATCCCCCCCCATTGACAGTGTTTCCCCTCAAGAATTGTAACCTAATTTGGTATCGACCACTGATTCCCCAAAACGAAAACTTTCTACCTCACTATTAAGATAACTACTATAATTAAATCTCTTGGCTCGGTCTGCTCCCATCGCTGGGGAAGACTGCTCACAGGTAATTTGACCAGACTAGCTCTGATCATTTCAGGTAACTAAAAAAACCTCTTGCCTAAAAAGTCACAAATATTATATAATGTTTGATCGTGGCCAAAATCGGTGTTAGGTGGTGCTAAAGGCACTGCCAAGCAGCGGCGTCTTGGCCAGTCGGTCTTCGCCTGGATACTGAAGATAAACCCTTTAAGTCCCGAAGAAACAAAGACCAGCAACAATCTAGGCAGAACCAGCAAACCTGTCTAGTCTCACTTACGAATTTAACGGGATGCCAGCTTAAATAACTCCAAAAAAGTCATTCAAGTTGGGCAGGCTGATAAAGCGGGAAAGATTTTTCCCGCTCCTATAGCCACGGCCACGTTATTTTTGATTGTCGTCTAGTAAAGATAAAGAGAACAATCCGTGTCTATCGGTATCCTCGGTACAAAACTGGGCATGACCCAAATCTTCGACAACAAAACGGGAGTCGCCATTCCCGTCACCGTCGTTCAAGCCGGTCCGTGTCCCGTCACCCAAGTCAAAACTAAAAAAACCGACGGTTATGAATCCATCCAAGTGGGGTACAAAACCGTCAAAGAAAAAGCCCTCAATAAACCGCTGCTGGGTCATTTAGCCAAAGCCGGTGTCTCCCCCCTGCGGCATTTAATCGAATACCGCCTCGAGGACGCATCCGCTTACACCTTAGGCCAAGAAATTACCGCCGACATCTTCCAAGAGGGGGATTTAGTCGATGTGGCCGGAACCACCATCGGACGGGGTTTCTCCGGCTATCAAAAACGCCATAACTTCAAACGCGGTAACATGACCCACGGTTCCAAAAACCACCGTCTCCCCGGTTCCACCGGTGCCGGTACTACCCCCGGCCGCGTCTTCCCGGGTAAGAGAATGGCCGGACAATACGGAGCCACCCAAGTGACCATCCGCAAATTGTCCGTGGTCAAAATCGATAGCGAACGCAACCTGATCCTGATCAAAGGAGCCGTCCCGGGCAAACCAGGAACCCTGTTAAACATCACCCCCGCCAAGAAATTTGGCAAATAGGGCAAGGAAAGATTAAAGCCATGGTTAACTACACAGTCAAAAATTGGCAAGGGGAAGAAGCGGGAACAGGCACCCTGGAACTGAAAACCGCTAAACCCGAAACCGCCAAACACCTAATTCACCGCGTCGTCATCAGCCATCTAGCGGCGGCCCGCCAAGGTAATGCCTCCAGCAAAACCCGCTCGGAAGTGCGCGGCGGTGGTCGCAAACCCTGGCGGCAAAAAGGCACCGGTCGTGCCAGGGCCGGTTCGATCCGTTCTCCCCTCTGGCGTGGTGGCGGTGTCATCTTCGGACCAAAACCGAGAGATTTTGAGGTTAAGGTCAATCGCAAAGAGAAAAGATTAGCCCTGAGAACCGCTTTGATCAGCCAGGCCGATAACTTTATCGTGGTTGAAAGCTTCGCCGAACAATTCTCCCAACCCAAAACCAAAGAACTCACCGCTGCCTTAAGTCGCTGGGGAGCCAGTCCAGAGGAAAAAATTCTGCTGATTTTGACGGAAATTCCCGAAAATGTCTATTTATCGGGACGTAATATCTGCAATCTCAAAATTATTCGCGCCGATAGTCTCAACGTCTATGATGTCCTCCTAGCCGATCGAGTTATCGCCACCGCCGCAGCCCTAGCCAAAATTGAGGAGGTCTATGGTGCTTAAAACTGAAGCCAGGCAACTCGCCGATCTGATCCTAAAGCCGATCGTGACCGAGAAAGCCACCCTACTCCTAGAACAAAATAAATACGTCTTCGATGTCGCCTTGAAAGCGACTAAGCCGGAAATTCAAGCGGCGATCGAATTGCTGTTTGACGTGAAAGTAACGAAAGTGAACACCAGCCGCCCCTCTCGTCAGAAAAAACGCGTCGGCCGTTTCCTCGGTTACAAACCCCAATACAAACGTGCGATCGTGACCCTAGCCGAAGGCGACTCGATCGCCCTCTATCCCGACGTATAACCACCAAGAAACCCGATAACGGAAAACTAAACTATGGGTATTCGCTCTTTTAGACCTTTAACCCCCGGGACAAGGCAGGCGGCCATCTCCGACTTTAAGGAGATCACCAAAACCGAACCGGAAAAGTCCCTAACTCATCACAAACACAGCAAACAAGGGCGTAATAATCGCGGTGTCGTCACCAGTCGTCACCGGGGCGGTGGCCATAAACGCCTCTACCGGATTATCGATTTTCGTCGCGATAAACGGGATATTCCCGCCACAGTAGCGGCGATCGAATACGATCCTAACCGTAACGCCCGCATTGCCCTGCTTTTCTACAAAGACGGGGAAAAACGCTACATCATCGCCCCCGCTGGTTTAGGCGTTGGTGATACCGTCATCGCTGGAGAAAACGCTCCCTTCGAGGTGGGTAATGCCCTCCCTTTAAGTCGCATCCCCCTAGGGACAGAAGTTCATAACATCGAACTCGTCCCCGGTCGCGGTGGTCAAATGGTGCGGGCCGCCGGTGGTTTCGCCCAAGTGGTAGCCAAAGAAGGCGATTATGTTACCATCCGCCTCCCCTCCAAAGAAGTACGCATGATCCGGCGTGAATGCTACGCCACCATCGGAAAAGTCGGTAACGCCGAAGCTAGAAACATCAGTCTCGGTAAAGCCGGTCGTACCCGTCACCGGGGTCAACGGCCTCATGTTCGGGGTAGCGTCATGAACCCAGTGGATCACCCGCATGGAGGTGGAGAGGGTCGCGCTCCGATCGGACGTTCTGGCCCGATGACTCCCTGGGGTAAACCCGCCCTCGGTCGCAAAACTCGCAACAAGAAAAAACGCAGTAGCGATCTGATCGTGCGCCGTCGTAACCAGGGTTAGAAATTATTACTTTACTTTTGACTGAAAATTATGGGTCGTTCACTGAAAAAGGGGCCGTTTGTCGCCGGCCACCTGATGGAAAAAATCGAAAAACTCAACGCCCAGGGCAGTAAACAAGTGATTAAAACTTGGTCCCGGGCCTCGACAATCATTCCCGATATGGTCGGTCACACGATCGCCGTTCACAACGGCAAACAGCACGTTCCCGTCTATGTTTCCGAGCAGATGGTCGGTCATAAACTCGGTGAATTCGCTCCCACCCGCACCTTCCGCGGCCACGCCAAGAGCGACAAAAAAGCAGGACGGAAATAGATCGGTGGGCGGTTATCTTAAAACCGTCAGCCCCCGGTCAGCGTTCAGATAACCATGAGATGGTGGGTTACGGCGACTAGATAAATTAATAACTAAGTCTTATAAGTTGTCGTCGCCTAACCCACCCTACCTAACTGATAACTGATAACTGAAATGACCATCGATACCTCTAACGAAGTCAAAGCGATCGCCCGCTATATTCGGATGTCACCCCTGAAAGTCAGACGGGTACTCGATCAGATCCGCGGTCGCTCCTATCGGGAAGCCCTAATTATTCTCGAATTCATGCCCTACCGGGCCTGTGACCCGATCCTGAAGGTCCTGCGTTCCGCTGTTGCCAACGCCGAAAATAACGAAGGACTCGATCCCGCCACTTTGGTGGTTAGCCAAGCCTTTGCCGATGGCGGTCCGACCCTAAAACGTTTTCGACCCCGGGCCCAAGGCCGCGCCTACCAAATTCGCAAACCCACCTGTCATATCACCGTCGCCGTCGCTCCTAGCAACAAAGACTAATCACCTTAACTAAAAAAACCACAATGGGACAAAAAATCCATCCCCTCGGTTTTCGTCTCGGCGTTATCAAAGATCACAAATCTTGCTGGTATGCCGACGCGAAACGTTACCCCGAATTAGTGCAAGAAGATCGCCGTATTCGTGATTACGTCGAAAAAAACCTCTCTAATGCAGGTATCGCCGATATTCGCATCGAACGCAAGGCCGATCAAGTAGATATTTCCATCCATACCGCTCGCCCCGGGGTCGTCGTCGGTCGTGGTGGCACGGGAATCGAACAGCTGCGCCTAGGTTTGCAAAAAGCCCTCGGTGGCCAGCGTCAAATTCGCATTAACGTCATCGAAGTGGCTCGCGTTGATGCCGATGCCAACCTGATCGCCGAATACATCGCCCAACAACTAGAAAGACGGGTTTCCTTCCGTCGTGTGGTGCGGCAAGCCATCCAACGGGCGCAAAGGGCCGAAGTCAAAGGGATCAAAATTCAAGTTAGCGGCCGTCTCAACGGGGCAGAAATCGCTCGCACCGAATGGGTGCGGGAAGGACGAGTTCCCCTGCATACCCTGCGGGCCGATATCGATTACTCCTATAAAACCGCCAGCACTATCTACGGGATTCTAGGCGTGAAAGTTTGGATCTTTAAGGGCGAAATTATCCCCGGCCAAGAAGAAATTGCCGCCGCCGTTCCCGCTCAAGCACCGCGCCGTCAACAGCGTCGCCGTCAACAGTTTGAAGATCGCTCTAGTGAGGGCTGATCCCTAATATTTATCAGTGGTAAATAGCTCATGTTAAGTCCCAAAAGAACAAAATTCCGCAAACAACAGCGCGGACGGATGCGCGGGCTGGCCACCGGCGGAAATACGATTAATTTCGGCGATTTCGCCCTGCAAGCCACCGAACCCTGTTGGATTACTTCCCGTCAAATCGAAGCGGCCAGACGGGCAATGACTCGTTATATTCGTCGGGGTGGCAAAATCTGGATCCGCGTTTTTCCCGATAAACCCGTCACCCAACGGGCCGCAGAAACTCGGATGGGTTCCGGGAAAGGTTCCCCCGAATTCTGGGTAGCCGTGGTTAAACCGGGGTTCATTATGTTTGAAATTGCCGGGGTAGCCGAACCGATAGCCCGGGAAGCAATGCGCCTAGCGGCTCAAAAATTACCAATTAAGACCAAATTTATCACTCGCGAGGAGGATTTTGTCTAATGGCTCTACCAAAAATCGCCGAAGTGAGGAAGATGAGCGATGACGACATCGCCGACGCTATCCTCGATGCCAAAAAGAAACTGTTTGAATTGCGTTTGCAACAGGCCACCCGCCGCTTGGAAAAAACCCACGAATTCAAACACACCCGCCACCGTCTCGGCCAATTATTGACCGTAGAACGAGAGCGCCAACTAGCCCAGTCCACCCCGGAGGCATAACCCGCTATGGCAGTTAAAGAAAGAGTTGGGGTAGTGGTCAGCGACAAAATGGATAAAACCGTAGTGGTAGCCATTGAAAACCGCTCTCCTCACCCTAAATACGGCAAAATCGTCGTAAAAACCCAGAAATTTAAGGCTCACGACGCAGAAAATCAAGCCAAACAAGGCGATCGAGTTCGCATTCGTGAAACCCGCCCCCTCAGTAAAACCAAACGTTGGGAAGTGGCGGAAATATTAACCGATAGTTAAATTTCACCTAGGTAAAAACCGTGATTCAACAACAAACCTACTTAAATGTCGCTGACAATAGCGGGGCGCGGAAACTGATGTGTCTGCGGGTGCTGGGAACAGGTAACTGTACCTACGGTGGCATCGGTGACAAAATTATCGCCGTGGTTAAGGACGCTATCCCCAATATGCCCGTGAAAAAATCCGATGTGGTGACGGCGGTGATTGTGCGGACCCGTCAAACCGTCCGTCGCGATAGCGGTATGAGCATCCGTTTTGATGATAACGCCGCCGTGATTATTAATAATGACGGTAATCCCAAAGGTACTAGGGTTTTTGGTCCGGTCGCTCGGGAATTGCGCGATAAAAACTACACCAAAATTGTTTCCTTAGCCCCAGAAGTTCTCTGATCAAAGTGAAAAGTACCAAGGCAATTGGCTGATGGCTAGTCTAAAACTTTTCACACTTTGAGGTCAAAAAAAATGAGTAAGAAAAACAGTCAAACCCCACCCCAAAGGCAAAAAATGCACGTTAAAAAAGGGGATGTCGTTCAGGTAATCGCCGGTTCCGATAAGGGCAAAGTGGGCGAAATTTTACGGGCTTTACCCCAAGAAAGTACCGTGGTGGTCAAGGGAGTTAATATCCGCACCAAACATACTAAACCCCAACAGGAAGGGGAATCGGGTCAAATCGTTACCTACGAAGCACCGATTCACAGTTCCAAAGTGATGCTTTATTCCGAGAAGAAAAAAATCGCCAGTCGGGTGGGTTATACCTTTACCGAAGACGGTCGGAAAGTGCGGATACTGAAGAAAACTGGCGAAATTATCGATTAGTTTCCTATCAATTCTAGTTCCTGACCAAGCCCAGGAAAAGTAAGCAGCAAAACTATGAGCCAAAGACTAAAAACCACCTATCAAGAAACCATTGTTCCGAAACTGAAAGAACAATTTGGTTATACCAATGTCCACCAAGTACCTAAAGTTATCAAAATTACTGTTAACCGCGGTCTTGGGGAAGCTTCACAAAATGCCAAAGCTTTGGAGTCTTCCAAGGAGGAACTGTCCACCATCACCGGACAACAACCAGTAGTGACTAGAGCCAAAAAAGCGATCGCTGGCTTCAAAATTCGCGAAGGAATGCCCGTGGGTGTGATGGTGACACTGCGCGGCGATCGAATGTACGCTTTTTTAGACCGTCTCATTAATCTGGCCTTACCACGCATTCGCGACTTTCGCGGTATCAGCGGTAACAGTTTTGATGGTCGTGGTAACTACAGTTTAGGCATTCGTGAACAGTTGATCTTCCCCGAAATTGAATACGACAAAATCGATCAAATTCGCGGGATGGACATCTCAATCATCACCACCGCTAAAAACGACGAAGAAGGACGCGCCCTCCTCAAAGAGATGGGAATGCCCTTTAGATAAATCAATCAAGAGAAAAGTAAACAGTGACCGGTAAATAAGTGAACAGTGAACAGCAAACAGTAAACAGTGAACAGCAAACAGTAAACAGTGATTCAGTGAAAAGACAGCAGGAAACTGCTATTTAATACTACTCACTTAATACTCAAATCTGATAACTGATAACTGATAACTGATAACTGATAACTGATAACTGATAACTGACCACTGATGTTGATCCCAATTTAGGAGAAAAACAGGTAATTCATGTCTGCTAACGATACCATATCGGATATGCTGACCCGCATCCGTAACGCTTGCGCGGTTCGGCAGACCACTACTCAAATTCCCACCACGCGGATGACGCGCAGTATTGCTCAAGTTCTCAAGGACGAAGGCTTTATTGCTGACTTTGAGGAAGTGGGTGAGGGGATTAAATCTCAATTAGTGCTTTCCCTCAAATATAAAGGCAAAAACCGTCAACCGATCATTACTACCCTCACCAGAGTCAGTAAACCCGGTTTACGAGTTTATTCCAACAGTAAAGACTTACCGCGCGTCCTCGGTGGCATTGGCATCGCCATTGTTTCCACCTCTAAAGGCATTATGACCGATCGCGAGGCCCGTAAACAAAACGTTGGCGGCGAAGTCCTTTGCTACATCTGGTAAACAAGGATAAGCTATCAGCCGTCAGCCTTTCCAAGTTTAAACCCGATAGCTGACCCACTGATAACTCTTCCGGGATATCTGACCCACTGATAACTGATAACTGTTATGTCTCGTATTGGCAAACGCCCGATTCCTATTCCCAATCAAGTCACCGTCGATATCGATGGTGCTACCGTGACGGTGAAGGGGCCTAAAGGAACTCTCCAGAGAACCCTACCCACCGCCGTCGCCATCAATAAAGATGGCGAAACCCTGCTCGTTACCCGTCAAGACGATTCCCGTACTGCCAGAGAACGCCACGGACTCTGTAGAACTCTAGTGGCCAACATGGTAGAAGGAGTCGCGACTGGTTTTCAAAAACGCCTCGATATCCAAGGGGTGGGCTACCGCGCCCAGTTGCAGGATGGTAAATTAGTTCTTAACGTCGGCTACAGTAAACCCGTGGAAATGGAGATGCCCGATGGTGTTTCCGTCGCCGTAGAGAACAGCACCCAAGTTATCGTCAGTGGCATCGACAAAGAAGCCGTCGGTAACACCGCCGCTAAAATCCGCGAAGTTCGTCCCCCCGAACCTTATAAAGGAAAAGGGATTCGCTATCTTGGTGAAGTCGTCCGTCGCAAAGTGGGTAAAGCTGGCGGTAAAGGCGGTAAAGGAGGTAAAAAATAAACCATGAAACTTAGTCGCAAAGAATCAGTCCGTCGTCGTCACCAGCGTGTGCGTCGCAAAATTAATGGCACTGCTGAACGGCCCCGTTTATCCGTATTTCGTTCTAATAACCACATCTACGCCCAAATTATCGACGACGTAGCCCAACACACCCTCGCGGCCGCTTCTACCCTAGAGGCCAGCTTGCGCGGGGAATTAGAATCCACCGCTACCCAAGAAGCTTCGGCAGCCGTGGGTAAACTGGTGGCCCAACGGGCCCTAGAAAGAGGCATCGAACAAGTGGTTTTTGATCGCGGTGGCAATCTCTATCACGGTCGCGTCAAAGCCTTAGCAGAAGCGGCTCGGTCAGCCGGTTTAAACTTCTAAAATATCCTTTCAACACTGATAAAACTATGGCAAAACGTCGCAAGGGCAACCGCGAAAAAGAAAAAGAAACCACTTGGCAAGAGCGGGTCATCCAGATTCGCCGGGTTAGTAAAGTGGTTAAGGGTGGTAAAAAACTCAGCTTCCGGGCTATTGTCGTGGTCGGTAATGAAAACGGCCAGGTGGGAGTGGGAGTTGGCAAAGCAGGGGACGTTATCGGGGCTGTCCGTAAAGGCGTGGCCGATGGCAAAAAACAACTAATTGAAGTCTCCTTAACTAAGGCTAGTTCTATCACTCACCTCACCCGGGGGGCTTCCGGTGGCGCTCAGGTGCTTATGCGTCCAGCTGCCCCGGGGACTGGGGTTATTGCCGGGGGTGCTGTCCGTACCGTTTTAGAACTAGCCGGGGTGAAAAATATCCTCGCTAAACAACTCGGTAGCGATAACCCCCTCAATAACGCTAGAGCCGCCGTTAACGCCCTGGAAACTCTCCGTACTTTCTCGGAAGTGGCCAAGGATCGAGGCGTATCTGTAGAACATTTGTACACCTAGAGAAATCACCATGAAACTCCACGAAATCGCCCCCCAACCGGGGTCAACTAAACGCCGTCGTCGTGTGGGCCGGGGTGTCTCGGCCGGCCAGGGCGCTAGTTGCGGTCTGGGAATGCGCGGACAAAAATCTCGCTCTGGGACGGGGACTCGTCCCGGTTTTGAGGGGGGACAAATGCCCCTCTATCGTCGGGTTCCCAAATTAAAGCATTTTCCTTTGGTTAACCCCCGTCAATACACGATTGTTAATCTGAGAAAATTGGCTTCTTTACCCGCTAATACGGAAGTTACCCTGGAAAGTCTGCTAAAAGCTAAAATTCTCACCAGTAATGACGGCCCTTTAAAAGTTTTGGGTGATGGTGAAATTACCGTTCCCCTCAAGGTGAAGGCCGCCGCTTTTAGCAATAGTGCTAAAGAGAAAATTACCGCCGCTCAAGGGACTTGGGAAGAAATTTAACGGAGACAGGAGACAGGAGACAGGAGACAGGAGGCAGGAGACAGGAGATAAAAGGCAAAAGGTAAAGGGCAAAAGGCAAAAGGTAAAAGGTAAAGGGCAAAAGGCAAAAGGCAAAAGGCAAAAGGTAAAAGGTAAAGGGCAGCTCTGTTCTCCCCACACCCTACACCCCACACCCGACACCCCACACCCGACACCCCACACCCTAACACCCAATCCCCAAGACCGGATTGCTATATCATAAGAAAGACAGGGGAAATCTTAAAAAAATCGAGAAAGTTTTCCCCCTCGATTACTTTTTCCCATAAAAAAACTGCACTAGAGGTAACTGTTAATGGTCGTCAGTCGTGATAAGGCTCCCACGGCACAGGAAACGTTTATGCAAATGGCACAGGCGGCTGGTTTACGCGGTCGCTTGTTGATTACATTGGGTTTACTGGTTCTGCTCCGTTTTGGGATGTTTGTACCGATCCCCGGTTTGGATCGGGCAAGATTAGCAGAAATTATTCAAAGTAACGCCGCTTTGGGAATCCTTGACCTGTTTACCGGGGGAGGATTATCGACGTTAGGGATTTTTGCCCTCGGCATTCTTCCCTATATCAACGCCTCAATTATCGTGCAACTGCTCACCGCTGCCCTTCCTTCTTTGGAAGATTTACAGAAAAATGAAGGAGAGGCAGGACGGCGAAAAATTGCCCAAATTACCCGTTATGTTGCCTTTGGTTGGGCAATTATTCAAAGTATCGGTATTACTCTCGGTTTATTGGTGGCTAACGGTGTTGTGGCTGGAACTTTACCCTCGATCGCCGCTACGGTTCTCGCTTTAGTGGCCGGTTCTATGTTCGTGATGTGGATTTCGGAACTGATCACAGAACGCGGTCTGGGAAATGGAGCATCTTTGCTGATTTTTGTCAACATTGTCGCCGTTTTGCCGAAAACCCTCGGTGATACGATTACTTTTGCTCAACAGGGGGGACGACAAGCGATCGCTCAAGTGGTGATTCTCTTGCTGGTTTTCTTGGTGATGATTATCGGCATTGTTTTTGTTCAGGAAGGAACCCGTCGGATTCCTATTGTTTCTGCCCGTCGTCAGGTGGGTCGTCGTCTCTATCGGGAAAGAACCAGTTATCTACCCCTACGACTCAATCAAGGGGGCGTGATGCCGATTATTTTCGCCTCGGCAGTGTTGGTCTTACCTTTCCAATTGGTGCAAGCTTTACCCACGGATAACCCGGTCGGTCAGGTTTTAGTCCAGCTGGTTAATGCCCTGCGTCCCGATAGTTGGGGTTATGTGGCTTTTTATAGCTTACTAATTCTCGGTTTTAGTTTCTTCTACGCTTCCCTGATCGTTAACCCCAAGGATATGTCCCAAAACCTGAAAAAAATGGGGACCAGTATTCCGGGGATTCGACCGGGGACCGCTACTACTAATTATCTGGAAGGGGTGCTGAATCGTCTCACCCTTTTGGGCGCTCTCTTTTTAAGTTTGGTGGCTACTGTGCCGACTGTAGTAGAAAGCGCCACCGGTGTCACCACTTTTCGCGGTTTGGGGGCAACTTCCCTGTTAATTCTGGTGGGGGTGGCGATCGATACGGCGAAACAAATTCAAACCTATGTCATGTCTCAACGCTATGAGGACATGATTAAAAAGTAGTTAGATAGTTAGCCAGTGACCTTTTAGCGGTTACTGGTTATTTTTTCCCTTAAAACCCTATATTTAATCCCATGAGCAAACGGATCGGTGTGATATTTTTGGGACCGCCCGGATCGGGAAAAGGTACTCAAGCGGCAAAATTAGCGGAATCTCTGACGATTCCCCATATTTCTACCGGTGAAATTTTACGTCAAGCAATTACAGAGAAGACAGAACTTGGTCAACAAGCACAAGCTTATGTGGAAAAGGGCGAATTAGTCCCCGATGAGTTGTTATTAGGTTTAATTCAGGAACGTTTAAAACAGCCTGACAGTGCTAAGGGTTGGATTCTTGACGGTTTTCCCCGCACGGTGGCACAGGCGAGCTTTTTAGACGCATTACTGGAGGAATTGGCCGATAGTTACACATTTGTGGTTAATTTGGCTGTACCAGATACGGTCTTAATTGAGCGTCTCATGCAACGCGGTCGTCAAGATGATACTAAAGAAACGATCGCCCGTCGCCTACAGGTTTATATCGACCAAACTGCCCCCGTTTTAGATTATTACGGTCAAAAAGGCACTCTTAACCATATCGACGGTAATCAACCGATGGACGCAGTTACTGCCGCTCTAACAGCAGTTGTGACTCCTGTTTAAAGTTTCTCTCAGATCATCAATTCAGTCATCAGTAATCAGTCATCAGTAATCAGTGATCAGTTATCAGTAATCAGTGATCAGTAGTTGGGTTGAAGCATGAAACCCAACGCCCGCATAGTTTACGCTACCGCTAACCCATCCTACAAATAATTGTGCCTCCCTACTTATACTAAATCCAGTTATTAAAAACTGATTATTTATTCCCTCTTTTGCCTCTTGCATGAGTGCCTGAGTAGAAAACGGGTTTCTCGGAGAAACCCGTTTTCTGTGCGTTACTCAACGGATTTAGTATTATAAGTTTTTTATATCAAACAAGCTTTAATAGTTAAGCATATTAAAATTTACATTTCGCAATATTTACCTTTTCTTAGGAATTTATTGAAAAAAATTCTCATTTGTTTACGAGTTTGCAATACTTCCAGCGATTATGGTATAATTTCGCAGTATGAAATGATGGGATGTTCTGTGCTTTTTAGGGTTTTAGCTATCTGTTGATCCTGAAAACCCTTGCTAAATCTACACTCACCTATTCAGCAACAGCAATAAATGGCAGTTAAAGAGCCTTTTTTAAGCCAACCCGTTGATCAATTAATTGTGTAGTTTTGTTGCAAAGAGAAAGTTTTTTTGACAAAAAGAACAAAGTGTGCTGCCACTGGATTTAAAATAAACTCAATTGTCCTTCTTGTTTTAAGCGCCAGTTATCATCACCAACTCTCTGGGCAATATCTTCGAGGACGCTTAGAATCGTCTGATTTTCGGGAGTTGTGCCATTTTTTAACAGAGGTAATATATTAAAAACAATATCATCGAAACTAGAGCTTTTATTATCTCTTTCCATCCTTCTCAAATAGCTAATCAAATAGTATTTAATTCTCAATTTAACATCGATTTTTGACTTAAACTTACTGTCTTTTTTGATGGTATATAATTCAGTTTTTTCCTCATAATCAAAATTATCTAACAAAATTGGAGTCAAGTCTGAATACTCCTTTGCTAGTAAATCTAAAAACCCTAATTCCAAACCTTTAATAATCAATTCATCGTTAATTTGTTCTAGGGTTGCCCCATCATTTTTAGCAATAATTCCTTCAACAGTTTGCATGACAATCTCGGTTATATCCATGCCTAAGTTAGCTTTCATTACTGCTTTAGGACTACGAACTTTCCGAAAATTAATAATTAACTGTCCTGATAAAACTGTAAAGGGATTTTGCCGCTTTTTAAAGCTAGTTTGGCCATTTTTTTGTGGCACTGCTCCCACATACTCAAATCCGCAACTTTCTGCGGTATCTAAAATTAAATGCCAAAACTCAGGATCTTTGTGAGCAAAGACAAAGGATAACCATCGCTCAAATTTCAAAACCCGATACATTTCTCGAATACTTTGGGCAATTAATTGATTATATTCCTGTTTACTTTTTTGGATTGTTCCACCTTCAATAGCTTCTAATTGATAGTCCTTTTCCGTCACTTCTAAATCTAACCAAGCATTCCACATTATTGATAAATCTAAGTAGGGAATTTTCTTTCCGTAGGGAGGATCGGTATAAATATAATCAACGCTTTCATTTTCAATAAAACTTAAGTCTGTCGCTGTTCCTTTAACAATTGTTGCGTTATCAATAGTTTTTTTATTAAGATAAAACTCCATTTCTTGTTTAGCTGCAACAAGTTTTTTAAATTTAGTTTCAAAAATTTTTATTAAGGGCATTTCTCCAGGTTCATGAGCAATTCTATACCGATAATATCTAAATACAGAACTATCACCCCCCGCCGCACTTCTTGTGTAATGAAAAGTCAAATTATACTTATTGATTGTACTGGAAAAAACTAACAATAAAGACTCTCTAACATTCTCGTTTAGTTCTTGTTTAATCAAATGTTTTAATAAACTTAGTCGAGCTAATTGTTTGTTACTAAATAACTGTTCAACAGTAGCCACATCAGAACCTTTAGGCAGTTTCAATCCTTCGGGATAGGGATAGGTATTGAGTGCCTTTGTTATTTCCTCTTTGGTTTGGGGTTCTCGCTCTTGGTAAGCTAATTTAACTCGTTCAAAAGCTTGACTTAAATCATCAAAATCAACGGGACTAATTAAAGAATTAACAAGAAAAATAGCCAGAGGGTTAATATCAATACTAATCGCTTTGCGGTTATTCATTAAAGCTTCAATTGCCGTCACTCCACTACCGCCAAAAGGATCAAGAATGACATCTCCCGGTTGACTGAAGTTTTTAATATATTCTGCCACCACATTCCATGCTTGTTTAGTAAAATATCCATGAACACCAAAATGTCTTTTAGCTTGTTGTTTTTTTACTTCAATTGGTTCTAACAAGGGACGACTTGAGTAGTCAAAAGTTTTGCGACTGATTGGGGAATGGCTTTGATAACTAAAACTTTTCCCCACTTGAAATCTATCTGGCGCTAAATACTGGGTCAACTCTTGCCAACTATAGGTAATTTCATCAAGGGAAAAATATAAGATAGGTGTACTGGTATCGAGGGTCTTAAATAAACTAAATTCTAGGCCATTACAAAGAGCAAAATAATTACTTCTGATTTCAGGATGACTCGCATAACTATAGACCTGTTCTACTGAATCACCTTCGTAGATATTTTCCGTTGGTTTTTTAGCCTCTAATACCCAAGCATAACTTTGATTAACTTTGAGAACATAGTCAGGAATTAAATTTATCGGACGTTTTTTACTGCCAACCTTTAAAAAGGGATGCCGTAGGGTTTTACTTCTTTCGATATTATCTTCTCGGTAGCCCAAACTTGTTAAAAGAGGCAAAATAATCACTTCTCTAACGCTGTCTTCCTTAAAGTTAGGGTTATTTTTAATTGCCTGAAAATCAATAGCAGAAAAAATATGATTCATGGGTTAGCATTGTTTGTGATAGTTTCGATAAATCTTCCTTACTCAGGGGAAAATCAGACCGATTAACTTTGAACACTTACCATTAACCTGCCGTGAAGTTGGGTAAGCTAAGACGCATCTTAACCGCCTATCCTTAGATGAGCTACATCTCGCCCACCCCCCCAACCCCGCCCCTGCCCTACCCGATGTCGGGGGGTTGAGGGGGCAGGGGTCTTGCCCCTTGCCTCATCTGAACAAGCAATTTAAATGCGCGGGCAGCTGATGACAGGATTTGACATTTGTTCTGGCGTTGCCCGTTCTGGCGGTTTCTCTAGACAAGGTGGATAGAGTATCTTTGACGATGCCTCAACAATATGAGTTAGACAGGCTTCCTAAAATATATCGTAATCGAGTAGAAGTCCAGTTTCAACCCGCTTCTAGTCATACAAAATCCGTTTTTAATAGTCTGATTAACTCCCAATCCAACTTTAAAAACCCACTTCTCACTCCCCCCACTCTCTTATACTTTTTAAACAGGATTTAGTATTATGATGACAGGCAAAAGTCACTCTTGCAATAGGCACTCTTGCAATAGGGGCAATAGATAATCAGTCTTTAATAACCGGATTTAGTATTAGATCTGCGGGGAGTCGATGAGAGATTCTTGGGGGAAGAACCTAGCTAAAAATACCCCCACGCAATCGGTCAACCCGATTACGTTAAAATCAAAAGCAGGATACTGTGTATGACGGAAAAACTCGATGAACTCAGTGATTAAAGCGGTACAAACTGCCTATTATGGGGATGCAGCCTATCGGACACCACCACCGGACTTAGAATCTCTCCTGCTCAAAGAGAGAATTGTCTATCTGGGGTTGCCCTTATTTTCCTCCGATGATGTCAAGCGCAATGTCGGGGTGGACGTGACGGAATTAATTATCGCCCAACTGCTCTACCTGCAATTTGACGATCCCGAAAAACCGATTTTCTTCTATATCAACTCTACCGGCACATCCTGGTACACTGGCGACGCGATCGGCTACGAAACGGAAGCTTTCGCCATCTGTGACACCCTCAACTACATTAAACCTCCCGTTCATACTATCTGTATCGGACAGGCCATGGGAACTGCAGCGATGATTCTTTCTGCGGGAACCAAGGGTTTTCGCGCCTCCTTGCCCCACGCTACCATTGTTCTCAACCAAAATCGCACCGGGGCCCAGGGACAAGCCACCGATATCCAGATTCGTGCCAAGGAGGTAATCGCCAACAAACAGACGATGTTGGAAATTTTCTCGAAAAATACGGGTCAAACCACCGAAAAACTGGCGAAAGATATGGATCGCACCTTCTATCTCACCCCACAACAGGCGAAAGACTACGGATTAATCGATCGCGTTCTCGAAAGTCGCAAGGAACTACCGAAACCCCTCGCCCAAGTTAGTTAAGATTTATTACAAATTAGCAGGAGTTGTTACCAATTATGCCTATCGGTGTGCCAAAAGTTCCCTACCGTCTGCCGGGTAGCCAATACGAACAGTGGATTAGCATTTACAGCCGTCTTTCGGTGGAACGCATTCTTTTTTTGGGGCAGGAAGTCACCGACGGGTTAGCCAATGCCCTTGTGGCCCAAATGCTTTATCTCGACTCAGAAGACCCCACTAAACCCATCTATCTCTATATCAACTCGCCGGGGGGTTCCGTTACCGCCGGTATGGCCATCTACGACACCATGCAGTACATCAAAGCGGAAGTGGTGACTATTTGTGTGGGATTAGCGGCCTCTATGGGGGCATTTTTACTGGCTTCCGGTAGTCCGGGTAAGCGTCTCGCCCTTCCCCATGCGCGGATTATGATTCACCAACCCATGGGCGGAACCGGGCGCCGGCAAGCGACGGATATCGACATTGAAGCTAAGGAAATCCTGCGTATTCGCCAGCAATTAAACGAAATTATGGCTAATCGCACTGGACAAACCATCGAACGCATCGAAAAAGACACTGACCGCGATTATTTCCTCTCCGCCGAGGAAGCCGTCGCCTACGGTTTAATCGATAAGGTGGTGGAGGGAAGACCGGCTTAAGTCAGTCAGAGGTTAGAACAGGCGAGAAACCTGTTCTAACTCCCAAATGAAGGGCGTACGCTATGGGTCCCTACCAATCACAGCAGCTGCAATGTAGGGGCGCAACGTGGTCAGTCAGTTTATCGAACTGCTTGCGCCCATAATGTGACATTGTGAACATTTTTCAGCCAAGGGCCAAGAGAGGCTCTTTTTTTTTCTGATATTGAGGGAATAAACCTGACTCCCATACTATAAAAAAACTAAAAAATCTGTATCAAAAGTAGCAGAAATTAGAAAAAAATAAACTCGCTTCTGTTGATTTAAGAGGGTATCTGTTGGGTTTCGTTCCAAGAGACCAACTTACTTAGGGTATGCTAAAAAAGTTTTTCAGCAAGCTCTAGATAGTCAACAGCTTATTACTTTCGATCGCCCATTGGGCCAATTCCGTGCGATTATGAAGACCGGTTTTATGAAGCATATTCGACACATGACTTTCGATTGTCCGTTGACTAACATTGAGTTTTGCGGCGATTTCCCGATTAGCCAGTCCTTGGGCGACCAATTGTACTACTTTCAACTCCGTTGGGGTTAATTCCACATTACCCTGGACTTGAACAGGGGTGACATCCGGGGAATGGATGCGGGTGCTGCGTTTCAGCAACCGGCCCGCTTGTTTAAGGGAAGACTCCACCCGGGCCACTAATTCTTCCGGTTCAAAGGGTTTGACCATATAGACATCGGCGGTTACACCTGTTACCTTGTCCTGACTGTCCCCCTCAGGGGAGAGAAAAATCACGGGAATGCCACTAAAACGACTGTCCCGACGAATTTTTTCGAGGAAGGCATAACCGTCCATTTCCGGCATGATCAGATCACAGATAATCATATCGGGGATTTCCGATGCTTTGGCAGTATTTGCCCCGCGTTCGAGGATTTCCAGGGCCTCAAGACCGTTTTCTGCGGTTGTCACCCTATAACCACGAAACTCTAGATAATCTTTCACCAAAAGTATTAAATTTGGGTCATCGTCGATTAATAAAAGTTGTTTATTGTCTTTGTTGGTCTCTTTCATCGCTATTTTCCGGGCTGCAGGGTTGGGGGAATGGAGACGGACAAAGGATCGATAGGCAAGAGGCAACAGGTAGTTAGATATGTGCAATTAATTGTGTCTAGCTACTTATCTTAATCGATCGAATCAGTGATTTCAGTTAGTTTTAACCCTGTTTTCCTCTATTGTTTCGGGTTCTTCTTCTGGACAGTTCAGAGAAATTGCTGGTAAATCGTGGCGAAGGAAAGCATATTCGGTGACGATTTGATTACCGATTAGGTGTTCTTGGATAATTCTTTCGATCGCTTCCTTGTTTACCCTTCCATACCAGACCCCTTCCGGGTACACTAATAAAATCGGTCCTTGGCTACAAACCCGCAAACAGTTGGCTTTAGTGCGAAAAACACAACCCGGACGGTCGGACCTAGGACGATCGAGTTCTAATTCACTTAACCGCTTCTTTAAATAATCCCACACTTCTAACCCTTCTTGCTTGTCACAACATTTTGGCTTAGTCTGATCGCAGCAGAGAAATAGATGACGCTGGATCTGGGCCAATCCCAACTTAGCCACATTTTCCCCTAAGATATCTCTGGTGTCCGCTTCTTCCATAAATTTTTTTTATCAACTAAACTCTTGACATTGAACAGAAAATGTGCATGGCCGACTAAACTTTCGGTTTGAGGATGTAACGATAGATGAGATAAACGATAGCGGCGAGGATTAAAGCGCTTAAAACTGCGCTAACTAGCCGTAAAATCGCCGTTAAAATCGAAAGAGCCACAAAAACCCCCGCCACTGCCACCACTACCTGTGCCGGTGTGGACAGGCTGCCATACCAAGTTTTCACTTTTTCGAGGGTGGTAGCGAAACTAACCGGGGTATCAATGGGGGGGAAATCGTCGGTTTCAATTTCCACTTCCACTGCTTCTGGGGTATATTTAGTATCGAACGGTTCGGGAGACTGCATAAACACTCAAGCTAATTAACACTTCATCCCTATTCTATCGATGATTGGGGTTGACAGGGGTTGACGCAGAATTAATGTAACATTGACATCCTCACCGCCGTAAACGGACGGCGATTCCCAAACCTCACGATTTGAGTTTCTGCTTCTGTCCCGAAGGATTTTTCGCACCTGCCTTAACAGATTTACTCTGTTCTGGTCTTATGGTCGCTCTACAGACTGACACCGCAAGCCCTGCGGCCAAAATATTTTTACTAGCGTTAACATCTCGGTCATGGTGTGTTCCACAGTCTGGACAGTCCCATTCTCGAACATTTAACGGCATTTTCTCAGCAATATACCCGCAATTACTACACCTTTTAGAGCTAGGAAACCATCTATCTATTTCGATGTAATTTCTGCCATACCAACGGCATTTATAGGCTAATTGTCGGGTGATTTCACCCCAGCTTACATCAGATATTGCCTGAGATAACTTGGGG
>NZ_CAIP01000041.1 GCF_000297435.1 Microcystis sp. T1-4 | reverse complement strand
GATGGCTTTATCTGTTACTGGTAATGGCTTAATCGTTGGGTCATCAAATCTTATTGAGATATGCCAACGTCCAGAAGGATGTAATCTGACCGTTACTGTACTTGGGTCACAAGCTTCTGGTATTTGTCTTGACCATCGAATAGGTAAGGGTTCCGTGCATTTGGCTAAATAGATTTGTTTGTTTTTAAATTTAAAAGCAGACTTAGTAAATTCGGCACTTCCTCCTTGATGTTTTTTCTTAAAGTTAGGATACTTAGTACGACCAGCAAAGAAATTAGTAAAAGCTGTTTGTAGGTGTCTTAACCCTTGTTGTAAAGGTACACAGCTTACCTCGTTGAGAAAGTGTAATTCTTCTTGCTTTTTCCAATCGGTTAGCATTGAAGAAGTTTGAGCGTAGCCTACTCTTTCTTGCTTTTCGTACCATGCTTGTGTTCTGAGATGGAGAGCCTTATTGTAAACCAATCTTACACAGCCCAAAGTGCGCCGCAATAGCGACTCTTGTTCGGGTGTGGGGTAAAATCGGTAAGAATAGGCTTTTTCCATGTCTCACATTTTAGCATATATCGTGTAAACGATGCTCATATTTAACAGCAAAGCCAACCTAGAACGACGGGGTTTCAGACCCAAATTTCCGATGACTAGAACTCAACCCCTATCCCCTAGCCAAACTGCCCGAAAAGATGAGATAATCTTCCCCAATGGCGAATTTTGGAGTGATGAACCAACCTGGGAAAGTAATTTACACCTAACTCAGATTATTTTGTTGATAAAATGCCTAGAATGGTTATGGCAAGATAGAGAAGATTACTTTGCAACCTGGAATTTAACCATCTACTACAGCCCAAATCAGAAAAAATCAGAATACTTTAGAGGACTTGACTTTTTTGTAGTATTAGGAACCACTAGAAACCAAAACCGGAAAAGTTGGGCAGTATGGCAAAAAGAGGGAAAATATCGGCTCTCTTAGGTTTGGTGGGCAAAATGTATTCTAAGATACATTCTTCCTAGCGAGCGAGTGGAAGGAACCACAAAGACACAAAGGACACAAAGATTGATCGATCCTATATAAGTTAAACTTATCACACAGAACCTAGAAGAGCCAAATATCAACCGATTCAACCCAATCAGCAAGGTTGGTTATGGAGTGAAGAATTGGGGTTATATTTAGGTATATACGCCGATAAATTGCGTTATTTTAGTTCTAAGGGCGAGTTAGTCCCCACACCGGTGGAAGCCGCTATTCTGGAGAGACAGTCCAAAAAATCTGAACGTCGGCAAAAAGAACTGGCTTCACCAAAAGTCGAGCAGTTAACGGCAAGATTAGGGGAATTAGGCATCAATCCTGAAAAAACCCTGTGGGGGAGGAGTACAAGGTGGTCAGTGCGTTTATCGAACTGCTTGCACCCTCACCTCTCATCGGGAAAATCAAAATTAACCTTTTTTGATAACTTTAGAAGCCAAGGCACCCAAACCTAACCCCAATAGGCCGACAACAGCACCAGGTTCGGGGATGAGTGCTGCTTCCCACATCATGTTACTAGGATCAAATGGCAATTCGTTACCCCCTAGGTCACCCAGAACACCAGGAACACTTGAAGCGAAAGCCAGTCCCATCATGCTGATGCCAGGACCAAAGCCAACGTAGTCACTCATCGCATTATCGAAAAGCACAAAATCCATCACTGAACCATCGAAACTAGCCGTAGCTTGATTGCCAGGAGCGGAAAAATAGGAATCGACCGTACCCCCTGACAAGGTAGAGAAAGGAAGGGGAACACCATTATACACGAGGTTACTAAATCCATCGATCTCGATAATATTCCCTGTAGCCGTTCCCGTCAGTATTCCACTGAGAACTATCATGTTCGCGGCGTCGTTATAGGTGAAGCTGAACTGGGCAGCTTGGGCGGGATAGGCTAGGGCGGTCAAACCGATGGCGGTAGCAGCCCCTGCTAAAGAGGTTTTTAAAGACATCATTGCTTTGCTCACGAAAAATACTGTTAGGGACACCGGCCAAGATAGCATAGGACGGGTAGAAAGTCAAGTCTCTTCATAGAAAGGGTTGGCTG
>NZ_CAIP01000042.1 GCF_000297435.1 Microcystis sp. T1-4 | reverse complement strand
AACTGATAACTGATAACTGATAACTGATAACTGATTATGTCTCGTCGTCAACTGTTGAGTTTTTTAAGTGCAGTAATTCTGGCATTTTTTGCCTTGATTCCCGATGCTAACGCTTTGGGTGGCCCCCAACCCCCTTTAAATCAACCGGCACCCGATTTTACCCTACCGACTAACACGGGAGAAGGGAATATTTCCCTATCGGACTATCGAGGTAAATGGGTAGTTTTGTATTTTTATCCCAAGGATTTTACCCCCGGCTGCACCCTAGAAGCGCGGCGTTTTCAGCAGGATTTGCCGAAATATATGGCTAAAAATACGCAAGTTTTAGGGGTAAGTGCCGATGATGTTGATTCTCATGCGGAATTTTGTGACTCGGAGGGGTTAAAATTTCCCTTACTGGCAGATACTACCGGAGATGTTAGTAAAGCCTATGGTTCTTGGATGGGTTATGTTTCCCTGCGTCATACCTATCTTATCGATCCCGATGGGATTTTAAAAGAGATTTATTTAGGGGTAAATCCTGCCATTCACAGTGCCGAAGTTTTAGCACGTTTAGAGGAATTACAGGCGACTTCTTGAGATAATTGGTCTTGAATCTAGAAATTATCTTGATAAAAGCTATCTGCAGCCGATGAGATAAAAAAAATCCCGACCACGATTTTTTTTATCGGTGGGGGATATAGACTAACAACCTTAACCGAGATAATCAGGACTAATTGCAATTATCGTCCTTATCACCCTTACAGTCACGGTTTTGTAAAATTAGCGGCCAAGAGGAACGGTCAAAATGGTTATCTTGACTATTAACCGCTAAAGTGTGAGGAATTGAACCTAACAGCAAGGAGGCCAGAACAAACAAGGTTAACGAGATTTTCATGGTTTTACTCCCTTAAGCACCATCAGGTAATTGACCTATTTTTACCATAGGGCCTTCCCGCTCGGATGTCAGTCCCATTGCCAAGAGGGAAAAAGGGGTTAACATGGAAAAAAAGGGAATATAAGTAGAATAAAGTAGAACCGGATGAAACCACAGGGATGGGACGAGTTTCTCAAACATCTAGCTAGAGAATACGGTGTTCAAGGCAAATTAAAGGAAATTTTTTTAGTTCGTTTTGCCTATGAAAATTGGCGCAAACCAGATGAGGAAATTTGGGAAATGGCCGAGGCCGCCAGCCATGAAACCTATAAAAAACAGATGACTAAAATCTATAGCTATTTCTCGGCAGATAAAGATAATGGCTGTCCCGAACTAGAATTAGGTAGTAAAGGGCCGGGTAAGTTCCAAATCCTCCGGGAATGGTTCAAAGATATCAAATATCCTGAATGGAAAAATCACCCCACCCCGATACTAGCAGAAAAATCGGTTATAGATAGTTATATTAGCCGCCCTCCCGTCGAAAGCGACTGTTATCAAGAAATTAATCGTCCGGGGTCACTCATTCGCATTAAATCCCCCGAAAAGACCGGTAAAACTTCTCTGCTTAAACATCTGCTCGCTCAGGCAGATAGTTGGGGACATAGCACAGTTTATATTAATTGTCAAGTGGCAGAAAAGGCGATGTTTGCCAGTTTAGACCGATTTTGTCGCTGGTTTTCGGCGAATGTTAGCCGAGAATTGGGTTTAAAGCCGCAATTAGATGAATATTGGGATGAGGAACTATTTGGCAGTTTAATCAGTTGTCAAACCTATTTTCAGTCCTATCTTTTAGAACAGATTAACGGGCCGCTCTTTTTGGCCCTAGATAATTTAGACAGAATTTTCGAGTATCCGGACATCGCTAGGGATTTTCTGCCGCTTTTGCGCTGTTGGCACGAAGAAGCTAATAATTTAGAAATCTGGCAGAATTTGCGGTTAGCGATTGCTAATTCCACGGAAATCTATATTCAATTGGACGCTAATCAATCTCCCTTTAATGTCGGCCGTGCGATTAAATTACCCGGTTTTAGCCTCGAACAACTGGAAAACTTGGCTAGTAGCTACGGATTGCCTAAAAATGACGATAATCAGCGTTTTATCGGGGATTTAATTGCTCTAGTCGCTGGTCATCCCTATCTTAGCCGTTTGGCCCTGGAAGCGCGGGTGCGCGGGGAAAAAAATATTCTCCCTAATGCTGCTACCCAAGGGGGAATTTATGCGGCACACCTGCGTCATCACTGGGATAATCTGCAAAAACAGCCGGAATTATTGACAGCGATGGGGGAAGTGGTTAATTCTTCCGATAAGGGAGTGCGATTAGAACCGATTACTGCCTATAAACTGGAAAGTATGGGTTTAATTCAGTTAAAAGGCGACCTAGCCCAGCCTAGCTGTCAATTATATCAACTTTACTTCCGAGAGGAACAGACCAGCAGCGATCTCTAGTAGATAATTATACTAAATCCGTTGAGTACAGGCTAGTTACGAGGAGAGGCACTCATGCAAAGGGGAATAAATAATCAGTTTTTAATAACCGGATTTACTATCACATTTGCAGAAATATCGACAATCAGCAATTATCAGTG
>NZ_CAIP01000043.1 GCF_000297435.1 Microcystis sp. T1-4 | reverse complement strand
AAACTATGATTGAAATGATTGAATGAATACTATGATTGTGTTGTATTCAGCAAGTCTTCATCAATGATCAATTATAGTCCATCCCATAATCCCATAAATCACAGTTAAGACGATGGATATTGCTGTTGTCGCATCATTTGTAAACTTTTCCCGAATCTTAACAGTAGTAGAGTGATTTTTCCTAATAGTCGTTGACTCCATTTTATAGTAGTTCTATTGTTTAAAAAAGAATAATAAAACCTTCTTGGGTAAAGTGCTTGTCATGGGTAAGCACTTCAAAAATATCCATTTGTTGCATAATTATCATTGATATGCAGTCTGTAATACTATAACCTTTGTCTGACCGTTGTTTATATAATTCAAAACCTAATTGACGTAATTCTGGTGTATAGGAAATAACTTGTATTGTTTTTTCCCGTAGCATTTGCGTACACATTAAGAGTGCTTTCTGTCTCATAATAGTTCCTCTACATGAAGCATAGTTCAGTATCTCATCAATAATGCCATCCGTTGTTATTAGTTGATCATTGATACAATTATGAGCATAGTTGAGTGCGATTTGATGCCAGTCATCTTTGGGGTTGAGTAAAGCGATCCAATAAAAGGTGTCGGCAAAAATTTGCTTCATGGTTAATGTTTAGGAGTACCGTAGATGTAATGATCATGTTGCTCTGCACTATCGGTTGGTAAGGTATCTAAAACTTCTTGAGGAATATCAGCAGTGAGTTCTTCGATAAATCGCGCGAAAGGTTTAGATTGTTCTTGCGATCGATGATGTTTGATTTTGGCTAACAATAAAAAGTCAAAAACTTCTTCTATTACCTCATCGGATACTGTTTCAATTTCATGAATTAGTTGTTCTTTAATGGTCATAATTTTACCTTTGTAAGTTCTTCAACTATAGCCTATATCAGTTATCAGTGATTAATTCAATTATAGTCCATCCCATAATCCCATCAATCACAGTTAAGACGATGGATGTTGCTGTTGTCGCAGCGTTTGTAAGTTTTCCCGAATCTTAACAGTAGTAGGATGATTCTCCCCTAATAGTCGTTTTCTCAATTCTAAAGCTTGTATTAAGAGTGGTTCAGCTTCTTCGTATCTTCCTTGAGATTGGTAGAGTTTTGCTAAATTATTAAGATTTTCAGTGATATTGGGATAGTTATCGCCTTCAAAAATTTCTGGACAGTATTTTTTTTGATTTGCCAGAAATTCCTGTGAGGTAACTTCAGTAAAATATTGGTGGATAATATTGCGAAATTCTTTAGGCTCTAGCATGGTTAATTTTCTCCTTCTATTTAATTAACTCTTCATACTCATCATGAGAACCAATCCAAAACCAGTAATAATCTTCACCTTTTTTCAATGCTAAAGCTCTATAATTCTCAGTTATTCGGACTGACCAAACATTTTTCCCTACTTTCTTGAAATGTAATGATCGATGGAAAACATTACTAATCCAGAGACGATAGGCTTTTTTTGCCTGTTGCTTAATGTAGGGAGGTAAGTTGGCATAACATTGCCAAAAATCAGGAGTTGTTAAGGATTTCATCTAAAGGCTTAACTTGATTGTTACTGATATCATTGTTGACTTTTTGTAATAGTCGATCGAGTTTCCCTGATTCGAGATCGTTTTTTATCTGTTTGTCCCAACTATCATCAAGATAGTCTTGTAACCAAGCTGATAATTGATGGATTTCTTCGTCAGGCAACTGGAGAATCGCGGATTCAATATCTTTGAGTGTAGTCATGATTGTTTGGTTGATTGAAGGTGATTGTATTATTTTATATTGTTGTATTATCGGATAGGTTAATAACCCATCCTACGGGAGCGACTCTAAGTTTTCCCGAATCCTAACAGTAGTAGGATGATTCTCCCCTAAAGCTTGCTCGGCAATTGCTAAAGCTTGTAAAAAGAGAGGTTCCGCTTCTTCGTACTTTCCTTGAGAATTGTACAATGATGCTAAATTGTTGAGAGAAATAGCAACATCGGGATGATTGTCACTTAATAGTCGTTTCCTCAATTCTAATGCTTGTAAATGGAGAGGTTCTGCTTCTTCGTACTTTCCTTGGGATTCGTACAATACTGCTAAATTGGCGAGGGAATCTGCCACAAGGGGATGATTGTCTCCTAAGAGTCGTTTATACAATTCTAAAGCTTGTAAATAGAGGGGTTCCGCTTCTGTGTACCTGCCTTGTGATCTGTACAATAGTCCTAAATTGTTGAGGGAACTTGCCACAGAGGGATGATTGTCTCCTAAGAGTCGTTTATACAATTCTAAAGCTTGTAAATAGAGGGGTTCCGCTTCTGTGTACCTGCCTTTGTATTTGTATAATCCTGCTAAATTGTTGAGGGAAAGTGCCACATAGGGATTATTGTCTCCTAAGAGTCGTTTATACAAATCTAATGCTTCCAGAAGGAGAGATTCTGCTTCTGTGTACTTGCCTTGGGAATAGTACAATCCCGCTAAATTGTTGAGGGATTGTGCCACCTTGGGATGATTGTCTCCTAAGAGTCGTTTTCTTAAATCTAATGCTTCTAGATAGAGAGGTTCCGCTTCTGTGTACCTGCCTTGGGAACGGTATAATTCTGCTAAATTGTTGAGGGAAGTAGCAAAATCAGTATGATTCTCCCCTAATAGTCGTTTCCTCAATTCTAAAGCTTGTAAATAGAGGGGTTCTGTTTCTTCGTACTTTCCTTGAGATTTGTACAATCCTGCTAAATTGTTGAGGGAAGTAGCAACATCGGGATGATTCTCCCCTAATAGTTGTTTCCTCAATTCTAATGCTTGTAAATAGAGTGGTTCAGCTTCTTCGTACCTTCCTTGTAAATGGTACAATACTGCTAAACCGTTGAGGGAAGATGCAACATAGGGATGATTCTCCCCTAATAGTCGTTTCAACAATTCTAATGTTTGTAAATAGAGGGGTTCAGCTTCTTCATACCTTCCTTGGGAACGGTATAAGTCTCCTAAATTGTTGAGAGAATTAGCAACAGAGGGATGTTCTTCTCCCAAGCGGCGGCGAGTTACTTCTAGACATTGCTTACACCAAGGTTCAGCTTGTTCGTACAATCCTTGCCCATAATAGAAATGCTCTAATCCTTCAAAAGACGGGATTAAATCCTCCTCCTCCAGCCATTGTTCCAACTCCGTCGCTGACTCCGCAATATGGGGAATAGATAGGGCGACAGTTTCTACTTGCTCCTTAGTTAAATATTGAGAAATAGTCTTTGCCTCCTCAACCATGCCCCGACAAAAGGAGCGTTTCAACTCATCTCCATCCTCTCGCAGTGCCAACTTAGCTTGAAAAAACTGTCGCACCAACGGATGAAACTGATAAACTTCTCCTTTTACCGCTTGCAACAGATGAAGATTGAGTAATTGCTCCTCTCTAATATCTTCCAACTCCTCCTCATCCTCAGCAGACAAACACCGCTCTATCAACAACCGCCAAGGAATAGGAGCCAAAGCAAAGAGACTGAGAAAACAGCCTAAATCTCGCGCTGGCTGATTCAACGCCTCCCAACTCACCTCAAAAGCAGCCTCTACCCCTCTTTGCGCCGTCATATCTCCCGAAGGATTCTGCAAAGCAGACAACTGTAAACCCTTATCTATCAACTGCTGTTGCATCCTTGCCAATGTCCAATTATTACGCCGTTTGAGGAAACGCCCCACCAATTCCAACCCTAAAGGTAAATACCCTAGCCACGCACATAGCCCCTTCCCTACCTCTAATTCAGCTTGCAGACGCGACGTACCAATCAGAGATTCCAGTAAAGCAAGGGCGGCTGATTCGCTTAAAACGGGTAAGCGCAACTGCTCAAACGATGCTGCCAGCCAATTTTGCCTCGTCGTAATCAACACCTTAAAGCGTTGTTCTTGGGGAGGCAAATAATCCTGGATTTCCTCATATTGATGCACATCATCTAAAATTAGCAGTACATCCCCCGGCGGTTGCCATCTCGCCCAACAATAATCCAATTGCCCCCGCAAATTCAAATCTTCAGGGGGAAACAAACCCAACAGTGACTTAGCAAAATCTAATAGTTGTACCCCCACCGTTTCCGCTTGCACCCCTATCCAACAAATACCGCCGGGATAAGTCGATTTTTTCTTATGATGTAGGGCATACTGGAGTGCTAACTCTGTCTTACCCACTCCTGCCATTCCCGTAACGACGGCGGTAATCGCAATTCTTTCTTGTTGCTGTAACTGGTGGTGCAGTTGTACCATTGCATCTTCACGCCCCACAAAATTAACCGCCCCAGTCCGCGCTCGATTGAGATTATTCGGCGATTCTGCTGGTTTTTCCGCTTGGGGAGTCTGAGGGAGTTGAATGATTTTATCGCCAAGTACCTTATCGCCAAGTACCTTATCGCCGATGATTTGGTCTCCCTCTACATTCCCAGCAACACCAGAAACTGGTGCGTTGAAGTTTTGCTCAATCTTGGACTCTTCTGCCATTGCTCGGATACCTCCTTTGCCACATTGTAGGATGGATTCGTAACCCATCTCAATATCACTCTGCTGTTTTCCAACCTTCAATTAAAGCCATTGTTACATTGAGGTAAGGATTATCTAGAAATTCCTCAAGGGCAGCTTTTCCCCCTGATGTCACCGCGCCTAGCAATCGCTTTCTGACAGGAGTTGACACCGCCACATTGATGTAAGCTTCCTTTTGTTTTTCCGTCGCAGTGGGATTTGTCTCTTCCAGTTGTTTGAGCAATCGCTGAATTTCTGCGGCAGCTTCGGCTAAATCTTGCTTCTGAGAAGAGGGGTAGATAATTTGGTCTCCGGCAACTTTTCCGGCTACTCCGTAAACGGGTGCATTAAAGTTCTGTTGTACTTCTGGTGAATCAGGCATAGCTCATACTCTCACCGATTAAAACGAGGGACAATTCAGATTTCTGTTCAGTATATCGTAACAAAAATGGCTCTCTTGGATTTGGTGGGTAAAATGTATTCTAAGATAAATTTCTCCTAGCGAGGGGGTGGAACGAACCACAAAGACACAGAGGACACAAAGATCGACCCTATGTAAGTTAAACTGATCACACAGAACCTAGAAGATTTCGAGAAAAAGCTAAACCTACCAAACCCGGGGCGTAAACTCTGCATCATTCAAAATTATTACATTTTCCCCTGACTGCACCAACACAAATAAACCCTGACGACAAGCGTAACTCGCCACCTCATTGGGAACAATCATCGCTGCCACCGCTCCCAAAGCCTTTACATCTCGAAAACGAGGCATTAACCGCTTAAACTTCGCCAAACGTTGTAAATGCTCATCCACATCCCTTTGAGTTAACTTACTTTTGACCTCCACTAAAATGGCATCCGTATCATTCACTACCAATAGATCAATCTCTAAACCCTCATTATCCCGTTTTACCGAAATGCCAGGGTGAAACTCATGCACATCAATACCCCGCTCCTGAAACAGACGCACCACCGCAGGACGTACTTGCCACTCGACAAACTCTCCTAAACGATTGCCCAACTCCCCAATCTGCTTACTAACCCTGTTAATTTGCTTATCCGTTTCCTTGATTTGTTTATCCGTTTCTTTTTGAGCTTGGGATAACTCTTGTTGGGATTGGGATAACTCTTGTTGGGATTGAGCTAATTGCTTTAGTATTGCCCGAATCTCTTCAATAGTGGCTGTCATAATGAATTTTCTCAAGTTAAAGTGATGTAGCCTATACTCAAGGGATTTAGTATAATTTTAGCGTTGATTATTGGCAGGAATGGAATCGGCTCTCTTGGATTTGGTGGGTAAAATGTATTTTAAGATATATTTCTCAAGAGCGAGGGGGTGGAACGAAAGCTAAACCTACCAAACTCGAGGCGTAAACTCCGCATCATTTAAAATTATTACATTTTCCCCTGACTGCACCAACACAAATAAACCCTGACGACAAGCGTAACTCGCCACCTCATTGGGAACAATCATCGCTGCCACCGCTCCCAAAGCCTTTACATCTCGAAAACGAGGCATTAACCGCTTAAACTTAGCCAAACGTTGTAAATGCTCATCCACATCCCTTTGAGTTAACTTACTTTTGACCTCCACTAAAATGGCATCGGTATCATTCACTACCAATAGATCAATTTCTAAACCCTCATTATCCCGTTTTACCGAAATGCCAGGGTGAAACTCATGGACATCAATACCCCGCTCTTGAAACAGACGCACCACCGCAGGACGTACTTGCCACTCGACAAACTCTCCTAAACGATTGCCCAACTCCCCAATCTGCTTACTAACTCTGTTAATTTGCTTATCTGTTTCTTTTTGAGCTTGGGATAACTCTTGTTGGGATTGAGCTAATTGCTTTAGTATTGCCCGAATCTCTTCAATAGTGGCTGTCATAATGAATTTTCTTAAGTTAAAGTGATGTAGCCTATACTCAAGGGATTTAGTATAATTTTAGCGTTGATTATTGGCAGGAATGGAATCGGCTGTCCCAGGTTTGGTGGGTAAAATGTATTTTAAGATATATTTCTCAAGAGCGAGGGGGTGGAACGAACCACAAAGACACAAAGGACACAAAGATCGCTCATATTGTAAGTTAAACTGATCGCACAGAACCTATAAGATTTCGAGAAAAAGCTAAACCTACCAAACCCGGGGCGTAAACTCTGCATCATTCAAAATTATTACATTTTCCCCTGACTGCACCAACACAAACAAACCCTGACGACAACCATAACTCGCCACCTCATCGGGAACAATCATCGCTGCCACCGCTCCTAAGGCCTTTACATCTCGAAAACGAGGCATTAACCGCTTAAACTTGGCCAAACGTTGTAAATGCTCATCCACATCCCTTTGAGTTAACTTACTTTTGACCTCCACTAAAATGGCATCCGTATCATTCACTACCAATAGATCAATCTCTAAACCCTCATTATCCCGTTTTACCGAAATGCCGGGGTGAAACTCATGCACATCAATACCCCGCTCTTGAAACAGACGCACCACCGCAGGACGTACTTGCCACTCGACAAACTCTCCTAAACGATTGCCCAACTCCCCAATCTGCTTACTAACTCTGTTAATTTGCTTATCTGTTTCCTTGATTTGTTTATCCGTTTCTTTTTGAGCTTGGGATAACTCTTTTTGAGCTTGGGATAACTCTTGTTGGGATTGGGATAACTCTTGTTGGGATTGGGCCAATTCCTTTAGTATTGCCCGAATGTCTTCAATAGTGGCTGTCATAATGAATTTTCTCAAGTTAAAATAAAATTTTCTCTATTATAGCCCGATCGCTTTTTCTCCCTTGAAGTAACCGTTCAGGGGGGGGACAAAATCTAGTAATCTAAAAAGACGTGGAAAAGAGCGGCTAATGTGAAAGAGTAGTATCCATCTCTGTGCTGCCCCAAGAGAGTCCTTCCACGGAGTCAATGCCACTGGCGGCTTGACATCCCCCCCCTGAACGGTTACAATGAGACTATACGCCTTATGTAAGTTAAAAGCTGGAATGGTGTAAATTCGTTCGATAGATTATCTCTCTAGTCGGAGTGTTGGACTCAAACACTTGATGCCTATTAGGTTGTTTTAGGTCACATCAAGAGTAATACTTTATTAGGTTTCTTACAGGAAATTTTAAAGGTTTGAGCCTTCGGTAAATCTTTCGAGGTAGCCTAGTTATCTTATGTCAAAAATAGCTTGAGCGATTTTTTCAGAGGATTTTCCTAGTCTAAAGTAATATCCTCTGAATGTTTATCATGTTACAAATTAAGTGATTTTTACTCATTTCAGTACAATGGCAAAGAATCAAGCCGAATCTATGTCTGATCAGAATCATCAGCAGCCAGATATGGGTGCGAAGAAAACAACGCAGGCTAGGATAGAAGGTCAGGATGATAATCAAATAAAAACGGGAATTGCTCCTAAAATTGATTCGGAAAAACCGTTTAAATATTCGGAGCCAACAGGAAGATTAGGGGAGATAATCCTGCGCTTAATGCCGGTGGGTCTTTTGCTCGGAGGACTGAGTTATTGGGCGATAGTTGGTAAGATTCCGACTCCTGTTCAAGGACGAGCGGTCATTTTGATTCCTCGTTCTATTGTTAATATCGAACCCCGTCAAGGTGGGCGGGTGTTAACCCTCCTGATTCAACCGGGAGATTCTGTCAAAAAAGGGCAGTTACTGGCAACTTTAGAGTTTCCTGAATTAGAAACAGAATTAAAAGATAAAAAGGATAGACTAGCAGATCTCAAGCAGCAGGATAAAAGAGTTGACTCTATTGAAGTGAGTCGTCGCCAATTGAATGCAGCCTCAATAGATCGCCAGCAAAAGGCCAATCAGCTTCAGATTAAAGCACTTCAAGTTCAATTATCCAGTAATCAAAAACAGCGAGAAGCCTATCTCTCCCATGCTCGATACCTTAAAAATTTCCAGAACTCAACGGATGAAAGACTAGCCGCCTACGATAAACTTATCGAAGAGGGGGCTGTCGCGAAGCTAGATTTTCCCTCCTATTTGTTTCAGTTCAATAATCTAGAGGCTTCTAATAGTATCAATCGCGTCCAAATAGAACTCGATCGCCTGAAGGGGGTTGATGAAAGCCTGCGAGCGCAGATGAACGCATTGACGGCCCAGAATAATATACTAAACACGGAAAAACGGCAAATAGACCTGCAAGATACAGCCAGTGATATTCTTCGTTACAATGCGATCGCTGACCAGCAACGAGAGATTAATACGTTAAGAACCACTATTCAAGCCAACAAAAATGTAGTGAGTCTGTACAACGGCCAGATTTTAGACTTATCTGTTAATCCGGGGGAAGTCCTGGCTCCGGGGGGGCGCATCGGTACGTTAGAAGTCTCCAATCTAAAGGCCAAGACCAACGTGGTGGCCTTGTTTAAGAGCGGTGATGCCAAACGATTAGAACCGGGCCAGGAAGTAGAAGTCGTTCCCGATCTCTATGATCGCGAACGCTATGGGGGTATCGTTGCTAAGGTAATTACCGTCGATCAGCAGCCGGTAACTGTGGCAGAACTAGCAAATATAGTCGGAAGTCATGAACTCGCCAGCAAGCTGTTTCTGGGTAGAGATGAAGACGATCGCGATAAGCCTATACCCGTCAATGCAAGTGTTATCAAAGCCACTTTAGCCCTGAAGGTCGATCGCAATACACCGAGTGGTTTTTACTGGACCCAAGCCAAGGGAGCGCCCCAAACAATTACCAACGGGACTACCGCAGATGTCCATGCCGTGGTAGAAGAGCGTTCTTTAGTGAGTTATATAACCCCTGCTTTTCGCTGGATTACAGGGGTGTACGATCGTTAACCACAATCTTGCGAGCGTAAGTAGCTGAAAGAAACAACGACTAGAATAAACGGTTAAACCTAATATGGAAAATCCGAAAAGACGTTCTCAATGGTGGACTTGGTGGTTTAAGTGGTGGATTATCGCCGCAGCGTTTGTCTTAGTAATCCTGATCCATAGTGAGCCTCCTCAGCTTTGGTTTTGGTTGGTGACGTTTTTGGCACTAATTTTATATGGGATTGAGCGAGCGATTAATGAGTAACAATGAGTAAGCCGAAAAAGGATATAGAGATACCTTGGACAGTAAAAACGGGCTAATGATCAGACAGGGATTGAAATTTTCCCTAGGTGCTGCTCTCTTAACGAGTTTCTTTTGGCACCGAGGAAATGTATTAGACAACTTTGTCTATCCCGTCTTTGGGTATGTATCTGTACTGATTGAGCCATCCATGGGAGGTGCGATCGCGGCAGGTTTGGGGCGTTTGGGGGGAAGTGCTTTGGGGGGAATCATTGCGGCTATCCTGGTGAACGCCTACGGAATCCAAGGCTCAAGTTTTTTTGTCATTCCCTCTCTCACCTACATTTTAGCCGCCCTGATCTGTGAAACTTACCGATGGCAAGCCGCTTATTCCCAAGCCACACTACTGGGCGCTTTAATTGCCATGAGAGTGGTAGGAACATCAGCACAACAAGATATCTGGCTCTATTTGCGGTCGCGCCTGATCGATAACTGGATCGGAATCGCTGTGGGAATTGCTGTGGCCTTACTATTTTGGCCCCAGAATACTCGATCCGATCTCAACCGGAACTTGATGGGAATCCTTCAAGATATACCGCGCTTGTTCCAAAAAATCCTCGATCGCCACTTAAAAACTGAGGTCGAGGAGCGGGATTATTCTCTTTCTATTGAGCAGAACGAGCTTAACTTACTCAATCAGATTAAAAAATCAACACAAACTAGCCTTTCAACACTCACAAAAGCAACCCATGAATTCGGTAGTGAGATATTGGTGGCAGAAAATTGGAGTGAAATCTTGGCAATTCAGAACCAATTGACTCGACAATTAGCTGATCTGATGGCTTTTAAAGGCGAAAAGCATGAACAAAATTTAGTGGGTCAGTTCAGGGCGGAATTTCACCAATTGGCGACTCATCTTACCGACAGCTTTGATAGCTTGAGGGATTTGAGTAACGGCAAAAAAATCTTAGCTACCCCTTACCTGACAGAATTAGAAGAAGATTTAGCGAATATTGGGGGTAAACTTGATCATCTCCGAACAAGTGGAGAGATTGACCGGTATGATGTTCAAGAATCACTACAGTTTTATCAATTTATTCAACTTGTATCTCGATTTATCCAACAATGCGAGGGATTAGGAGGCAGGATAATCGATAAAACCAAAGTAACTGCAACTTTCAGGCGAAGACACCTGATTACCTTTCCCAAATGGGCCCCTATATCCCTAAAACGCCTGAGAGAAATTGTCAGTCTTGGCGTGGTTATTGGTTTGTTACTGGCTATTATTCGTCACATCGAGTTTCCCTATCCTTCTGCTTACGAAAAAGTGGCAGATATTGTGATCATAGGTGCAGTGGTCACTGTCATTCAACCGACAAGGGGGCGAGCGATCGCGATCGGTTGGGCGGCAACTGTTTCGTTGAGTTTGACGATTCTCTGTATTTACCTGTTGGTCAAGTCCTTTGGTTATAATCCTTTTAGTAGCAGTCTGGCTTATTTTTTCGCCTACTTCAGTTGTGCTTGGCTGGGGTTTACGCCAATCGCTCGCATCGGTGCGATTGTAGCAGCCGATGCCATCGGGAAGGATATTTTTCCTTTTTTCGAGCAAGGAATTTGGGCCGCACTGATTTCAGTTCCCGTAGGTGCGTTTCTGGGGGTGTTGCTGACCACTGTATTTATGACAAAATCGGCTACAAACCAACTGGAAACAGATTTTTCTGTGACTTTTAAGAAAATGGGACAGCTATATCAAAAACTGCTGTCAGGCTATTTTCAGGATACGATACCACCGTCAGATATCGCCCAACTGAAGCAGGCCATCACAGTGGCGATCGCTCAACATCCAGCCTCGGTTAAGATTGCCAGTCTCGAACAAATTTCCACAGTTTTAGCAACCAAACACCAAAATTTTTGGAATTTCTCCATCGGCTACGAACAAAAACTCTCGGCTCAACTGGATGCTTTACAAGATGTGCTACAGCAACCGCTTCCTGAACCGATACGACAAAAGTTTTTACCTGAATTACAAGCGATCGCACAACAGACCGCGATCGCTTTTGATGAGATTGCTGAGGCGATCGCTGCCCAGGTAATTCTCAACCCACCAAAGTTAGGATTGCTCATCCAAGAAATTGAATCTCTTGAGAAGCAATTACTGAGCTTGCGGGTTGAGAGTCGAAGTTATCCCTTAAATGAGCTAATCGCCTTTAGCTCGGCTTTTATGACGATGAAAGCCATTGCCAGCAACTTAAATCAAATGAGTCAAGACTTACCTGCCTACACCCAATAGGTAATAGGCAAATATTATCAGCCTGAAGGATTTCTGCTCTCAGGGCTGTACATTCAGTAGTGGATTGTTTCAGCTAATTTGGTGTATTACTGGACTTCCCCGTTGACAAAAAGCCATAAGCTGTGCTGTAGAAGGGATTAAGAGAATTTACGCCGCCCCGTTACTGGGTACAAATCAGGGAAACTCCCAATAAATCCCACA
>NZ_CAIP01000044.1 GCF_000297435.1 Microcystis sp. T1-4 | reverse complement strand
TTCCTTTTTGGCTCTTCTAGGTTCTGTGTGATAAGTTTAATTGACATAGGATCGATCGATCTTTGTGTCCTTTGTGTCTTTGTGGTTCGTTCCACCCCCTCGCTAGGAGAAATGTATCTTAGAATACATTTTACCCACCAAAGCTGGGAGAGCCCCTTTTTTTTGAGCGGTGACAGCTAGGCTTGACAAAAGGTTCTCAGCACAGCCATCATATAGTTATTATCCATGCCCGCCCGTTTACTTTTTTGTGCCAGACTATGTCGGTAAGTCGATCGGGTTAATCCGTTCAAAAACCCGACAAAAAGTATCATCAGAAGGAATGCCATTAGGTAATTCTAAAAACTCAGATAACCAAGGCTGCTTACTGAGTCCACAATTTTCGATGTCTTCCCAACCTTCGGCTCCGGCTATAACTGCTAAAATAGCAATGACTAAAATATCGGTTAATAAATGTTTTTGGGTTCGGGACACTCTTGAAGATAAGTCAATAAACTAGCTTGAATTTCATTGATTGATGTTAAAGGAAGCTCAGGTTTTAGTTGAGCTTTATTTCCAGTGGGGAGAACGGGGGCAAAACCTTTACCCATGAGCTATTTCCTGATTAATTTTCATCAACAACAGTGAGACTAAGGCTAATGATAAATTATACAGAGGTAGCAGCGACTAAGTCTGGGTACTGGCAGCGCGGGACGGTGCTACAGCGAGTTCCACACCCTATTTAGAAATCTTTGTCAAGTACAATTTATACCAAATTAGATGAGCTTACCCTGGTATAATTTGCTACATTTTTAGATGCGCTTACCCTGACAGTTAACCGAACACAAAAGGATAAAACCTTGTTTCTGGTTAACCGGATTTCCTCATTGCTTATTTCCCAATACAAAAACGGCTAAAAATGCGATCAAGTACCGATTCAGTCACTTCTTCGCCGGTAATTTCTCCTAAAGCTTGAATGGCAGTACGCAGATCGATCGACCAAAAATCAAAAGGCAAATTTTCGTCAATTGTTTTTTTTACCTGTTGCAAAGCAATTTTCGCCCTAGTTAAAGCGGCCGCCTGTCGTTGATTAATGGCCAAATCCAAATTAGCCGCCTGTATTTCTTGATTTTGGACAGCATTAATAATAGTTTTTTCTAAGTCTTCAATACCCTGATTTTGGGCGGCGGAAAGCTTGACAACTCGCTCAATTTCTGCTGGATAAATTACCGTTTCGGGATGAGCTAAATCAATTTTATTAATCACTAAAATTAATCGGCGATCGCTGACAGAGCGGTAAATTTCCTCGTCTTCCTCGGTCCATCCTGACTCTGCGGAGACGGTTAAGAGAACTAAATCAGCAGACCGGGCCGTTTGGCGGGAACGTTCCACCCCAATTTGTTCGACTCGATCGCTGGCCGAGCGAATTCCTGCCGTATCGAGGACTTGTACGGGGATTCCCGCCACAACTAGCTGAGATTCGACGATATCGCGGGTAGTGCCGGGTAAATCGGTGACAATCGCTCGATCGCTCCGACTCCAAGCATTTAACAAACTGGATTTCCCCACATTCGGCCGTCCCACGATCGCCACTTTCAGACCACTACGCAGCAATTCCCCGCGCTCGGCAGTAGCTAAAATTAAATTTACTTGACAAAAAACCTGTTCTATGCTATGGAGAACCGCCTCATGATCCAAGGGCGGTAAATCCTCTTCAAAGTCAATACGGGCCTCAATTTCAGCCAAAATATCGAGACAGGTGGCACGCAAATGCCGAATCGGTTGCGCGAGTTTTCCCTGTAAACCAGCGAGGGCAAATTGTGCCGCTTGGGGAGAACGCGCCCCAACGAGATCGACGACGCTTTCGGCTTGAGTTAGGTCAATTCTGCCGTTAAGAAAGGCACGCAGGCTAAATTCCCCCGCTTGGGCCAAACGCGCCCCATTTTCTAGACATAACTGTAACACCTGTTGTACGGGCATAATGCCGCCATGACAGTGAAATTCCACCACATCCTCGCGGGTGAAAGAGCGGGGCGCTAACATGAGCAGCAGCAAAGCTTCATCGATAATTGCTTGACTTTGGGGATGCCGGATATAACCGTAGAGAAGACGATGACTTTCCCAGGGTTGACGATTGCGGGTATGGAACAGCCGACGAGCGATCGCCACTGCCTGACTACCGGATAAACGGACAATACCGATGCTACCCTGTTCTGGAACGATCGCCGTAGCGATGGCGGCGATCGTATCCCCTGTGTTTAACATCTCTTAATCACTCCTTGCTAAAATTGAAGTTGGTATCAATTTTGTCAGCATTTATGCCCGAAAATATGCGCTCACGGTCATTAAAAGCGAAAAATAAAGAAAATAGCCTAATTAATCGTCTGACGCGCTCCTGTCGCTACTGGTGGGTTCGCTTGGTGCGATTGCAGGGACATCCGATCGAAATCGCTCGCGGGTTAGCGGTGGGGGTGTTTTCTGGGGCTTTTCCTTGGATGGGATTACAGATCATTATTGCGATTTTTTTAGCTTTCTGTGTGCGGGGCAATAAAATTGCGGCAGCGGCAGCCACTTGGGTGAGTAATCCTTTTACCTATATTCCCCTGTTTTTGTTTAATTATAAATTGGGAGAATTATTTTTAGGTCAAGGAAATCAAGCGATCGATAGTCGTATTTTTGCCTCTAACCAAAGTTGGGCGGAAAATTGGGCAAGTTTGAGCGGTGAATTTTTATTAACGCTATTTTTTGGCAGTTTGATTACAGGTCTGTTGGCGAGCATTATCACTTATTTTGTTAGTTATCGTCTCCTCAGTCAATGGCATCACCGGCGACAAACAAGGAGAAAACGCTGATAAATTGTCACCGTTCGGGGGGGACAAAATCTGGTAATCTAAGAGGCATGGATGAGAAGCACCTACGGTAATCCCATAATAAGTC
>NZ_CAIP01000045.1 GCF_000297435.1 Microcystis sp. T1-4 | reverse complement strand
TCCCGAATCCTAGCCCTATTCCCGACTATATTAAAGATAAAATTCGCCAACAAGCTAATACTAAATCTGGTTATTAAAAACTGATTATTTATTCCCCCTTTTGCATGAGGTTCTCTCCTTTATAAGTAGCCTATACTCAACGGATTTAGTATAATTGCTGATTGTCGGTATTCCTGCAAATGTAAGATGCACCAGGTCAATTTATTGCGGGGGAACCTAGGAGCGAAGGTGATCATTTCGGTCAAAGAAACTAAGTAGAGGTAGAACCTCGCTTATCTGCGTTGCCAGCTATAACCCGGCAACCAGTCAAAAATATTTATATATCCCAAAACTATCTTAAACATAAAAATCAATAAAAAATTATGATTAAATAACCCTTGACTTCCCCCCCCCTTGTGATAGCTGTTGTATGATATTGGCGCAAAACTAGCGTTAAATATAACCATATTTCCGTCCTATTATGGCCATCAAATCCATGAAAAAATTACTGACAATTTTAACCCCCTTGACTCTGATGGGGTTGGCTGGGGTTACTCCTGCTCAAGCGGCAATAGTAGCTGGTTGGAATCAATTTAATACCGATACCGCGACCTATCCCAAAGCGGCGGATACTGTAGGTGCGAATATAACCAGCACTGGGTTAAACACCGCCGGGATATTTCGGCGTCATCAGTCAGATTTCAGGTTGGGTAGTGCGTCTGTCAACTCTTGGAATACAACTAGCACTGTTAATACCAGCCAATACGTCGAATTTGCCGTACAACCTGGTGCAGGTTTTCAAGTCGATTTTACTAACTTACAACTCAATGCGCGGCATGATGAAACGCGGCTAGATTTGGTCTTGCGCTCTAGTGTTGATGGGTTCACCAATAATTTAGGGACACAAGTTAGCCTAACAACTAGCTATAATACCTACAGCTTTGACCTAAGCAGTTTAGCACCCCAAACCGGACCAGTGCAGTTCCGTCTCTATGGACTGAATGCTTCTGGAGCTGGTGTCTGGTTCATTGGTGAAAACTCCGCTAATGTTACCGGTGGTGGGTTTGTGGCTCTTAATGGGGATATTACTCCTACTCCAACGGTTTCAACCCCGGAACCTAGTGGTATAGTGAGTTTAATGGCTGTTGGTGCGTTGGGTGCCGCTTCCCTTCGTCGTCGGGGATAAATTATCCTTGGCAGGGGCAACTACAGAGGGTTTGCCCCGATATCTTGATATAATCGGGAGTGATAGGTCAATTATCTTTTCTGAATAGGGGCAAATATGCAGATAAAAGACATGACTCCCCAAGAGTTACAAAGTTTAATCCGTAATACAGTAGATGATACTCTAGATGAATACTTTGGTGATCCAGATGAGGGAAAACAAGTTAAAGAATCTTTTAAAGAAAAGTTATTAGAAATCCAACAAAAAAGACTACAAGGAAGAGCGACTATTCCTGCAGCTGAGGTGGATAAAAGATATGGGATAGAACCTTAAATGAGCTATTCTGTTACTTTTGAACCAGAGTCGATAACTGATTTAGATTTGATCACAGATTTTATCAGACTGAGGATTCTTAATAAAATTAAATGGTTAGCTATCAACTTTGAACAGATAACTCCCCTACCTCTTACGAGAGAATGGTCAGGGTTTTACAAATTAAGAGTAGTAGATTATCGGGTTATTTATGAATTTGATCGAGAGAGTAGGATAATTATTATTGTTAGAGTAGGTCATAGAAGTGAAGTTTATGACTAAATACTTACTAAAATAATGGGATCAGCAATAAGCTAAGATACATTTTAAATGCCTATCCTTAGAATAGCGAGATTATTTTCTAGTAAAAATTGCCAAAGACAGCCCAATTATTGACAAAATTATGGCAGCATAAATCGAGGGGTAGCCCTGATTAATTACGGCACGGCATATAATAAAAAACGGTCTCCCTAAACCAGTTGCCAAAATCGCCGCCATGGACAGTCAATTACTCGATAAACTCGGACAATTACAAAACCTCTTAAAAACCAGCGAAAAAGCTCTGATTGCCTATTCTGGGGGCGTGGATAGCACCCTAGTGGCAAAAGTGGCCTATGATCTGCTAGGGAGTCAAGCATTGGCAATTACGGCGGTTTCCCCCTCCCTACTGCCGGAAGAATTGGAAGAAGCGATCGCTCAGGCCGATTATATCGGTATTCCGCATGAATTGGTGGAAACCGAGGAAATGAATAACCCCAATTACACCAGTAATCCCGTTAATCGCTGTTATTTCTGCAAAAGTGAGCTACACGACACCCTTAAACCCCTCGCTCTCGCTCGTGGTTATTCCTACGTCATTGATGGCGTTAATGCTGATGATTTAAGGGATTATCGTCCCGGGATCCAAGCCGCTAGGGAGCGCGGCGCTCGTTCACCTTTGGCGGAAATTGCTATCACAAAAAGCGAAGTTCGTCAACTATCTCGTTACTTAAATTTACCTTGGTGGGATAAACCAGCGCAACCCTGTTTAAGTTCCCGTTTTCCCTACGGGGAGGAAATTAGCCTGGAGAAATTGCAAAGAGTCGGACGGGCGGAGATTTATCTGCGAAAATTAGGTTATCGTCAATTACGGGTGCGATCGAGCGGCGATACGGCACGGATTGAATTACCAGTAGCAGAAATTCCCGACTTTATTAATCGGACAAATTTAAGCGAATTAGTCGCTGATCTGCAAAAATTAGGCTTTATCTATGTCACCCTCGATCTAGAAGGTTATCAAAGCGGCAAGCTTAATCGAGTCCTCTAGTTCAGTGATCAGTAAACAGTAATCAGTGGACTGAAAACTCAAATCTGCTCTAACAGTTATCTTAATGGTGAGGTACGAAGTTTTCCTTTTGGGGAGCCGGTCGCTGGTCGTCAATACCAAATTGAGTTATACTTCATCTTGACGAGAAAGGCTGTAACGGATAACGGATAACGGATAACTGGTCACTGATAACTGATAACTGGTCACTGATAACTGATAGATGAACCTTTTTCAGGGGTTCCTAAGTCTTTACCCCTAAACCCCCAATTCCCAAGGCGAGGATAGATGAGTCAACTACAAAATGCCTTTACCCTATTCCTGAGCCTGTTGGTGGAAGCGATGCCTTTCTTGCTGCTAGGGGTGATTCTCTCTAGTATTCTTTTAATATTTGTCGATGAACGTCGCCTAGTTGCCTTGATGCCTCGAAATGCTGTTTTAGGAGCATTTGTGGGGGGATGTATTGGGTTTTTGTTCCCCGTCTGCGAGTGTGGCAATGTACCCGTGGCGCGACGTTTACTTGTGCAAGGAATGCCGAATGCAGTAGCGGTTAGTTTTCTCTTAGCAGCGCCGACAATTAACCCGATTGTTATCTGGTCCACTTGGGTAGCTTTTCGCGATCAACCGGAAATTGTTTTCTATCGAGTTATCTTTTCTTTGTTCATCGCTACGGTTATCGGGATTATCTTTAGTATCCAAAAAGATCCCCGACCACTCCTCCAAACCTCTTTGGCAAAAAGCCTCAATTGGCAACCGGAAACACCGGAAAAAGAATCTATCCCACTACTACTACAATCTGGTTCTTTTCTGATCGGTAATTCTGGCAAAACTTTGCGCTTAGATGAAAGTTTTGCCGCTACTGCTGTCCTACCAGCAGTGCAAGCAATCCCGATGAAAAGGCGCTGGTTAACTTTTCTGGAAAACGTGGTGATGGAATTACGCGAATTAGGAGGAGTGTTAATCTTAGGAAGTGCTATAGCGGCCAGTTTACAGGTGTTTGTTCCCCGGGAATTTGTTCTTAATTTGGGTCAGGATCCGATTACTTCGATCTTGGCCATGATGCTGTTAGCGGTAATTGTTTCGATTTGTTCCACGGTTGATTCTTTTTTTGCTCTCTCCTTTGCCTCTAGTTTTACCAGTAGTTCCCTACTGGCTTTTCTAGTGTTCGGTCCGATGATTGACCTGAAAGGGATTGGTTTAATGTTGTCTATTTTTAAACCGAGAATGTTAATTTATCTCTTTGCTTTAGCAGCGCAAATGACTTTTTTACTCACCTTAGCTCACAGTTATTTATTTTAGGTCAGTTCCTTGATAGTTTTTCCCATGAATTCATCACGTCTAAAAATAATCGTCCCGCAATTTATCGATATTATTGCCCTCATCGGTTGGGGTTCATTACTATTTAAATACTGGATAACTGGACAGTTAAATTTACTGATCCATCCTAATTATTTTTTTCTGGTTCTCATCACCAGTATTGCTTTATTTGTCCTGGGAATAGTCAAGCTTTGGACATTATTAAAGCAGTGGCAAAAAAAGACTAATTTAGATAGTAACGATAATCGATCGCATATTACCATTCTTCCCCAACATTTTGGCTCAGGTTTATTAGTAATAACTGCCATTTTAGGCCTATTTATCGCCCCGCAGCCCCTCAGTAGTCAAATCGCATTACAGAGGGGAATTAGTGAATCTTTACCCCTAACTCGCGTGCAAACTCAATCCTTTGGCACTACCGTTAAACCAGAGGAAAAAAGTTTAATTGAATGGGTAAGAACTTTGAATGCTTACCCCGAACCTGATGCCTACACAGGACAACCGGTAAAAGTCACAGGTTTTGTGGTACAATTACCACAACTACCCGATAATTATTTATTAATTAGTCGCTTTATTCTTACCTGTTGTGCCGTGGATGCTTATCCCGTTGGTTTACCAGTGAAACTATCAGGAAGTCGCAGTCAATATCCCAATGATACTTGGTTAGAAATCACCGGAGAAATGACCACGGAATCCTTACCCGTAGAGGTGGGAAAATCAACCACCAGAAGACAATTAGTAATTAAGGCCAAATCCGTGAAACCTATACCCACTCCTGCGGATCCCTACGGATATTAATAGTTATCAGTGACCAGTTATCAGTGATCAGTTATCAGTTATCAGTTATCAGCTTCGGAAGGCAAGAGCGCCTCATCTCAACAAGCAATTTAAATACTTAACAGCTTAACTATCTACTATAATGCTGAAAACCTTACAACTACAACCGATTGATAAATTAGCGATAACATTAATTGTATCCCTAACCTTAGTAATTGGTGGCTTAATTTGGTTAGGTAATAGCTGTGGTAATCAATGTCTTTTACAAACTGGTCCAAGGGTCAAGGAATTTAGCTGGGAAAATCGAGAAATTGGCGCGGAAGATCAAGCATTTATTATCACTTTTGATCGCCCCATGGATCATGCTAGTGTAGAAAAAAATCTCGTGATCGATCCTGCGCTGCCGGGTAAGTTTAGTTGGGCCGGAAGACGATTAGCTTATACCCTTACTTCTCCCATTCCCTACGGAGAAAAATATCATCTGCAAATTGAGGGTGCGCGGGAACAATTTCCCAGCGGTAATCGATTAGGACAAACCCTGGCAATTTTTGAGAGAGAATTTAAAAGTCGGGATCGTGCTTTTGCCTATATTGGCACTAATGGGGAAGAACAGGGAAGATTAATTTTTTATAACTTGACCGAGGAGAAAAAAACCCTCTTAACCCCTGCAAATTTGACCGTTATGGCTTTTGAATTTTACCCTGATGGTAAAAAAATTCTCTTTTCGGCCGTGGCGAAAAATCAGGGGATAGAGGGAATTCGTGAACTGCAGCTTTATCAAGTTGATAGCAGTCAATCGCCAGCAAAAATTGAGTTAGTGCTAGACAATAAAGATTATCAAAATAATCATTTTGATTTAGCTAAAGATGGGAAAACCATTGTCGTGCAGAGAATTGAGCGCCGCAATCCGATTAACTTCGATTTATGGGCAGTTAAATCTGAAGAAAAACCCCAACAATTAAACATCCAAGGCGGGGAATTTTTGATTGCACCTGATAGTAAAACTTTGGCTGTCACCCAGGGGGAAGGAATCGCCCTTTTGCCTTTAAAAACCGAAACAAAACCCCTAGATTTTTTACCAAAATTTGGGCGAATTTTGAATTTTTCTGCTGATGGTACGGCCGCAGCAATGGTTAATTTTAATACTGATAATGCCAAAATGCGTTATATTCGATCGCTTTTTTATGTCAATAATCAAGGATTACAAAAACGCTTACTCAATCTACAAGGTTCGATTATAGATTGTCAATTTAATGCCACTGGTAGTGATTTATATTGTTTGTTAACTGAGTTAGTTACTAACAGTCAAGAGTACAAAGAAAAACCCTATTTTGCTAAAATAGATGTGAAGACCGGTCAAGTGACTCCCCTACTGGAATTAGCCGATTATCGTGATATTCACATTAGTTTATCTCCCGATAGTTTAGCAATTATTTTTGATCAACTTCTCACCAGTTATGATACTAATACGACTAATCCCCTAACTACCGATTCAGGAGAAACAATTATCGGTGGTCGTTTGTGGATGTTAATTCCTCCCCTACAAGATGGAGTAAAAGCAAGTAAATCTGATTTAATTGAATTACCTCTAGCGGGAATTCGTCCCCAGTGGATGCCATAGAATTTCATCATTAAGTTAGGAATTATTTCGATGCTGTCAAACTCAGAAAAATTAGCCAAATTGCGTCAGTATTTTGTTAGTGGTGCCACTCGTTCCTATCAATTCCGTCGTCAGCAGTTAGAGAAGTTAAAACAGGCAATCATTAAATATGAAGCGGAGATCTATGAAGCTTTATATAGCGATTTAAAGAAAAGTCCCGAAGATTGTTGGATTACTGAAAATGGTTTCCTTTTGGTGGAAATTAATACCGCTTTAAAAAATTTGCGCTCATGGATGCAACCCAAAACTGTTAAAACTAATCTCTTAAATTTTCCCTCCTCCAGTCAGATTATTCAGGAACCTTTAGGAGTGGTTTTAATTATTGGTGCTTGGAATTATCCCCTCCAATTGTTATTAGTGCCTTTAGTTGGTGCTATTGCTGCCGGTAACTGCGCGGTATTAAAACCGAGTGAATTTGCCTCAGCGACGGAAAAATTGGTAGTTAAAATAATTCAGGAAATATTCCCTGAAGAATATGTGTTAATTGTCTCGGGAGATGGTGCGGAAGTAATTCCGAATATCTTAGACAATTTTACCTTTGATCATATATTTTTTACTGGCAGTACCAGGGTAGGAAAAATTATTTATCAACTAGCGGCAGCAAAGTTAATTCCCGTTACTCTAGAATTAGGGGGAAAAAGTCCCTGTGTTATCGAAGCTGATGCTAATATTTCCGTGGCAACCCGTCGCATTGCCGTGACAAAATTCTCTAATTGTGGTCAAATGTGTATCGCAGCTGATTATGTTTTAGTACACCAATCGCAGCAGGAGAATTTGATCAGAGAATTAGCTAATACTATTGTTAATTTTTTCGGTAAAGATGCCAGATTAAGTCCTGATTATGGTAGGATAGTTAATGAGAAACAATTTGATCGCTTGATTGAATTTCTCCAAGATGGTGAGATTGTTTTTGGAGGCAAAACCGATCGAGAAAATTTATATATTCAACCAACTTTATTAATTAACGTTTCCCTCGATGCTCCTATTATGCAAGGGGAAATATTCGGACCAATTTTACCGATCATTGCCTTTAGCACTTTTGAGGAGGCTTTAGCAATTATTGCTAAAAACCCTAACCCTCTAGCTTTTTATCTGTTTACTACCAAGGCAAAAACCGAAAATAAATGGTTAGAATCAGTTCAGTTTGGGGGAGGTTGTATTAACAACAATAGTTTTCATTTTACTAATCCTAGTTTACCCTTTGGTGGTCGGGGAAATAGCGGTATTGGTAGCTATCATGGTCGTTTTTCCTTTGAGAATTTTAGTCACCAAAAAGCGATTATGAAAACACCTCTTTGGTTCAATCCCGCTTTAAAATATCCGCCTTTTAAGGGTAAATTAGGCTTATTTAAGTTATTGGTTCGGTGAAAAGCTATAGTTTAAGTTAAAGCTTTTAAGAGAGCTTGAAATTTAAGCTGAATTTCTGCTAGTTCTTTTTCTGGATCGGAACCGGCAACAATACCCGCACCGGCGTATAATCGCGCTTGATCACCTTTAATTAATGCCGAACGAATACCAACAATAAACTCACTATTATTGTGACAATCAATCCAACCCAAAGGAGCGGCATAAAGAGAGCGATCAAAGGTTTCATAATGACGAATTTGTGCTAAAGCGATCTCGGTGGGAACCCCCGCAACAGCAGGAGTGGGGTGTAGTTGGGCAACAATTTCGAGGGGATGGATGGAGGGTTTTAGTTTAGCATGGATAGGAGTCCAGAGATGTTGAATATTGGAGAGTTTTAACAATCTAGAGGGAGATTTTTGAGGATTTAAGCCAATTTGTCGCAGTTTTTGGTTAATAAAGTCACTAACAGCCCGATGTTCCCGTTGTTCTTTTTCACTAGCTAGGAGTTTATTGGCTAAAAGAGCATCTTCGAGCGCATTTTCTCCCCGGGGAGCGGATCCCGCTAAAGCATCGGTGATTAATTGCCCCTGATGGACGGTTAACAAGCGTTCGGGACTGGCGCCGATAAAATGATCTCCCCGTCCATTACCGAGGGAAAAAGTGTAGCAATCGGGATGACGCTGACGCAAATTATCAAGACAGTTTACCAGATGAAAGGGACGGGGAGAAATCACGTCAAGAGCGTGAGCGAGGACAATTTTACTAAAATTTTGAGCCTGTATCCATTCGAGTGCATCGGCAACAGCTGCTTGAAAATTATAGGTAGGATGAATATAATAACTACAGGGATCCTGGTGGGGATTTTGTCGGCAATTGCCGGAGTTATTTTGAACAATTTTGAGGTTATTAAGAGTTTCTTCGAGGGAGTTTTCTATTTCTTTTTCGCCAGTGATTAAGAGATTGGTCAGGAAAAAATATTCCGACTGTTTTTTGATAATTTGAAACTTAGGCAGGGTTAGGGTAGCTGAGGGAAAGGGGGTAGCTGTTGCCGAGTCGAAAAAAGTGAAACTGCAAAAGATACGGGGAGTAATCTCGCTATAGTTATCAATTTTAATAATTCTTTGTTGACAGTTTTCGATAAATTTTTGAGCTTTTAAAAAACGTTGTTTGCCGTGGAAAGTGGTAGTAAAGGCGATGCCGTAGCCGAGAAAAGCGGTTTCTCGTTCGGGATTTTCCCAATAATAATGGGTGGGATAGCTAGGGGCAATCCGAGAGAGAATTTCTAGGGGATCAAGGGGGGAAATTTTTTGACAAAAACTGATGATCGACGGATTTCCCTTTTCTGCGGCTAACAGTTGCGGGTTGAGGATAAAGTTATAGAGGCCGCGAAGATCAGCAATCGGACTATCAGGATAGGAAAGGCGAGGAACGGCAGAAGTCATGTCAAGTTTTTTGTATTTTTTGCAAAAAAACCATGATTAATGGTATGTAATCCCCACAGATGTGGCCAGAGTCAAGGAGCTCTTTTTAACTATGGTATCGGAGAAAGGGTCTTTAGGCAGAAAGGGAGCGAGATATTTATGACGATTAACCGCCTTGGCGACAAATCAAGGCTTAAAATCTCCAGCGATGGCTATTATTTAAATGGGCAAAAAAATTAATTTAATAACTGCTACTTTACAAGTTTGTGGAAATTGCCGCCACGGGACAAGTGGGGATACATTGTTCACAAACCACACAACGGGAACGCAAAAACTTAAGACGAAAACTTTCCGGATCAAGGGTTAAAGCTTCCGTGGGACAAACTCCCGTACATAAGCCACAATCGACGCATTTTTCTTCATCAATGACGATTTCGCGACTAACTTGGGAAACGCCAATATTTTGTAATTGTAACCATTCGATCGCCGCTTCTAACTCATCGATGTCTCCCGATAATTCTAATACTAATGTTCCCACTTGATTGGGGGCAACTTGAGCGCGGATAATATTAGCGGCGACGTTAAAATCCTTCGCCAGTCGATAGGTAACGGGCATATGGACGGCTTTTTTGGGAAAAGTGAGAGTAACGCGTTTTTTCATGAGGATAGGATAGGATAGGAATAATTTTTGAGAGACTATCCATGACAGCCACCACACCCACCAATAAAATCAGAAATCTGCTGCTGGCAGTGACGGCAGTTATCCTTAGTGTAGCGATTTTCTTCGGGTTTCAAACCACCGCTAGTTCTGTATCTTTGGAAGCGCAAGCGGAAAAAGCGACACCTTTCGATCTTGCCCTCAGCAATGGTAAACCCACCCTGACAGAATTTTATGCTAATTGGTGTAGCAGTTGTCAGTCCATGGCCCCTGAAATTGCCGAAATTAAAAAACAATACGGTAATGCCATTAATTTTGTTATGCTCAACGTTGATAATAATAAATGGTTGCCAGAAATTCTCCGTTATCGTGTGGATGGTATTCCCCATTTTGTCTTTTTAAATAACCAAGGACAACCGATTGCTCAAGCGATCGGAGAACAACCAAAATCAATTTTAACTGCTAATTTAGAGGCACTTTTAACTAATTCTACCCTACCCTATGCCACCACTACGGGACAGACTTCTGATTTTAATGTCCTTGCGGGTGCTAGTCAAACCGATCCCCGCAGTCACGGCAGTCAAGTTAAGCAGTAATCAGGCTCTTCTAGGTTCTGTGTGATAAGTTTAATTGACATAGGATCGATCGATCTTTGTGTCCTTTGTGTCTTTGTGGTTCGTTCCACCCCCTCGCTCTTGAGAAATGTATCTTAGAATACATTTTACCCACCAAAGCTGGGAGAGCCGTAATCAGTAATCAGTAATCAGTTATCAGTGGAAAGCTTAGGGCTGAAAGCTATCATTCAAAAGTTAACTATCAATATAGCGCTTTTCACGTTACTGAGGTATCGACAAGTTTTGCCAACAAAGGGTTTAAGTACCTTGCCCATGCCTCATTCTGATGAAAACTGCTATAAGTACATTTCATTGACTGAATTATTTTAACTATGGCGATTATTGTCCAACATTTGACCACAGGTAACGAATATATATTCCTAGGAGTTAGTGGGGGTGAAAGTAAGAATATTTTACCCACCAAAATGTTAGGAGATTTCTTTGCAATGGAGGATGCAGATAAATCTCGAACGCTGACGGTTTGTGACGATCAAGGCCGCATACTTTGGTTTCCCGTCACAGAAATGATTGTGGTGGAGGTAGATGGTCAAAAACCCGAAGAATTATTACCAGAAATTATCCCCCCCGAACCAATACCTTTACAATTAGATAAAGAGCATCAACCTCAGTCCCCGGAAAATCAAGGAAACATCGATGAATTTGCCGAAGATGACGATTGGATCTAAAATTAAATACCTAATTTTAGCGGGAATAATTGCCCTATTTACTATTGGCTTTAATTCCCTCTATTCGGTTTCTCAAAACTCGATCGCTACTTCTTAGAAAAAGATGATAATATCTGGTTTATTCAATCAGAAAAAACTTGGTTAGCCCTGAGATTAATTAATCTTTCTTCTCCTGAAATGATCGAGATTCCCAATTCCCCTTATCCCAAGCTTTACCCACAGGTAACAATTATGCGGGTTTTGCCCTGGAAGTGGGGGAAGCGGCAACCCAGGGCAGTTATGAGAATTTTGATAGCATATTTAAGCAAAAAAGTCAAGTAAATTTCACTCAAATTAACCAAGGCACCCTCTTATTTAAAGGCAGTCAAGGACAGAGTTGACAATTTACCTATAATCAAATCAATCTACTGCCGATGTTAGCTCGTAACGGTCAAAGGCACGATTGGTCAAAAAATTTCGCCCTTTATAACAGTTTAAGTCGAGATGACTCTCCCGTTTCTTTGGGTTGAAAAAAGGGCAAATTAACCGTCAAAGCAGGGAAATATAAATTTTCTAATGCGTTGATCCTATCCTCTCCTTAAGTTAGATATTCTCGATTATTTATTCAGCAAACCCTAGTTATGAGGAGAGGCAAAAGGCAAAAGGCAAAAGGCAAAAGGCAAAAGGCAAAAGGCAAAAGGCAAAAGGCAAAAGGCAAAAGGCAAAAGGCAAAAGGCAGCTTTGTTCTCCCCACTTCCCCACTTCCCCACTTCCCCACTTCCCCACACCCCACACCCCACTTCCCCACGAAAAACTTTTTCAGCAGACCCTATTTATGGGGATTGATCAGACCATTTGCGCTTGATTTAATACCTCTTGCAATTCTTCTCCTTCGATTACTTCCGTGGTCAAAAGATTAGCAGTAATGGACTCTAATAAATTGCGGTTGTGACTGAGAATTGCTAGGGCTTTTTGGTAACTAGCGTCGATAATTTGTTTAACTTCTTCATCGATCACTTTGGCCGTATTTTCCCCGATCGAACGGCGGGGACTACCCTGATTATTACCTAAAAAATTAGCCTGTCCTGTTTTATCGTAGGCTAGGGGTCCTAGGGATTTACTCATACCATAAATTGTCACCATTCTTTCCGCAATATCCGTCGCCCTTTGTAAATCATCGGAAGCGCCATTAGTGACACTGCCAAAGATTAATTCTTCAGCAGCCCGACCGCCCAATAACATAGTAATTTGTTCTTTAAATTCGGTTTCTGTCATCAAAAAACGGTCTTCCGTGGGAATTTTCAGGGTATAACCCAAAGCGGATAAACCCCGGGGAACGATGGAAATTTTCTCCACCCGACCACCTCCCGGCATGACAGCGCCGACTAAAGCATGGCCAACTTCGTGATAAGCGACGATTTTCTTTTCTTTTTCCGATAAAACGCGACTTTTCTTTTCTAAGCCAGCGATAACTCTTTCGATCGCTTCTTTAAAATCAATTTGACTGACTTTTTCCCGATTATTACGGGCAGCCAAGAGAGCAGCCTCATTGACGAGGTTGGCTAAATCGGCCCCGGCAAAACCGGGGGTTTGGGTGGCGATCGCTTTGAGGTTAACATCTTCACCCATCTGGACTCGTTGGGCGTATATTTGCAAAATTGCCAATCGTCCCGCTAAATCGGGACGATCCACCAGAACTTGGCGATCAAAGCGCCCCGGACGCAATAAAGCGGCATCAAGAGTCTCTGGGCGATTGGTGGCGGATAAAACGATGACTACGGCTTCTTTGGGACTAAAACCGTCCATTTCTGTCAAAAGTTGGTTTAAAGTCTGCTCGCGCTCATCATTACTGCCGCTAGTTCCCGATCCCGAACTTCTCGATTTACCGATCGCGTCCAATTCATCAATAAAAATGATGCTAGGGGCATTTTTCTTCGCTTGGGCAAATAGATCCCGCACCCGGGCTGCCCCGGTCCCGACAAATAACTCCACGAATTCCGAGGCCGAAATGCTAAAAAAAGTCACTCCCGCTTCTCCCGCGACCGCTTTTGCTAAGAGAGTTTTCCCCGTCCCAGGCGGTCCGACTAAGAGAACACCCTTAGGAATACGCGCCCCAATTTTATTAAAGCGCTCGGCATCCTTGAGAAATTCGACAATTTCCTTTAACTCGGTTTTTGCTTCCTCGGCCCCGGCCACATCAGTGAAGGTAATCGGATATTTTTCGTTGTCTCCGTAAACTTTAGCGAGATTTTTGTTAAAAAGCAGCGATTTACGCGTGTCATCGTTGCGATACAACAGAAACTGCATGGCGGCGACTAAAATTAAGGGAGGAACCACCCAAGCGAGGAGAGTGCTGATCCAACTGTTTTCGGCCACGGGAATCGCCTCGAAGATTACGCCTTTTTGCTGTAATAGTTGGGGTAATTGGGGGTTATAGACTGGAATCGTGGCAAAAACTCGTGCGGGGACTAGATTACTGCTTGGTTTGTTGTCCAGAGAACCAGAATCACCGTAAAGGGGGTTACTTGATTCCGGGGGATTAACGGGGGGATTACCCGGAATAGGCAGGGATTCTAAAGGATTTTTTAATTGATAATAGATGACTTGATTGCCAATTCTGACCCTACTGATGTCGCCCCGTTCCACTCTACTGATAAATTCGCTGTAGGGTTCGAGGGGAATATTGGACAATTCTGAGGGACGAGGGATAAGAAAATAGCCTAAAGCGGCAACACCGGAACAAATAAGCAGAATTTTGCCTAACCGCGGCAACCGCGACCAGGAAAATTTATTATCTTCTTGATTAGCCATAATTTTTAGGGTAGGTCACAGTGAAAATACAAAGTTGATACCAATAATTACCTAATTTTTAGGGTAGGTGAGAGTGAAAATACAAAGTTCATACTAACAATTCCCTGTCTTGATCGCCTTACCGATGGGATAGGATAGAGGATGGAATACTTGGTAGCGAGCGACAAACGAGAGAAATCCCATGAATTTAGTTAGCTTAGAGAACTTTCTCGATAACACTTCTTTTTTAGTCCTGTTTTTAACCATGCTGGTTTATTGGGCCGGGGCAGCCTTTCCCAGCATACCTTTGTTGCAGGGCCTGGGCAGCACGGGAGTGGCCATCGCTAACCTCTGCATCGCCGCTTTATTGGGGGCGCGCTGGTTAGAAGCGGGTTATTTCCCCATCAGCAATCTTTACGAATCTTTATTCTTTCTCGCTTGGGGTGTAACTGCGGTTCATTTAATTGCTGAGTACACTAGCCGCAGTCGCCTGGTGGGGGTGGTGACGACTCCTGTAGCCATGGGGATTACTGCTTTTGCCACTTTGTCCTTACCCGGGGAAATGCAAACTTCGGCGCCCTTGGTTCCAGCTTTAAAATCGAATTGGCTGATGATGCACGTTAGCGTCATGATGTTAAGTTATGCTGCTTTGATGGTGGGTTCCCTGATGGCGATCGCTTTTTTGATCGTCACTAGAGGTCAAAATATCGAGTTAAAAGGCAGTTCCGTGGGTACGGGGGCCTATCGTCTGCAAAATAAGTTATCTACCACTCTTTCTGCGCCAATTTTCCTGGAAACGGCTAACGGTGGCCCAACCGCCCTTTTAACTCCCACCTTAACAGCGATGACGACCCTTTCGCCCCAACGTCTTAGCTTGGCGGAAACCCTCGATAATATCAGTTATCGGGTCATCGGTCTCGGTTTTCCCCTTCTCACTATCGGTATCATCGCCGGGGCGGTTTGGGCGAATGAAGCTTGGGGTTCCTATTGGAGTTGGGATCCGAAAGAAACTTGGGCGCTAATCACTTGGTTAGTGTTTGCCGCTTATCTCCATGCCCGCATTACCCGGGGATGGCAGGGAAGAAAACCGGCTATTCTAGCAGCCAGCGGTTTTGTTGTGGTTTGGGTATGTTATTTAGGGGTGAATCTTTTAGGTAAAGGTCTTCATTCCTACGGCTGGTTTTTCTAAATCGGTTATAGGGGTGGGTTGGTAAACCTGCCCCTCCTGACTTGAAAGAGGGTGTAGGAATTATAAATTATGAATTATGAATTATGAATTATGAATTGGGGTGTGGGGTGTGGGGAGTTTTCTCAGTGAACTGATAACTGATAACTGATAACTGATAACTGATAACTGATAACTGTCTCTTAACCCCACCAACAAACTTTTTGCCGCAAACCATAAATAATTACCACTTCTCAAAACTTATAAAAAATGATCGAGCAGAAAACTACTATTAAAAATCTGGCTTTAATTGCCGGTGTGCATGGCAATGAACTAACTCCCGCTTATCTGGTTAAATACCTGCAAAACTCAGCTAATCTCCTGGCCCGCAGCAGTTTTCAATCCCACACTCTCATCGCTAACCCCTTGGCCCTAAAGCAACGGGTTAGATATGTCGATACGGATTTAAATCGTTGTTTTAACCGAGCAGATTTAGCCAATCCTAATTATCAGCAATACGAGCAACTAATAGCGAAAGATATCTATCAACAAATCCGAGAAAAATCCATTGATTTATTAATCGATATTCACAGCACCACATCTAACATGATGCTGGCGATTATTTATTCTAACCCCCATCCTTGGCTATTAAAACTCTTTACCTATCTAACTAAAATTAACCCTGATGTGCGCTTAATTTATCATCCCGTCAGCGAGGAAGAAAATCATTTTCTTAAAGGAATTTGTCCCCTAGCTTTTACCCTAGAAATCGGTCCGGTTAACCACGGTGTCATCTGTCCCTATCTTTTTCGTCAAACCGAAACACTCATCTATCAAATCCTAGACTATATCGAACAGGAAAATTATCTGGCTGCCCGTCTCGATACTTTCGGCGAATCCCTAACAGTTTACCAACGTTTAGGCTCGATCGATTATCCTAGGGATAAACAGGGTGAAATTAAAGCCATGTTACATCCTCAGATTCTCCAACGAGATTATCAGGCAATTCAACCCAATCAACCGATTTTTCTAACATTTGATGGTCAAGAAATTATCTATCGTGGGGAATCTACATTATATCCTATCTTTGTTGGAGAATCTTCCTATAAAGAAAAAGGAATCGCCCTTTGTTGGACAGCAAAAAAACAAATCGATGTTAATTAGGGTTTGCGGCAAAAAGTTTGTTGGTGGGGTTAGGAGTCAGTAGCCGGTCGTCAGGAGGCAGGGTGATAGGGGTTTAGGGTGTTAGGGTTTTAGGGTTTTAGGGTTTTAGTTGAAATTCCCCCACTTCCCACTTCCCACTTCCCACTTCCCACTTCCCACACCCCACACCCCAATTCATAATTCATAATTTATAATTCCTATACCCCACTTCCCACACCCTGTCCCCACGAAAAACTTTTTCAGCAGACCCTAAATAAGGGAAAAGCCACTATGACCTTTACTTCTGATTCTCTTTTAGCTGAACGTTACCAACTGCAACAACGTCTAGGCAATACCGCTATCGGTCGTCAAACTTGGTTAGCTACCGATATATTATCCCAAGAATCGGTAATTATTAAACTCCTCGCTTTTAGTCCCCAGATGGAGTGGGAAGAATTAAAATTATTTGAAAGAGAGGCAGCCGTCTTAGCTTCTCTCCATCATCCCCGTATTCCCCGCTATCGCGATTATTTTTCCCTCGATAAAAATCAAGGTGACGGGATTCCTTGGTTTGTACTCGTACAAGATTATATACCGGGAGAATCCCTAAGCGATCGCTTAGAAAGGGGGCAACGTTTCACCCCTACGGTAATTCGGACTATTGCCCAAGAAGTTCTCGAAATTCTCATCTATTTGCATGAATTATCGCCCCCAGTATTACATCGAGATATTAAACCTAGTAATTTAATTATTAACTCGGAAAATAACGTTTATTTAGTAGATTTTGGCGCAGTCCAGTCCAGGGGTGCAGTGACAGGAGTTACTTTTACCGTGGTGGGGACGAGTGGTTATGCACCCCTAGAACAATTTTGGGGCCGAGCAGTTCCGGGTTCTGATTTATATGCCTTGGGTATGACTTTAATTCATTTATTGACGGGAATTGTGCCGATAGAACTGCCCCACCGCGAGTCTAAAATTCAATTTCGTCAACTGGTGACAATCGATGATGATTTAATCGATTGGTTAGAAACTATGACCGATATGGCAGTAGAAAAGCGGTTTAAAAGTGCCAGAGAATCTCTGAAATTTCTCCAACATCCCTACCATCGCCAAGCCTCAAGTTTAATCGATCCTAAGAAATTACCAAAACCTCCCCACAGTTCCATCCGTATCGCTAAACACCGGGATAATTTCGAGATTAATTTACCCCCCAAAATTAAGCTACCTTCTGATGGGCCTACTCTCTGGTCTTTGGCGATTGTCCTTACTGTCAGTATCTTTATCTCCCCGATTCTTACCTTTATTATAGCTCTAATTGGTTTTATTTGTTTGCGGGAGATGCAATTAATTTTTACCCCTCAAGAAGTTTTAATTAAATATAAACTCTTCAATTTTATCTATAAAAAATTTGCTTTCAAAACTCAAGATTTATGGGGTATTTTTCTCCATAGCAACGGCACAGAAGGTAACTATCAGATTCGTCTGCGGACGGCTAAAAATTACTATCTTATCGGTCAGAATCTCCGGGAGGATGAATGTCTCTGGTTAGGACAGGAAATCCAAGATTGGTTAAATTTTATTAAATATAACGTTTCTCATCAAGAGGAAGTGTAGCCTGACAGGGTATCTTCTCCCGACTCCCCAAAACGAAAACCTTGTACCTCATCATCAAGATAACTGAGAATCAATTGAAGAAATCCTAGGAATTAGTCGGTGGGCATTTTTCCTTTTTTAACCTTAATCTTGCAGAGATTACCCTATCTTGATAGAATAATAACTGATTTACATTTCCTCAGCTAGAAGACGGCAATTATTAAATCGGATTAGGAATGGCAAAAAGGCGGCTGTGAAATGTTAGTTATTAGTGGGGAATAAAAAATGATCTCTGAAATTTACCAAAAAGTCAGTTTGTTAGTTTTGTATCAAGGAGTTTTTGATAATGCTATTGGCAAGGCATTTATTACCCTATTATCTACGGATAATGTTGCCGATTTTCTCAAAGCCTATGGTCAATGGTTTCAAGCTTTAGCATCTAAAAATATCAGTTGGAATGATTTTCTAGTCGAACAAATTTTATTAGATGATAATCCCTTTAGTCAACAGGTACAGAAAAAAAGTGTTTGGGAGTTACCCGAATCTTTAATTAATGGCGTGAAACAGGATTTATCTATCCTGCAATCTCTCTATAATTCTAGCATTTATACCTTAAGTAATTCGACAGTTTTTGAACAAATTAAATTTCTCAGTTTCCCCGCTTGGGAAGTGGATAATAAATTAGAAAGTTTTCTACATTCCGGTTTAGATTGGACGGAATTAGTCGAAGATTTAGCCGATTATTATCGCCAATGTGGTACAGGAATTTTTGCCCGTTATCAAGCTTTAAGGTGGCAAGAAGACCGATTACAGGGAATTACTCATCCCGATCCTGTGCAGATTCAAGAAATAGTCGGTTATGAAATGCCCAAGGAAACCTTGATTAAAAACACCGAGTTTTTATTAGCAGGTTATCCCGCTTTAAATGTCCTACTCTATGGCAGCCGTGGTTCAGGAAAATCCTCTCTAGTCAAGGGATTATTGCAAAAATACCATAGTCAAGGATTGCGCTTAATTGAAGTGGCCAAATCCCAATTAAAAGACCTACCATTAATTATGGAAATTCTGCGAGATTTACCGCAAAAATTTATTATCTTTGTCGATGATTTATCCTTTGAAGAAGACGATGAAGCTTTTAAAGCTTTAAAGGTTATTTTAGAGGGAAGTGTCACCGCTAGACCGAAAAATGTCGTAGTTTATGCCACTTCTAACCGCCGACATTTAGTCAGAGAATTTTTTGCCGATCGACCCCAACCAAAAGATGGGGATGAAGTGCATAATTGGGACACAGTACAAGAAAAATTATCCTTTAGTGATCGCTTTGGTTTAACCCTAACTTTTGAACCAGCTAATCAAGAAAAATATTTGGAAATAGTTCGTCATTTGGCCGCTTTAGCTAAATTAGAAATTAGCCTAGAAGACTTGGAATTTCGTGCCAAACAATGGGCAACCCAACATAATGGGCGATCGGGAAGAACTGCCAGACAATTTATTGATTTTCTCCAAGGGGAATTAGAATTAAATAGTTAGCATTAATTGTGTTATGATTGAATAAAAGAGGCTCTAATCTAGAAAAATGTTGACTTCATCTCTTCCTAAAACCCTCAGCTTAGAAGCATATCGTGATTTAGAAACCATTGCCGAGGTTAAACACGAATATCACGCTGGTAAAATTATCGAGATGACGGGGGGAAGCATCAATCATAATAGTATTCTCATATTAACCAAAAGTTGTCAAACAATCCGAAACTGGTTTGGAGAAATCATTAGCTATTTCGAGGGAAGGACAAAGAATGGAGTGGTCGAGGGAATCAACAATAAACTTAAACTAATAAAAGGGAGCGGCTATGGGTTGAGAAACTTTCAGGATTTTTTGGTTATACCAAATCCGTTTTTAATAGTGCGATTAACTCTCAAGTTATGAATTGTTTCTCCCCACACCCCACACCCGTTCGGACCTCGGACGTTCGGTGAGATCAGTCGAGCGGACGGTGAGCCTGTCGAACCGCGGCGTGAGCTTTTGTCGAACGCTGAGCTCACGGCGGAAGCCCACACCCCACTATTCTATACTTTTTAAACAGGATTTAGTATTAGAAGTATGTTGTCTTGGCATTTTGTATGTTAATTTAGCATAAAGAGTAACAAAGAGCGAAAATTACCTGCTTTATCCTTAGATTATGAAAAACATCAATTTTCCTTTGATTTCTGTGATTATTCCGACATACGGTCGCGAGAAAACTCTGCAAGATACTTTGGCAGACGTAATCAAGCAGGACTACCCTAGTTTTGAAGTTTTGGTTATCGACCAAACTCCCCTACATACTCCTGAAACCCAAGCCTATCTAGAAGAATTAAAAACCCAAGCTAAATTTCGCTGGTTTCGGGTTAATTGGGCTAGTCTGCCAAGAGCGCGCAATTACGGAGTGCGTCGGGCTACAGGTGAGATCATTTTATTCATCGATGATGACGTGCGGCTAACCGAGGAGTTTTTAAAGGCTCATGCTCGTAATTACTTAGAACGACCTGATGTCGGGGCGGTAGCGGGTCGGGTTCTCAACCCAAAAAGCCTAGAAGAAGGAGATAAAATATTGACCATTGAATACCTTCCCACTGAAGCCATGGATCCGGGAATTGCTTGGTACTACATTGATTTAACTCATACGGTAAAGCCTCAGCAAGTCATAACATCAAGGGGTTGCAATATGTCTTTTCGTAGCGAGATCTTTAACAAGTACCTACTATGGTTTGATGAGCGGTTTCGAGGGAGTGCCGTGCGAGAAGAATCCGATCTTTGTCTGCGTATTCGGCAGACAGGCTATAAGATTTGGTATGACCCAGAGGCAGTGTTGGTTCATTTGGAAGAACCGACAGGAGGCTGTCATGACATTAGCACACGAACTCTAGAATATCAAATTACACACTATCATAACCACTTTTGGATGGCCTTTAAAAATCTGACCTTTTCCGAATCTCTAAGACTTTTTATGCGTTTATTTGACTGTCATGTTTTAGGAAATCCTCCTTGTCATAAAAGCGGTTCTCTTCCCAAGATTTTTGTCAGAGGAGTATTATATATGCTGGGATTTTTCAGTGCTTTAGTGACCCTCGTTCAATCTATCTGGAGCGATGGTCAAATCTACAATGAATAAACTTTTAAGAAACACATTCACCAGTAGTTAATCCCTAATAGTCTTTTAGTTTGTTTCGGATATTTTTGAAGGTATTTCCAAGGGTAGTTTCTCCGTTTTTTTGAGTTACTATTTGTTTTATTATATCCTATTATTGTGATTTTATTGAATGGTAATGATTGGTTATTATTGCCGTGCCAGGCATTGTTGTCAACTTCAGGGAATAGCTCCCCAAATTTGTTGATGGGGAGCATCCTTTTCCCTATGTGGTTTCCTTTCAGCTATAAACTGAGAAAAACCATCGCCACTGAAATTTTTTCGATGATATTAATGCAAGATTCCCTGGCTCTTGCCACCATAAAATTAATTATTGCCAAAGAAAATCAAGCGATGGCAACAGCCAAACAACTCATTCAACGAGTGAGAACTGACTTTACCCAACCGCGAAACCTCCTACAATTAATAGAAACGATCCTTATTTATAGCGTTTCCTAAGCTAGTGAGGTACACCTATTTTTCTTCTCTTTTGCCTAAAACCCATAACTTTTGTGCCTCAGCAAACTGAAAAACGCTATATATAAATTACTAAGTCTGAGTCGAACGAGAAGAAGGTAAACTGGAAGATAAACTGGAATCTCTGGGAGATGTGGCACGTTTATTGGCTTTAGGTTTAACTGTAGGACAAATGACTCAAGCCTTGCACTTAAGTGGCGATCAATACAAGAAAACCATTAATATAATCTAGCAGTAAGCTATTAGCTTGATCTGGTTCTTGCCGAGAAACCCTATTTTGTTTAGATTAGCTAAAACTAACCGGTTATTGGCAAGACTTACTGCTAGAAAATTAGGGAGCTAATCGGGGTATTAGCCTGAGTAACACAACCCAAAGTTACGGTTTAAATGTCCAAATCCGTAAGATTTAAACGCGATCCGTGGGTTTCGATAAATTCTCGCCGGGGGGCAACTCGATCGCCCATAAGAATGGTAAATAATTCCTCAGCTTTGGCTGCATCTTCGATTTCCACCCGTTTTAAAGTGCGCGTTTCAGGATTCATGGTAGTATCCCAAAGTTGTTGGGGCATCATTTCTCCTAACCCTTTAAAACGTTGGATTGTGTAGTTAGCATTAGAGGGAAATTCCGCTATCTTTTGCTGTAATTCTCGATCGCTATAGCAGTAGGAATGATTTTTACCGCGTTCCAATTTATAGAGAGGAGGACAGGCGATATATACATAACCTTGATCAATTAAATTCTTCTGATAACGATAGAAGAAAGTTAACAACAAAGTTCGGATGTGCGCGCCATCCACATCAGCGTCAGTCATTAAAACAATGCGATGATAGCGCAATTGTGAGGGATCGAAATCTTCTCCTTTAATTCCTAAACCGAGGGCTGTAATTAAGGATTGAATTTCCGTATTTTTGTAGATTTTGGCATCATCGGTTTTTTCGATATTGAGGATTTTTCCCCGCAGAGGTAGAATCGCTTGAAAACGACGATCGCGCCCCTGTTTGGCACTTCCGCCAGCGCTGTCCCCTTCGACGATGTAAATTTCTGACTTTTCTGGGTCTCTTTCGCTACAATCAGCCAATTTACCCGGTAAAGGTGAGGATTCCAAGACCGATTTCCGTCGTACTAAGTCCCGGGCCCGTCGGGCTGCTTCCGCCGCTTTGTACGCTTGTACTGCTTTTTCGATAATCGTGTCGGCCACTTGGGGATTTTGTTCTAGGTATTCGTTGAGAGTTTCCCCCACCAGGGAATCGACGATACCCCGGACTTCAGTGTTACCTAATTTGGTCTTGGTTTGTCCCTCAAATTCCGGTTCGGGGACTTTTACGGAAATAACGGCGGTTAAACCCTCACGGACGTTTTCCCCCGCTAGATTAGGCTCGTTTTCTTTAATTTTATTGCGTTTACGAGCAACATTATTTAAAGTACGAGTTAGGACTGCCTTTAATCCTTCTAGATGGGTTCCCCCGTCAATGGTGCGGATATTATTAGCAAAACCGAGAATATTGTCGCTATAGGCATCTATACACCACTGAAACGCCACTTCGATATTAATTCCGTTCTTTTCCCCCGATACATAGATAATATCTTTGTGCAGGGTTTCTTTTTCCCGACACATATAGGCGACGTATTCTTTAATACCCCCCTCATAACAATAGGTTTCGATGTGGGGTTCTTCGGGACGGTAATCGCTAAAGGTGATTTTAACACCGGCATTTAAGTAGGCTAGTTCTCGTAAACGTCCGGAGAGGGTACTGTAATCAAATTCGATGCCTTGGCTAAAAATTTCGGTATCCGGCAGGAAATTAACCCTAGTTCCCGTTTTTTCCTCTTGACTGGGACTGCTGACCAATTCTGTGACGGGGATACCTCTTTCGTAGCGTTGGGTATGTACTTTATGATCGCGCCAGACGGTGACATCGACCCATGCAGAAAGAGCATTAACGACGGAAATCCCGACTCCGTGTAACCCTCCCGACACTTTATAACCACCACTGCCAAATTTACCGCCGGCATGAAGTATAGTGAGAACGGTTTCGAGGGCAGATTTACCCGTGGTGGGGTGAACATCGGTGGGAATACCCCGGCCATCGTCAGTGACGCTGACGGAACCATCGGCCTTGATATCCACTTCGATATGAGTACAGTAACCCGCTAGGGCCTCATCGATCGAGTTGTCCACCACTTCATAGACTAAATGATGTAGTCCCCGCGGCCCGGTCGTACCGATATACATCCCCGGCCGCTTCCTGACTGGTTCTAACCCTTCGAGAACTTGTATCTGTTCCGCGCCGTAGTTACTTGTCATAAAATTTCCCTGAAAAGGCTGTGATCCCTGATTGAACCTAAATGAATGGCAAAATCTTCAAAAATTGTAGCACATAAGGGTTAAAGACTGCTTAAATGCCTTTAGGGAGAATTTTTTATTGGGGTTGGGGTGTTGGTCAGTAAACAGTGAGCAGTAAACAGTAAACAGTGAGCAGTAAACAGTGAGCAGTAAACAGTGAGCAGTAAACAGTAAAAAGGCAGCTGCGAGCTTGTCCCTTAATACTATTCACTGAAAACTCACACCTGAAAACTCGCACCTGATAACTGATAACTGATAACTGATAACTGATCAATAGTCTTTAAATAATGTCATCCTCAAATTTATAACCGACACCGACCACAGTTTTGATAAAGATAGGATTAGCAGGATCGGGTTCTACTTTTTTGCGTAAGCGTCGGATATGGGTATCTACTACCCTTTCATCGCCAAAAAAATCATTTCCCCAGAGATTATCGATTAATTGGGTGCGACTCCAGACGCGATTGGGATAACTGACAAAGGTAGCGAGTAGATTAAATTCTAAGGTGGTTAAATCGAGGGTTTCCTCTGGCATTCCCTCCAATTTACGAACAGCAGAATGTTGATCTAAGTCGATAATAAAATGACGGCTGCGATGGAGTTGTTGGGGTTGACTATCGTGTCTTAAACTACGTCTTAATAATGCCCTTACCCGCGCGGTTAATTCCCGGGGACTAAAGGGTTTGACCATATAATCGTCGGCTCCCGTAGATAGACCGATAATGCGATCAATTTCTTCTCCCCTAGCGGTTAACATTAAGATATAGGGGTCTTTTGTCCCCGGTTTTTGGCGGATTCTAGCACACAATTCTAGTCCGTCTAATTCCGGTAACATTAAATCTAAAATCACTAATTCTGGTTGCTTTTGATAAAATAGTTCTAGTCCTACCCTACCATTATAAGCCAGATGACAAGTAAAGGACTCCCGCTCTAAAGTTTGCTGAATCAAATGGGCGATTTCAATTTCATCTTCGATAATAACGATATCCATAAGTAAGTAGTTATAATTTAATTGAAGATAGATTTTGCCTTTGATCCCCCCAGCCCCCCTTAATAAGGGTGGTGCAGATGCCCCCTTAATAAGGGGGCATCTGACAATTTTTAAAACCTACCTACTTAGGCATATTTTAACATATTAGTCATTCATTTCTCGCTCAAGGTTGAACATTGAAATAATTGTAATTTTTGCTCATTTTTTGGGGGGAGAGTTGGCAACTCTCCCGACTTTGGTGGACTGGGGACTTTTCAAGGTAAAGGGACAAACTGCTCACCGGAGGGAGTTGATCGCACTTGAATTAAGACCGGCTGACCAATGCGATCGCCAGTATTAGGATCAAAGCTAATTTTTCCGGTGGCCTCTGTTCGATGAAAATTGCCAGAACGCAGCCTGAATTGTAGGCCATGACGCTGAGGATTTTCCCTTAAACCGGCAATAATCACCCGTGTAGCGTCAAAACTGGTGACTGTGCGCCAACTAACCGGACTGCGCCACTGTTCCTGCATAAGATTGGCAAAAGTCTGGTTAAGCGATGGGTGCCAGGGTACGGCAACGGTTAAACCTTGGACGTTTTTGCCGCCATCTTCGAGGATGCGAATATTGTAGAAGGTGGGACTACTAAACAGAGGTAAACGCTGACGATTGAAGCGAATAACCTCAAAAACGGGATCGAGACGATCAACATGAGCGACGACAAATAGGCCGTTAGCACCCCCAGAAATCGCCTGATTAAGGGCTTGATCGGCCTTAAAATTGGGGACACTTAGATCACAGACAATCGGCACAATTTGACCGCCTTTTTTCGCCACATTAGCCATCAACTCATCTTTAAAGGAAACATTATCAGGAGCTTGAGAATCGTAGCAAAAAGCAATTTTCTGGACTTTAGCAGTATTTACTATGTAATTTGCTAATTTTTCCGTAATGTTGCTCTTAGAAGCCACCAGACGAAAGATATAATTTCCCGCACTGGAGAGATTATTGGCCGGGGAGGTGGAAGAAATCATCAGCAAACCGCCTTTTTCGTAGATAGGAGCGGCACTGGCATCGGGGGCATTATGACCGATAACAGCGATAATATCGGGATTTTTGACTAATTCACTGGCTACCTCTTTCGATATCTGCGGCTGATTATCGTCATTAACCACGATAACCATCAGTTTTCTGCCGTTGATCCCTCCCTGTTGATTGATCTGGGTTTGTGCGCTGGCGACTCCTCGCAATATTTCCTGAGCGACGTTGGGATTAGTTGTTGCTGGCACAACAACGGCGATTTTAAAGGGATTTGAGCCAGTTTGCAGGTTGCTGAGATAAATTACGCTTTCGGGATCGTTGGGACGTTGAGCGAGGGATTTTTGCAGGAGTTGCTCTGCTTCTTGGTGATCACCTTGAGCAATGGCAGCGATCGCTGATTCTTTGGCGGTGTTAGAATTAGTTTTGATCAGGAGATGATTGCCGTAACTGATGCTGGGATTATTATCGGCTTTTGGGGCAAATATTGCCAATATTTGCGGAAAAAGAAACCAACCGATCAATCCCAGTAAAACCTAGGAAATTGGCGGTAAACCCGCTTTTTTGCTGGTCTTTGTCATCGCTTTACTCCTTAACTTTGCTGATTGAATTCAGCTAAACAGCGGTTAATTTCGTCATCAAGGCTTAAGAAATCGATTTATTGAGCTAATTTCTCGCTATGGTTCTCGCTTAATTCACTATAAGCGTTTTCTTTTCGATAACGGTCGTTAATCGCTCCATTGGCATCCTCAAAGCGATCGCGGGAGTTATTGAGGTTGAGACTACTATCAAATTCGTTTATTTTGCCTAAAGCCTCATTCATGGAACTAAGCGCTTTTAAGTTGCTCATTTCTAATTTATAATGCTCGATTTTTTCCTGCTCTTGGCGAAGTTTTTCCGGCTCTTCGTTACTTGTTATGGTTCGATAGGGGGACATAAATCGACTAAATCCTTATCTGGCAAAAGATTTAACTGATTAGCTCGCTCTAGATCAAAAACAATTGACAAAAATCGTCCAATGTCTTTCTCTATAAGGGTTCCATCTCTTATAACCCCCGTCCATTACATAACACAAACCGAAGAACCGTTTTTCCTTAGCAGCAATGACCACTTTTTCGGCATTATCGACACGATCTTTCATGGCGGGTAGAATTTTTTCTAGGGAGATAACCTTAACCATAGCTTGTCTTGCCGCTTCTTGAAG
>NZ_CAIP01000046.1 GCF_000297435.1 Microcystis sp. T1-4 | reverse complement strand
TAAAGAACAACTTATTAAAGAAATTGAAACAACTCCCATTTCTCTGCTGCCGGAAATCCTGCATTTTGTCCAATCTATAAAAACAAAACATCCAGACGTTGACTTTATGGAATTTGCTGGTATGGCAGCAGATATAGAAAATACTATGCAAGAGATTGTCGAAGAAGCAGAAGCTAATCGTCAACTTGATTTAAGACGGATAAATGACTTATGAAACAAGCATTACTTGATACCAATATCCTCTCTTATTTTTTACGAGGCAATCCCGCAGTAATTGAACAATTCCGCATCTATCGACAACACTATACTTATATATCGTTTTCAATCTTTACCTATTACGAGATTAAAAGTGGTTTATTGTATAAAGATGCACGAAATCAACAACAACAATTTGAACGTCTTGCAGAAGTCAGTGAAGTAATTGGTTATGATCGTGAAATTAGTGATATAGCTACTCAAATATACGTTAATCTTAGAATAAAAGGACAACTAATTACCCCGATTGATTTGTTTATTGCTGCGACTGCTATTTATTGCGATTATACTCTGATTATAGCTAACATTAAGCATTTTCAAAATATTCCCAATCTTAGTTATGAAAATTGGTATCTCTCAATAATTTAGGACTATTGTACCATTCCCAAGACAGCTACACAGAAGCGGAACCTCTCCATCTAGAAGCGATTAATATTTTCAGAGAAGGATTAGGGGAAAATCATTCCCATACCCAAACGATTATGGAGAATATAAAACTATGTTGTCCCAACTCTGGCAAGTAGAATTAAGATAGAGTTTGAATGCTTTGGAAAAGAGGGTCTGTAGGCGCACGGATTTTCCATTATGAATATAGTATCATGTCAAGTCGCCTTTATCAAGAGAAAATTTAGCAACATCCAGAAAAACGTAGGGTGCGTTAGACGGCCAAAATTTCTGCTTTAACTTCAAGCTAACAATCCGTCGTAACGCATCACCTATCATTGACTATGATTGAATTAATCACTGATAACTGATAACTGATTAGCAAGGAATAAAACCATGAACACTAAAGAGAGACTATTGCAAGAGATTGAACAAGCACCGGATTCTTTAATAGAAGAAACTTTGAACTTCCTCCTTTCAGCACAAGCTAGTTATGCTAAATCTGAAAGTAATGTAGGGGAGGCAATATTAAAGCTTCTGGAAGAGATGCCATTAGACAATGACGACTTAGAAAAGTTGCCTATAGATCTTGCTAATCAACATGATCATTATCTTTATGGAGTTCCCAAATCCTAAGCAAAGCCGAAACTAAAGTTTATAGCATCATAGCAATGAAAACCATCTTTGCAGACACATTTTATTGGGTTGCTCTCATTAACAATCGTGATGATTGGCATGAGAAAGCTATAGAAATGACAAGGAAACTCCAGCAGGTAACAATAGTGACAACCGATGAAGTCTTTATTGAAGTTTTCAACAATCTATCTGCTTATGGAATGTCAGTTAGACGAAAAACCTTACAAGTTATTAGAGGCTTACAAAATAATCCCCAAATCTTAGTTATACCTCAAACTCATCAGACGGTCCAATCAGGATTAGATTTATATCAAAATCGTCCAGATAAAGATTACAGCTTAACAGATTGTATATCCATGCAAACAATGCGCCAAATGAATATAAATGAAATTCTTACCCACGATAAGCATTTTACGCAAGAAGGATTTTTCATTTTATTTCAAAATATAGAGTTACATTAGAATTGAGACAACAACTACTAGGAGACAATCATCCCCATGTGGCAACTTCCCTCAACAATTTAGCACACTTGTACTACTCCCAAGTTAGGTACTCAGAAGCGGAACCTCTCTATCTAGAAGCGATTAATATTTTCAGAGAAGGATTAGGGGAAAATCATCCCCATACTCAAACGATTATGGAGAATATAAAACTATGTTGTCCCAACTCTGGCAAGTAGAATTAAGATAGAGTTTGAATGCTTTGGAAAATATGGTCTGTAGGCGCACGGATTTTCCATTATGAATATAGTATCATGTCAAGTCGCCTTTGTCAAGAGAGAATTTAACAACATCCAGAAAAACGTTATTGTAGGGGTAATTCATGAATTACCCCTACACCTATTACCTAGTCCAGTAACGCACCACCTAATCATCGACTATGATTGAATTAATCACTGATGACTACAATGATGGATAATTATAGGAGGATGCTGTCTGGACTGTGATTAGGAGAGATTGTTAAATCCCTACAATAATTTTTATTATTTCATCATCAAAAAAAGGATTAATTATGATCAAAAAAATTAAAATCGCCGATGCTCAAACCGATTTACCCAGTCTCGTTAAATCGGTTACAGAAGATAACAAAATTTATGCCATTGAGAATCAGGAGGATTCTGTAATTTTGATTTCCCAAAAAAACTATGAAAGTTTACAAGAAACTATCGAATTACTCTCTATTCCCGATTTAAGAGAAAGCTTACAACTATCTCTACAGCAAATTAATGAAAATGAAACCTATTCTCTTGAGGAAGTCTTGGGAGACATTGATTAATGGTTTATGAAGTCAGCATACAACACAATCATAGTATTCATTCAATTATTCCAATCAAAGTTTAGACTGATGATGAACAAAAGTTAATCTATATTCATCGTGCTAAAACCCATTATGGCGAATAAACTAGACCTTGAAAATTCTTGAAAACTAGGGTTTGCAAGCGCACGGATTTTCCATTATATATATAATATCATGTCAAGTCGCCTTTGTCAAGAGAAAATTTAACAACATCCAGAAAAACGGGGACATGAAGCTTAAATCAAGATGGGAATTACAGCAGACGAATAAATTCTTCTTGTGTCAGTTCAGCATCGCGTAAAATTTTTAGGAGTAATCCTTTCCCGACAGTTTTCCCCCGATGAACCGGTACGGTGACAACTCTTCCATCTTCATGTTTTAAGCGCAGATGACTTCCTTTTTGTCGGATAGATTGAAACCCTATTCTCGTTAAAGCTTTGATAACTTCATCACCGGTTAATATCGGTAATTTTGGCATCAGATAGACACCTTTTCAATTCCAACAAACTTCGACACATCTTCCGGATTGTCATCTTCCAAGCAAAGTTCAATCACTTCCCTGATATTCTTCATCAATTCATCAATCGTTTCCCCTTGACTGTAACAACCCCGAAGTTGAGGAACTTCCCCAACATAATATCCATCCTCATCTCGTTCAATGACAACATAAAACTCTCTTTGATAGTTCATGGTTCTCAATCCTTAAAAAAATTATCGCTATCTAAGCTTTTATTGGCGATTATTGAGACTTGAAAATAGGGTCTGTAGGCGCAAGGATTTTCCACTATGAATATAGTATCATGTCAAGAGGCTTTTGTCAAGATAAATTTTGACAACATCCAGATTTAGTCGTAACCCATCACCTATCATTGACTATGATTGAATTAACCACTGCTCACTGATAGCTGATAACTGATAACTGATAACTGATAACTGATAACTGATAACTGATAACTGATAACTGATAACTGATAACTGATAACTGATAAGAGATTGTCGAAGAAGGGGCGAAGCATTCGGGGGATAACCTATGGCTGAAACCGTAGATTTCCTATCCGAATGTTGCGCCCCTACTTTTTCAGCATACCCTAATTAATCGGGCAATTTATACTGTTCCACAATCTTTTTAGCATATTCAGGAACATGAGCCGCTAATTTTTCAGGATAATTACGTTTAACATAAAGGTAATTACGGGTAAAGTGAGAATCGATGGAAAAGCGAGCATATTCTAACCCTTTAGGCCCGATTTTTTCAATTACTACTCCCATCATTTTTGCCGCCCACATCGGCAAGGTTACACCTTTATCGTAGGCAGGAATGCTATTTTGTACCGCCTGTTTTCTATCACCACTAGACATAACATCTTGGGTATCTAATTGATCTTTAACTAACTCTAACATTTCCTTGCCCGTATCATTACGAACCATAATCCATTGCCAGCCAAAAGGTGCGCCCATATAGCCCACAACCAAATCGGCAAGGGAGTTAACATAATCAAAACAAGTCATACAGGAAGGGGCAAAAACATCTTTTAATTTATTAGTTTTTAAGCCAAAAAAAGGAACCATTTCGATGGAGCCATTTTCGTGTTTAAAGTGTACCCGAAAATCCTGCATAAATTCGTAGTGAACCACAGTTTCTGGGGAACGACTGGTAGTTTCTAGAAACTTTTGCAGCCCTGAGCGGGTGACATTATCGACGCAGGGAGTTCCTAAGACATATAACTTTTCTAAGCCTAATTTTTTTTCTACTGCTCTTAGGGCTTGAATTTGACAACCAACTCCGATAACTAATAACCGTTTCATGCCCGATTTTTCAATTTCTTCTAGGACTGATAAATTGGGAGAAAGAGTCGGTTTATTGACTTTAGCGGCGAGAATTTCTTCCGTGGTACGAGCGAGAATCGGCTGCGGTTGAAAGCGATCCTCGGCGGTATTCTGCACACAAACCACCCCTTCTACTAAACCACGATTGAGCATTTCACAGGCAATTGTGCTGACGATTCCTGTCCATTGCGCCCCTGGGATAGCTTGTTTTTTCTTGGCAGCCATCATCTCTTGATGAACGCCAAAATAGAGATCATTTTCCTGATTTAAGTCGCGACTTTTGCCGTGTGCTGCTGCTTCTAAATCGGCAATTTGTTGATTGAGAAAAGCACAAGCTTCTTTAACGTAGTGAATATAATAAGTGTCACAAAGTCCGCACTCGCTACACAATTCTTTGGCAGGACGACGACTATTGGGTTTGAGGGCTTTGGCTTTTAGGTGTGGCGCAAGCGAGTTCATAATCTTAAAAGGCAACTAGGTCAAGGGTTTTTTTCTATCGATCGTTTACCTTACCGCATTAGATCGCTTTGTTACCAATCTTTTTAAAGAAATGTAACGATTACCCGGAATAGGATCAGAGCAAAGCTTCTAAGGTGGCGACGACGGAAGCCGCTAAAGTTTCTAAATCATAACCACCTTCTAAGCCGAAAAGTAGCGGTTTATTGAGAGTTAAGAGGTATTTGGTTAAAATTCCATAATCCTGTGGGTGTAAACAAATTCCCGCCAGAGGATCCGCTTGATTGGCATCATATCCAGCACTAACAATCACTAAATCCGGTTGAAAATTTTTCAGAAAAGGTATGACTTGCCCCTCAAAATGTTCTTGATAATCTTTAATCGTACTTCCCGCCGATAAGGGAATATTCAAAACATTATTAAACTCCCCTTTTTCTCTCGCTTCTCCCGTGCCGGGATAGAAGGGGAATTGATGGAGGGAGCAATAGGCAATCTGGGGATGATTTTCGACTATATCCTGGGTGCCATTGCCGTGATGTACGTCCCAATCGAGAATCGCTACTTTTTGCACTCTTTTGTTTTCTAAAGCATAATAAGCGGCAATAGCAGCATTAGAAAACAGACAGAAACCCATGCCATAATTAGAAGTGGCATGATGTCCGGGTGGACGGGCTAAAATAAAGGCAGGATCGCCGGTGGATAAGACTCGATCGACTCCATCTAACCAGCCACTAACCGCTAGTAACGCCACATCGTAACTACGGGCAGAAACGGGAGTATCGGCATCCAATCTTCCCCCACCCCGTTGACAAATTCGCCGCAATCTATCAACATAATCTTGATTATGAACTTGTTTAATCAAAGGAATTACTTCGTCGCGAATTTCGAGCGGTGTCGGTAAATGCCATGTTAATTTTGACTGCCATTTTGTTTGTTTTAAAGCCTCGACAATTGCCGTTAAACGCGCCGCTTTTTCGGGATGGTAAATACCTGTATCGTGATCGAGAAATTCCTCGGAATAGATAATCGAGATCATAATCAAATTACTGCTTAACTCGTTGATTTTTGAGCAACCCAATGATTTTAATCTATCAGAAAAACAGGGGCTTGAGGAACTATAGTGAAAAAACTTTACTGATTGGGCCACTTTTGCCGGATGATGCAATTATCTCCCCCTCAGGTGACAGGAAGCAAAAATGCTGGCTCTTCTAGGTTCTGTGTGATCAGTTTAACTTACAATATGATCGATCAATCTTTGTGTCCTTTGTGTCTTTGTGGTTCGTTCCACTCACTCGCCAGCAGGACTGTATCCTAGAATACATTTTACCCACCAAACCTGGGAGAGCCAAATGCTGACAAATTTTCGGAAATTTCAGCTAGAAGTTATACTAAATCCAGTTATTAAAGACTGATTATTTATTCCCCCTTTTGCCTCTTGCCTATTGCCTTTTGCCTGTCCTGATAAGTAGCCTATACTCAACGGATTTAGTATTAATGGCATTACTATCAATGGTGTCAAAGGTGGGCGCGGTTTTCCGCTGCTTTTGCTCCATGGTTATCCCCAAACTCATCAAATGTGGCATAAAATCGCCCCCCGATTAGCGGCTAATTTTACGGTGATCGCCACGGATCTGCGCCGCTACGGGGATGGCGATAAACCCTTACCCCTAGAGGATTCTAGCAATTATTGCAAGCGGGTGATGGCCCTCGATCAGGTGTTGCTGATGGAAAAATTGGGTTATCAGGAGTTTTATCTGATCGGTCATGATCGAGGGGCGCAAGTTTTTTACCATCTCGCCCTCGATTTCCCCGAAAAGGTAAAAAAATCGTTTTACTCGATATAGCCTCAACGCTGGCGATGTACGAGGCTACAGAGCAAACTTTTGCCACTGCCTACTATCATTGGTTCTTCTTGATTCAGCCTTCCCCTTTTCCCGAAACCCTGATCGCCGCTAATCCCGATTATTATCTGCAACATTGCTGGCAAAGTTGGGGGCGAGATTTTAGCGCTTTTACAGAGGAAGCTTTGTTGTTTTCGAGATTTAAGCACGATAACCGCCACCTGTGCCGATGATCGGGCCGCCGCTACCATCGATTTAGAGCATGATCGTCAGGATTTAGAACGGAAAATTTCCTCTCCCCTCTTGGTTCTTTGGGGAAAAAAAGGTTTCATTGCTCGTCAATACGATCTATCGCTCTTTGGCAGCAGCGAGCTAATCAAGTCACCGGACAAGCGATCGCCAGTGGTCATTTTTTACCGGAAGAAGCACCGGAAGAGACGGCACAGGAGATCGAGGATTTTCTTGGCTAAGTAAAGAGATTGACGACCAAATTCTCCGAGTTAGGAGCCTGAAGACAGGAGGGAAATCCTTAGCTAATTAGGTTTTCACTTTGACAAAATTATGCTCCTGTTAGAATCTTGAACCTAAGATACTTATTAAAGGCAGCTCCACCTATACAATTGCTGAGTTAGCTGGCCTACAAATTTCTTGATTCTTGCTGGCAAGAATCGCTAATTTTTGGCTGTCTTGCCCATGTTCGGCCAAGTTTCACAGAGACGAAATTTCGCCTCTGTTAGCCGCACCGATAGCCGATTGAATTGCTAATAATTTTCTTGCGGATTTGTGGCAGCAGGATTTTCTTGGTAGGAAAAGCTGTTACCAAACTCGAATTCCTGTCCGTAGGCTTCCTCTCCGTGTTGAGGCACATCTAACCCTTCTGCTTCCGTATTCGGTTTAACCCGCAAGTCCATAAATAAACTGAGAACTTTCAGGATGACAAAAGTACCGACGGCAGCAAAGATATAAGTAGCGGCAACGCCAACAAATTGCGTCCACAGTAACCCCGGATTCCCAAAAAATAAACCATCATTTCCGGCTGAATTAACCGCTTTTGTGGCAAAAAGCCCCGTAAGCAGCGCCCCTATCGTTCCGCCGACACCATGGACGGGATAGGTATCCAAAGAATCATCAAAGCGCAATTTTGCCCGGAGACTAACCGCAAAAAAACAGGTAAGGGCAGTGATCGAACCAATGAGAATCGCCCCAATCGGCAGCACATAGCCGGCAGCCGGAGTTATACCGACTAATCCCCCTAAAAATCCACTAGCAATGCCGATCGCCGTCGGTTTAGCCCGTAAAATCCATTCTATAAGCATCCATGTCAAACCACCAGCCGAAGCTGCGATACTGGTATTAACAAAAGCTGTCGTGGCTAGGGAACTAGAGGAAAGCGCACTACCCCCATTAAAACCAAACCAACCGAACCAGAGTAAACCGATACCTAGGAGAACAAAAGGCACATTATGGGGTGCGTAGGTTTGGGTGCCAAAACTGCGACGCGGGCCAATCACCCAAGCGGCCACCAGTGCGGAAATCCCGGAACTAATGTGAACAACGGTTCCACCGGCGAAATCCAGCGCCCCGGTGGCAGCCAACCAACCCTTACCCCAAACCCAGTGAGCTAGGGGAGAATAGATAAAAGTGGACCAAAGCAGTAAAAACCAAAAATAGGCTTTAAAGTTGACCCGTTCTACGATCGCCCCCGAAATTAAAGCCGGGGTGATGATCGCAAACATCATCTGATAGACCATAAACACTTGATGGGGAACGGTGGGTGCATAACCGATATTGTCAGGTGCGGCGGCGGTGACACCGTTAAGAAAAATCCAATCTAGTCCCCCGATCAAAGCTTCAATTCCCTCGCCAAAACCACTTTTACCCGGGGTGACATCGAAAGCGAGACTATAACCCCACAGCACCCAAGTTACACCGATGACGCCCATGGCCACCAAACTCATCATCATGGTGTTGAGGACGTTACGCGAACGCACTAAACCCCCATAAAAAAAAGCCAGTCCGGGGGTCATTAATAAAACTAAAGCCGACGAGATCAGCATCCAAGCGGTATCTCCAGCACTAATCGGATTGGGGGGAGCGGCGGCGATGGTTTCCGCAAAAACTGGGGCAACTCCGCAATTGAATCCCAGTGCCAGCAAAAGTATGGTTATTCCTACGATCTTTTTCATTGACGGTTGCTGCCTAGTAGCAAGATTAATTTTTTCTGTCCGGAAAGAGACAAAAAACCGAAAGAGAAAAGGTTTAGAAGCCAATTATAGCCACCGATCGCAGCGGCGCGAGGCCTTCTTCCTTTTCTCTTTAACTTTGTCGGGGGTAAATTAATCTATCTTTACAAGGTTTAACCTAACGACTGCTAGGCGTTTCCATGTCAACACTGGAAGCATAATGGCCGCCGGTAACGATATCGGACTCCTTGACGAAACCGCTATAGGCTTCCATCCCGTGTTCACCCACATCCAAACCTTCCATTTCTTCTTCGGGAGTAACACGAATACCGAGGGTCGCCTTGAGGATTGTCCAAACAATACCACTAACAATCAGGGTAAATGCCCCTACTGCCACAATTCCGATAATTTGGTTAATAAACAGTTGGAATTGACCGGTGATTAAACCCGCATCTTTGTTGAAGATACCGACGGCTAAAGTTCCAAACACACCACAGACGAGGTGAACGGAAGTCGCACCCACGGGGTCATCAATTTTCAGGTTATCGAAGAAAGCCACCGAGTACACCACGACCACACCGGCAATTAAACCGATGATTGCCGCCGACCAATAGGATACACCATCACAACCGGCAGTAACGGCTACTAAACCGGCCAGAATACCGTTAATAATCATCGAAAGGTCGGGTTTACCATCTTTCGCCCAAGCGGTAAAGGTAGCGGCAATGCCGCCCGCGGCCCCGGCGAGGTTAGTGGTGACAGCGATATAGGGTACAGTTTCATTAACCGCTAAAGTAGAACCGGGGTTAAAACCAAACCAGCCAATCCAGAGAATTAAACAACCCAGGGTCGCAATACTCATGTTATGGCCGGGTAAGGCATTGGTGCGACCGTTGATGTATTTACCCATTCTCGGGCCGAGAATTGCCGCCCCGGTTAAGGCAGACCAACCACCGACCGAGTGAACTACCGTCGAACCGGCGAAGTCCTTAAAACCAAGGTCGGCTAACCAACCGCCACCCCACACCCAGTGACCGGTGATCGGGTACATGATACCAACGATAATTAAGCTAAAAACGAGGAAATCGGTGAATTTAATCCGTTCTGCCACTGCCCCAGATACAATGGTTGCCGCCGTTCCCGCGAAAGCGACTTGGAACAGGAAGAACACCGAGGTGGGCAAAGAGGCAGGCATAACGTAGGTGGCGGGATCGCTACTGCTAAGGAACCAACCTCCCGTACCGAAAAATTCGTTACTGACAGACCCGAACATCAGGGAGAAACCGATCGCCCAAAATGATATGGTGGAGAGGGCGAAAACGATCAGGTTTTTGGCCAGAACGTTAACGGCGTTTTTCTGACGACAGAATCCCGTTTCTAGCATCGCAAAACCCGCATTCATAAAGATCACGAGGATGGCGGCAATTAAAACCCAGATTGTATTGAGGGCGTTTTGGACATCTTCGGGGGTTAGGGGTTTCGCATCCTGGGCCTGTACGGCCGTGTTCCAAACCACAAAAATAATCGCAGACAAGGGAACACAGGCTAACCAGACAGGGTTAATTTTGGGTAACAAACCGACAAGTTCCCCAGATTTTCGAGCAATTCGTTTCATCGTTAATTCGTTTACTTTGTTGAGTTAGTAGGTCGATTCATTACTTTTGAAAATAATCACCGAGCAATTATGTCCGTTCAACCGCTAAATCCTAGGAACAGGGGTCAATCATTTCAGAAGACCAAACACCTAGGGATTTATCTTGATGTGTGAGTAGTCAATGTTTTTCGATCTTTGTTGTTTTGATTTGAGATTTCTGTATCCTCTGATACGTTTCACTTTAAAATAATAATAGTAGAGAAGTTATCAATTATCAGTTATCAGTTAGAAAGGGGATATAGGGGTTTAGGAATTTAGGGATTTAGGGGTTTAGGGGTTTAGGGAAATTTCAGCCAAATGCCCCACTACCCCCCGCAACGCACACGAAGTGGTCTCCCCATCTCCCCACACCCCATCACCCCATCACCCCCATCTCCTAATTCATAATTCATAATTTATAATCTATAATTCCCACTGATCACTGATTACTGTTTACTGATCACTGAAAACTCTCCCCTCCTTTGGAGAAATCAACCATGGCCCGGGCAACGGAATTCGATCGCACAATGATGCAAAGATGTCTAACCCTTGCTAGGCAAGCCTTGGGGCGGACTTCTCCTAATCCTTTGGTGGGTTCTGTGATCGTTCAAGAGGGTACAATTATCGGCGAAGGTTTTCACCCAGGGGCCGGACAACCCCATGCAGAAGTTTTCGCCCTGAGACAGGCAGCAGAAAAAGCTCGTGGTGCCACTTTATACGTCAATCTTGAACCCTGTAACCACTATGGACGGACTCCCCCCTGTAGCGAGGCAATTGTGCAAGCAGGCATTAAAAAAGTGGTGGTGGGGATGATCGATCCTAATCCCCTAGTGGCGGGGAAAGGCATTCAAAGATTAGAATCGGCAGGCATCGAGACGCTGGTGGGAGTGGAGGAGTCCGAATGTCGTCAACTCAATCAGGGTTTTATCCATCGCATCACCGCTAAAAAACCCTTCGGTATTCTCAAATATGCCATGACTCTCGATGGCAAAATTGCCGCCACTAGCGGTCATAGCGCCTGGATTACTAGCCCCGCTTCTCGCCAAATAGTCCATCAATTGCGATCGGCCTGTGATGCGATTATCGTCGGCGGTAGCACTGTCCGTCAAGATAATCCCCACCTTACCACTCACGGCCTCTCCGATCATAATCCCCTGCGCGTGGTCATGACTCGATCGCTCGATTTACCTCCCTCGGCCCATCTTTGGGATACCAGTCAATTTCCCACCCTTGTCTATACACAAATTGATGCTAATGTCAAGCTTCAGCAACAATTATTAACAAAAGGCGTGGAAGTGATCGAACTCACCGAGGTGACACCCACTTTAGTGATGGAAAATCTTTATCAGAGGGGATTTTGTCAGGTTTTGTGGGAGTGCGGCGGCGGTTTAAGCGCCGCCGCGATCGCTGAGGGCATGGTACAAAAAATTATCGCTTTTATTGCGCCCAAAATCATCGGCGGAATCAAGGCACCTACTGCCGTGGGTGATTTAGGTTTCCAGTTAATGAGCCAAGCTTTACAGTTAGAAAATGTCACGGTTAATTATCTCAATCCCGATATTTTGATTGAGGGATATCTGCAAAGTAAACAGTAGAGCTACTGCAATTCCCCCTCAATCGGCAAATCTCAACCAACCGCTTGCAAAAGTCAAAAAGTCATCAATAACTGCGATAATCTGGCACTTACCCCTAATTTTTGCGATCAAGTTCTAGAAATCGCCCCGCTGCCGTTAAATACCTTTATCGGTACGGTTATCCCCCTAGAAGAAGTTGGGCAATCGCTCTGTGATCAATGCTGCCATTATCGAGCAAAATAAAAAAGTTAGAATAGTCAAGCCCTTAGTGATTGAACGTATGACGGTACTCGAAAAAGGTAATATCACGATTCATACCGAGAATATCTTCCCTATTATCAAAAAATCTCTCTACACTGACCATGAAATTTTTCTGCGGGAATTGATATCCAATAGTGTTGATGCCATCTCGAAATTAAAAATGGCTTCCTTAGCAGGAGAAGCGAGAGGAGAAGTCCCCGAACCAGAAATTAATCTCGCCATCGATAAAGAAAATCGTACCCTATCAATTACCGATAATGGTATCGGGATGACGGCGGAAGAAATCAAGAAATATATTAACCAAGTTGCCTTTTCCAGTGCGGAAGAATTTATCAATAAATACCAAAAATCAGCCAACGATTTAATCGGTCATTTTGGCCTAGGTTTTTATTCGGCTTTTATGGTGGCTAAAAAGGTAGAGATTGATACTCTTTCCTATCAGGAAGGTGCTACCCCTGTCCATTGGTGCTGTGATGGTTCTCCAGAGTTTGAACTAACCGATTCTTCCCGCAGCCAAATCGGCACCACTATCACCCTAACTTTAATGGATGAGGAAGGGGAATATTTAGAACCTGCCCGCATTCGCCAGTTAGTCAAAACCTACTCGGATTTTATGCCCGTTCCCATTAAAATTGATGGGGAAGTGATTAATCAACAACGGGCTTTATGGAAAGAATCTCCTCAAAATCTGACGAAAGAAGACTACCTAGAATTCTATCGTTATCTCTATCCTTTCCAAGAAGAACCTTTACTCTGGGTACATCTGAATACTGATTATCCTTTCCTGCTCAATGGCATTCTCTATTTTCCCAAACTCAGACCGGATGTGGATGTCTCAAAAGGACAGTTAAAGTTATTCTGTAATCAGGTTTTTGTCAGTGATCATTGCGAGGAAATTATTCCCGATTTCCTGATACCCTTGCGAGGAGTTATCGATAGTCCAGATATTCCTTTAAATGTATCTCGAAGTGCTTTAACCAAAGATCGTACCGTTCGCCGTATTGCCGATTTTATTGCCAAAAAAATTGCTGATCGCCTCAAATCTCTATACAATGAAGACGCAAAAGAATATATTCGTTGTTGGGGAGATGTGGGAACCTTTATTAAATTTGGTTCCTTGAAAGAGGATAAATTTAAACAGCAGGTAGAAGATATTTTAATCTATCGGACTACCTACAAACCCCCAGAAACCCCATTACAAGTGGAAGTGCAAACCGCCGAAGGTGACGCATGGCAAGAAGCAACGGCGAAAACTCCCCTAGAAGCGATCGAACAGGAAGGTTATACTACTCTCAAAGCCTACCTAGAACGCCATAAAGAACGCCACGAAAATCGAGTTTTTTACTGTACCGATCCTCGTAGTCAATCCACCTACGTTGAACTCTACAAAAATCAAGGGTTAGAGATCCTTTTCTTTGATTCTTTCATCGATACTAATTACTTTATTCCTTTCCTAGAAAGAGAATACTCCGATGTAAAATTCACCCGGGTTGATTCTGAACTAGACTCGACGCTGCTCGAACAGGATCAAGCTAGTGAAATTATCGATCCCGCTAGTAATAAAACCAGGGCTGAATTGATCAAAGAAATCTTCGCCAAAGCCCTCGATAATTCCCGCATCAATATCAAAACTGAAGCCTTGAAATCCGATGATCCCCAAGGTACTCCCCCAGCAATTGTCTTACTTCCAGAAGCGATGCGACGCTTACAGGAAATGACGGCAATGATGCAACAAAAAGCCATGGCTTTCCCCGAAGAACATATTCTGATGATTAATACTAATCATCCCCTAATTCAACAGATTGTCCAGATTAGTCAGGGAAGTATTGTTACTGGTAGCGGCGAATCTCCATCGGCGCAATTAGCGAAAATGCTCTGTCAGCACGTTTATGATTTAGCTTTAATCGCTCAAAAAGGATTTGATGCCGAGGGAATGCAAGCTTTTGTGGAACGTTCCAATCGCGTTCTGACTAAGCTAACCGAAAAGATTTAATCTATTGCCAAACTTTAGCTGTTTCGATATGCTGAGAGTGTGTTAATTCACACTCTATTTTTTTAGCCCGATCAATATGATCTAACGATAAGCTATCTTGCCGCCGTCAGCCTTGAATCAGTTATCAGTTATCAGTTATCAGTTATCAGTTATCAGATGTAAGTTTTCAGTTCACTTATACTGTTTACTGTTTACTGTTTACTGTTTACTGATAAGTAGGGAGGCACAATTATTTGTAGGATGGGTTAGCGGTAGCGTAACATGAGCGGGCGTTGGGTTTCATGCTTCAACCCAACCTACGTTCTGTTTACTGATAACTGTTTACTGATAACTGATAACTGATAACTGATAACTGAAAAATGCGCTTACCCACCCTCAAATATGAGCGAGGAACCTTAATTCTCCATCCACCACCAAAAGGGAAAAAATGGCTAGATTTTGCCACTTGGGATGATCGTATCGAAAGATTTCGCATTTTGGCCATTCATTATCGTCCTCTCGTGGAAACCCTACAGGAGGAGGGCATTAACTTCCAAGATGAAGCAAAAGCTTTTAACAATTTAGAATTAATTGCCAGTTTTGAACGGGAACCCTACCCCCACCAAACGGAAGCGTTAATCGCTTGGAAAAAATCCCAGAGAAGGGGTGTCATTGTCCTTCCCACCGCTGCCGGTAAAACCTATCTTGCCCAATTAGCTCTACAATCGACTCCCCGCAGTACCTTAATTATCGTGCCGACTATTGATTTAATGCACCAGTGGTATGCCCAGATGTTGGCGGCTTTTCCCGATGCCGAGGTGGGATTATTAGGGGGAGGTTCTAAGGATAATAGTGCTATTTTAATCGCCACCTATCAAAGTGCGGCAATTTATTCAGAAACTCTTGGCAATCGTTACGCTTTTTTGATTTTTGATGAATGTCATCATTTACCATCAGATTTCTTTCGGAAAATAGCGGAAGATTCGATCGCACCCTATCGTTTAGGCTTAACAGCAACACCGGATCGCGGTGATGGTAGTCATCAAGATTTAGATTATCTTATTGGTGCAATTGTTTATCAAAAAAGTCCCCAAGACTTGTCAGGAAAAGTCCTAGCGGATCATGAAATAATTCAAATCAAAGTGAAACTATCTGCCAAAGAACAGGAAAAATATCAAGAAGCAATTAAAATTCGCAATGATTTTTTAAGAAGAAATAATCTCAGTTTGTCTGGTTTAGATGGTTGGCAAAATTTTGTCATGATTAGTGCCAGAAGTAGCGAAGGGCGCCGGGCCATGTTGGCCCACCGGGAGTCGAAGGAAATATCCTCCGGAACCCAGGGAAAATTGCGGGTTTTAGCCGAGTTAATCTGTGAACACTATCCGGAACCAATTTTAATTTTTACCAACGATAATGCCACAGTTTACCGCATTTCCGAGAGCTTTTTAATACCTGCCATAACCCATCAAACTCCCGTGAAAGAACGCCATGAAATCCTGACCCGTTTTCGTCAGGGAGAATACAAAATTCTGGTGACTTCCCATGTTCTTAATGAAGGGGTTGATGTGCCGGAAGCGCGCATCGCGATTATTTTATCGGGAACCGGTTCCACTAGGGAATATATTCAGCGTTTAGGACGGGTTTTAAGAAAAGGCCAACAAGAGGATAAACGGGCGATTTTGTATGAAGTGATAGCCGAAAATACGACGGAGGAAAAAACCTCCCAACGACGACGGGGAGAGCAGAAAAATAAAACTAGCTATAAAACCAGTAATCGACAATTGGAATTATTGCCTTCTCCTCCGAAAAAATCTTTTTCTTTCCCGAAGGCTGCCGAATCTTCTACCCCTTGGGTAAGTTCTCCAGAGTCAGAGGAAGAATAGAAAATTTCTCTGGGGGATTTTCCTCTATAATAAAGGTAAGTAGGTAGGTGTTAAAAGTTGTCAGATACCCCCCTTATCAAGGGGGGCAGGGGGG